>NZ_JADEXS020000001.1:8504171-8863343 GCF_015207005.2 Desmonostoc muscorum LEGE 12446
CCCGCAGATATTTTATAGAGGAGTACAATAACCCTTTAGGTCTGGCTTATGGTCTTTATAGTCCGCCTTACTATCGACTAACTCAACCCTTGGCTACAGTAGGTGTCGCCTAATGACAAACTACCCATCTACCTCAGCAATTACCCAAGCAGAATTAGAGAAGTTACTGATGCAACTGCAACAATTGCGCTCCTCAATTACTACTGCACGCGAAACAATTGCACCACTAGAAACAAATCTCGCAGCAGCTTACAACGAATTTCAGGCGGTAGTTGGTACATTACGTCGCCAGTCAATGCGCTTGCAAGCAGAAATTGCCTCCCTTCGCAGCCAAATTCAATGTTTCACCCAGGATGAAGACGACACCCAACAGCAGGATGTTGTAAACGATAATTTTCTCTACCAGGAAGAACAAACAACAGAATTTAGTCTAAAAGACCCAGAAGCGATTGGGAAAGATATGCTATTAGAGCATATTTTTCGGTTATTAGATCCTGATGTCAACGCTGAGGATGCAGAGTTATTCGCTAATCTCCAGGGTTTATGCAGTGACGCTACTGCCAGTTTAGCTGATGTTTTAGAAGAATTACCTTGGGGAGTAGTTTGGATAACTCGTAACTCCCAAGAAAACTTGACACAGCAATACCAACGTCTGAAGATTTGGGAGGGAGCGTTAAACCGACAGCTACAAAATTTAAAGCAAGCAACAGAACGTTTGTATAAAGATTCACGTTACGGACTTTGGCAGCAACAGCAAAAAAGTCAAGAACACTGGCATAATTTTCTCAATCAATGTATCGAACAGCAGCAAGACCAAAATTACGAATTACAGGCTGAGTTAGACAAATTAAAAGAGGAGTGGGGGCGTATCACCCTTCGGGTTCGCCACTTGCCTGCGACGGGAAACCCGTCTACAGCAGTGGACTCACCAGCAATAAGAGATTATGAGTAGTAAAGACTATCAACTTGATTTACCAGTACCAGTAGGGGTAGAAGATTTGCCTATCCCCGTTGCTGATACTGCACCGCAACAAGAACAACCTAGCGATAAAGCCTTTTTAGAATGGAGTAACTTGGCAAGTCAGCGCCATGTTCGCTCTTTAGCTTTTGACCCAACACAGGGAGATTTATGGTTGGCGACTGGGGGAGGGATACTGCACTGGAAGCTTGAATTAAACCGATTTGTTAGATATGCCAGCGAACATGGTTTGCCAGGTAACTCAGTGTTAGCAGTTACCGTAGATGGTGCAGGTCAAGTTTGGGCTGCTCACGAACAATTTGGAATTTATTATCTAAAAAATGATACTTGGCGACCTTACCGCATTCTGGGCGAGGTAAAGGTAAGTTGTTTGACTTTGGACTCTACTGGTAAACTTTGGGCTGGAACTGCTAGCGGTATTTATGCTATCAACACTCCAGACCGCAAACCCGCTATCGAATTACCTCCTGCTGGGTTTCCTCCAAGAGCAATGGCAATCGCCAACGAAAATGATATTTGGCTGTGCAATGCTCAAGGCGTTTATAATGACAAAAATGCTAGTTGGGTGCGTACTAGCGACAGCGTGCAGCCAGATGTTCTCACGCTAGCTCGTCAAGGTGAAAACCTGTGGTTAGGAACTTTTCGTGGACTGGTACGCATTGACTTATCAACGAACAAATCGCACAAAATTGATACTAAATTTCCTGGTGAAGTTACTGCCCTAGCTCCCCATCTGCAAGGAGTTTGGGCAGCCTGTGGCGGACAGGTGGGTTTAGCAACAGAAACTGGTTGGACACCATTGACAGAAAAGCGATTTAATGCAAATATTACCAGCTTGCTAGCAGGTAGAGACGATCAAGTATGGATTGGTACTCATGATGGACTGTTGCGCGGAGAGAACAAACAAATACTTTTGCACTTAACAGATAATCCCCCTGATGTCATTGGGTTAGCTTCCCGCGAAAAATCTCCACCCACTTTCAGTAGTTTAGTGCAAGCACTGTCAGTGCAGCAATTTGCAGACCGTTCTATTTTATGGATTGGTACGGCACTAGGTTTATTTCGATATGACTTATTTACCGAAAGTTGGCGACGCTATGGACAACTTGCTAGCCAAGATATCCGCGCCATCATCACCAGCCAAGACCAAGAAACTGTTTGGGTTGCGAGTTGGAGTAGTGGTTTACATGGCTTAAAACAGCAGAACGAACTCCAAACCGCGCCCAATATTTCTGAACCAATTTTAACCCTAACTGCTGGAAGTGATCGCTACTGGGCAATTGGGTTAGATGGTCTCTATCAGTACAAAAATTCAGCTTGGGTACAAGTAATTTCTAACAAAGTACTACCTGTGAGGGGATGGCTGCAAGCAATTGCCCAAGCTGTCACAGACCATGTTTGGCTAGGTACTTCGGCAGGATTGTTGTTATAGAACCCATTTGACATCTTGTGAGGTTTTGAATTAAGGTACTCCTCAGCATCTAAAATCCAATACTAATGGCGTATTCCAGCAACCTCACTGATGCAGAATGGGAAATTTTTGAACCCTTATTGCAAGAGATATTACCGACTAAGAAGCAGACTCGACCGACCAACTGGCCAAAGCGAGATATCTTCAATGGAATTCTCTATCAACTAAAAAATGGATGCAATTGGCAAGACTTACCTAAAGACCTCCCCCCTTATTCCACTGTATATTGGCACTACAAACAGTGGCGAGCAGCCGGGGTATTTGAGGAACTGATGAGTGTCTTACATGGACAAGTGCGTGAACAGGTAAAAAAAAAACCGCACTGGACGACATTGATCATCATTGACTCCCAAGCAGTGAAAAATACCTGCAACGCCAGTGTGGAGTCGAAAGGTTTTTGCTTCTACAAAGCCACCAACGGTATTAAAAGGCATTTGGCTATTGACACCCTTGGGTTTCCCTTTTTTACGCTCTGTACTCGCGCCAATGTCTCGGATGATGCCGGATTAATTGAGATGTTTACTCTCAACATCGACTACTTCAAGTCAAAACCTATCGATATTCCCAAGATTACTATCCTGCTAGATCATGGGTATCACCCAGAATATTTGACTCAGGAGTTAGAGCGAATTTACCCAGAGATCATGACCAAAATTCAGTTTCAACTTTCTACGAAACCCTCAAAACAAGAGAAAGCGGCACAAGGAAAATCTGGATTTGTTCCGGCAATAGCTAGATGGGTGATCGAACGCTCCAATGCTTGGATGGAGCGCTGTAAAATTCTGGTTAAGAACTTTGAACGAACCCTGGTTAGTGCCACTGCCAAACTCAATATCTGCTTCATCAGGCTAATGATTAAGAGGCTTGCAGCACCTTCTTAGATGTCAAATGGGTTCTATATAAAACTGATACAAAAGGACTGACTCCAATTACTGGTAACTTAGGTAGCGCAGATGTGCGATCGCTACTAGCAATTAATAGAGATGAGTCAGAACAGGTTTGGGTGGGTACAAGTCAGGGGTTATACATAGGCAATGTTGACAACTGGGAACTAATACCTGAGCTTGAAAACCGAGTCATAACAGCCTTGGTATGGGATAGGAACAATAGCAGTTTATGGGTTGGGACAGATAGGGGGCTATTTTGTCTGCTAAGTCAGGGTAATAGCTGGAAAATCAACGAATTTAATATCCATAATAGTGGCTTAGGGGCAAATCGAGTTACAGCACTGACCATCAGTACTGGTGAACATAAAGAGACTAAATTATGGGTAGGTACACCTTCTGGTTTAAGTTGCTACACATATTAAAAAATCTAAAATTGAAAGGGGAGTAGACGGTGAGTGAGGTAGATATTTTAGGGATTGATTTAGGGACAACCAATTCAGCGATCGCAATTTGGGAACCAGACACAGGACAGGCGAGAGTTTTGTCTAACTCAGAAGGCGATCGCCTCACTCCCTCTGTTGTGATGTTCGATACCCAAACAAATCAACCCATTGTCGGTAAATCAGCTTTGGGTTTCATCACCACTCACCCCAACCAAGTCATCTACTCCGTAAAACGCTTTATGGGCTGTACCTTTCGTGACGAACGGGTACGCATCGACCAAACTCAAGTTACTTATACTATTGCAGAAGTGCAGCAGAGCAAAGTTGCTGTTTATGTTGGTGAAGAATTTTTTACACCTCCACAGATTTCTGCCCAAGTTCTGCGTAAGCTGAAAGAAGATGCTGAGGCAACTTTGGGTAAAATAATCTCCCAAGCTGTCATTACTGTTCCGGCTTATTTTAGTGAATCTCAGCGTCAGGCTACGAAAGAAGCCGGAGAATTAGCTGGGTTACGGGTTCGTCGAATAATTAATGAACCAACGGCTGCGGCTTTAGCGTTTGGCTTGGGTACAGAACCCCAAACAGTCGCGGTTTATGACTTGGGTGGTGGTACATTTGATATTTCAATTCTGAGAATTGAACATGGTTTGTTTCGGGTAAAGGCTACTAGCGGCGATACCCATTTAGGTGGGGATGATTTAGATTTAGCAATTATGAGTTGGATGAAGAAAGCGTTCAAGCAGCGGCATGGTGTAGATTTACCTATTGCAAAAGATAATAGCTTGCGTTCCCAATTCAGAAAAACAGCAGAAATTGCCAAAATTGCACTGACCCAAGCCACAGAGTATCAAATTAGTATTCCAAATCTTTTTGCTGTAGAAAAACAGTATTTGGGGCTAGAAGCAACATTAACTCGTATTGAGTTAGAAAAACTTGTGCAACCTTTTATCAACCGCACCTTAGATATCTGCGATGCAACTTTGAAAGAAGCAAAGTTGCAAGCCACAGACATTGACCAAGTATTGTTTTGGACTTTGGACAAAAAGAAGTTTGTTCGCGAGTCACACTCGCGAACAAAAAACTAGTCATCAGAAATTACCCCAGTTATTTTACAAACTGAGTCAGACTGAGTTAAACGCCTAAAGCCTAAGAAAATTTATGCGGCTTTGACTTTAGCGAGTGTTGATTTTGACTTCTTCTTGACAACAGGATGCTTAGTTCGTTGTGTTTGAACTTGACCTTGAACTCGACCGATGGAATTTCCTCTGGTTTTGGGAGAACGAGCGGGTGTACCAATCTCTGAAATAATTCTCTGAAAATCGCGTTGCACTACACTTGGAGTGGCAATTTTATCATTGTTTTGTTCTAAATAACGCTCCCATGGCCTGGGTAAGTGTGTTGCTAACTCCCTTGCCGCCCACAACTGTACGTAAGCTAGGATTACTAAATGTATCCAATTTTCCTCATGCAAAACATCTGGAGTTTGAAACTGCGTCATCAACAAACGCTGCTTGCTAAATCGCAGCATGTGTTCAATATCAAACCTTTGTCTATAGCAATGGTTTGCAACCGTAGGTGAGATTTCTCCACGTTGCTCACCTATGACAATTAACCACATTGGTTTCCAGAGAGATTGATTAGTATCATCAGTCACATGAATTCTGAGCAGAGTAAAAGGATGACAATACATTTTTTGGTGCTTGGTTCCCCTCATCAACATTTGATGCCAAGCGAGTATGGTGATGTTTAAAAGACGACCCTTACAGGTTGTCTGCTGAATTTGTGTTGTCTCGTCGGGAGAGTGCCAAGTTTCAACATCAGCTAAATTAAACCGTTCACCGTATTTTTTTGGACAACCACGTTTTTTCTTTGACTCATCAACGGGTGGAGATTGGTAGAAAATTCGATTACTACGAACTCTGGCTATCACTACCACATTTTTGTGTTTGGATTGGTCAAACAGAAATGAACGCTGACTATAGGCGCTATCTGCTACTAAGACGCACAATTTTTCCTGCCAGGGCAGTGATGAATCAGACATTACTGAGGAAATTTGTTCACTACCCACATCAACACCAGTTTTATCAAGTGATACCCTTTCTCCTGATATTGGTATTGACCAAGGGGCGGCATTCCCAGTTTCTTTCTCTGGTAAGATAGAAAGTATCGAATAAGAATGACCAATATTAATCGGTTTGTTACCCTTGATAGTATTTGGCTGGTAAATATACCCACGTTCAGCTAAAGTCCTCGCGTAAGGACGCGGATGCGGTGTTGTATCAAGAGCGAATAAGTAAAAAGGGCGTTGTTGTGGTTGCTTAATTAACTCAGATACCACCCTAATTAAGTTATTGGGTTTTTCTTGTTCTTCTTGTTCTTCTTCTTCATTGTTCTTCTCCTGAATATTTGTATTAAATGATTTTTGAATTGCTTTATAAATAGAATTATAGCTTCTGGGAAACAAAGGACTTAAAGATAACTCCGCAATTGAATTGGCTCCCGTATTACCCGCAAGCGCATCCAACAAATCCATACAGGCGTCGCTACATGAAGAAAAACAGTTGTAAATTTTTTGTCTAAAATCTTGAAATTGCGCTATTAATTGATTGTTATTAAATTTTGGCATAGCCATCAGTATTTACCCAAAGATACTTTGTAGTTGATATTACTATTTGTTGGGGGTCTGATGGCTATGCTTTTTTCTGCTCGTCACTATAAACAAGATTAATCATTCATTTATTCGCGAGTCACACTCGCGAATAAACTTCTTTTTGTCCAAAGTCCAAATTGTTAGTTGGTGGACAAACCAGATTACCTGCTATTAAGGAAGCACTGCGCGATCGCTACGGTTGGACAATCAACGATTCTGTAAACCCAGACGAAGCTGTAGCTAGAGGTGCGGCGGTTCAGGGGGCAAGATTATGTGGTTATCTTCGGGAGGAGGTGAAACTCTGGGACATAACACCCTTGTCTTTGGGAATTGAATTGGCTAACAGCAAGATGGATGCGATTATTTGTGCCAATGAACCGATACCAGTTACCAAGTGGCGCAAGGGTTCCCAAGCTTTTACTACTCAGCGTGACGGACAAGAAAGTATCCGCTTCCGCATTTATCAAGGTGAACGACCAATTGCAGGGGACAATGAATTTATCGGTGAAGTGGTTCTCAACCTAGCAACTACTCGTCCGGCTGGGGAGGTTCGGGTTAATTGTATGTTCAAAGTTGACCATGATGGTATTCTCCATGTATTAGCAGAAGATATCACCACCGATGGACAACCTGTAGAGAAGACATTTGACCGCTTTTATCGCTTGACTCAACAAGAGGTAGACCAGAAACTTGAAGAAGCGAAAGTGCATGAAAATGAAGACGCTGTTACCAATCGGATTTTTCAGTTGGAAGAAGAAATAACCCGACTGCAACGTGTGATTAATCAAGATAAAACATCTGACAATCTACTGTTAGAAACTGGGAGCAACGCGAAAATGTTAGATCATCGCTTTTTGGGGCAGGGGGAGCAGGGGGAGCAGGGGGAGCAGGGGGAGTAAAGAGAGAAGTTGGTAATCTTTACTACAATAAATACTTGAGATACACTTAATTTCTTTCTCTTCCCCTGCCTCCCCTGCCTCCCCTGCCTCCCCTGCCTCCCCTGCCTGCCTCCCCTGCCTCCCCTGCCTCCCCTGCCTCCCCTGCTTGCCCACCTCACAAAATCGCATTGCTCCCTTAGAAACTTTAGAAAACTTGAAAGCAGCTATTAATAGCCGCGACGTTAACCAAGCAGAGGAACTACTTACCGAACTCAAAAGCAAAATCATCAACTAATAATTTGTGCAATTTGCGGTAATCGCAGCGATAGATTTGTATAAAAAGAAGAACTTTAAATGCAGAATGTTAAAACATGACTCAAAATAATCGTCGCTGGACTATGATGGTCTACATGGCCGGAGACAACGGCAAGGTTTTCGAGCAACTTCAAGGTAAACGCTTGATGGCTCCGATGGAGGCGCAAGGCTATCAAGACATTGCAGAGATGGAAGCTGTGGGGTCTACTCCAGATGTGGCTGTTTTGGTGCAGTTTGATACTTTATCTGACCGCGAACACACATACCGCATATATATTCGCCCTTCAGAAGAACCCAGGCAAATTGAAAATATCCCAGAGCAGAATACGGGCGATCCTCGCTCATTACGAGACTTTATTGTTTGGGGAATTGAAAATTATCCCGCAGAAAACTACGCGGTGATTTTGTGGAATCACGGTACTGGTTGGAAAGAAGATGACATCTATGCTTTTGCGCGATCGCGTGGTGTTCAAGTGCAGGCGAGTGAAGATGAAGTGCGTTCCCTTACCCGAAATAATCGAAGATTGTCTCGTGCTTTTTTCCTTTCCTCAATTACGGAAGTGCTGGAACTAGATGATGAAGATTCACGAGCGATCGCTTTTGATGATTCGTCTTTAGACTTCCTGGATAATGCCAAACTTCAGCAGGCTTTTCAGGAAGCAGAAGCGATTACGGGTAAAAAAGTTAGCTTAATTGGCATGGATGCCTGTTTAATGGGCATGGTGGAAGTGGCTTACCAGTTGCGAACAAATGCTAATTATATGGTTGCATCGCAAGAGGTAGAACCCCTAACAGGTTATCCCTACATAGCAATTTTGCAGAATTTAACCGCCCATCCAGAAATGACATCGGAAGTATTGGCAAAGTTAATTGTACAGGAGTACGGGCGTTACTATGAGGGAGAATCGCGGGGCAGTGTCACTCAAATTACTCAATCAGCGACTAATTTGAGAGTAGTTGAAAAACTAGCTGAGGCGTTGGGAAGATTGGCAGATATTTTGCGTCAATTGGTGGTAGAAGAAGATATTTATACTGAGAAAGCGCTGTACCATGCTCAACGTAAAGCCGTGCGTTTTAAGGATAGTGATTTTGTAGATTTATATGACTTTTTAAGTGTTTTACGGGATAAATATGCTGGGAATAGTGATGAATTAACCCAGGTTATTGATGAAGTGATGGATTTGATGATTGTTAAAGTTGAACCGCAATTAATTTTAGCAAATATGACTTCAGGTGTGAGATTTGAACGTGTGAAGGGGCTGTCGATTTATTCGCCAATGAGAGGTTATTGTCAGTTTTACGAGAGGTCAGATTTTGCTAGTTGTGGGTGGGGAGAGTTTTTGCAGAGGCTTAATGATTTGGTTTAAGGATTGCGTATCAAGAGGAAGTAAAATATTTTGACCCAGTTAGATAGGAAAATGTAGCATTATTTTGTTTCCAGGTGTTAGCCTGCGATATATTCGATTTATGACCTCGGAATTTCCAATTTTACTTGTTACACAAAAAGCTTATGAAGCATCCTCAAATGAAACTTTAGGTAGCAAATATAAGTTTTGGTTTGACCACGAAGAACTTGGTCGTTGTCTTTATAAGCAAAGCCGAGAAAACCTGGGGGAAGACTGGGCAGAAAAAGTCGCATCAGAATTATGCGAACTATTGGGACTTCCCCATGCTGTTTATGAATTGGCTTCAACTTGGGAAGGCTCACGCGGTGTAGTCTCACCCAACTTTTTATCACAAGGGGGGACGCTTGTTCATGGTAACGAGCTTCTTTCCTCAATTGTGCCGAACTACCCTGCGTTTGGGACTTATGGTATATCACAACATACAATAGATGTAGTGCTGAGGGCGATCGCAGGCGAATCTGTAAATTTACCCATTGATTGGACACCGCCCTCTGGCATCCAAACAGCAGTAGATGTGTTTGTTGGCTATCTTCTGCTAGATGTGTGGGTTGGTAATGGAGACCGTCACCACGAAAACTGGGGGATTGTCCGAATGAAAACAGCATCGACTTCAGAAGAAACGGAACACCTAGCACCTAGTTACGACCATGCTTCAAGTTTAGGACGCGACCTCTCTGACTCTCAAAGACAGAAACGCTCAGTTGCGGCTTATGCAAACAAATGTTTCTCAGCATTTTATGGCAGTGTTGATGATAGAAAGACTCTTAAAACTTTTGATGTGTTCTCACTCGTTGCTAATCGCTATCCCGAAGCAGCTTGTGTGTGGTTGGCGCGACTTGAAAATATTTCCCAAGCCAATATTTTAGATATTTTTAATCGCATTAACCGCTCGCGCATCTCTCCCGAAGCAAGTAATTTTGCTCAGTCCATTCTGGAAATCAATAAACACAGGCTACTTACCTTGAGGGAAACACTATCTTGAAGACAACGAAAACATTATTTTTAGCTTGGCAAGACCCTATTAGTCGCTTTTGGTTTACCATTGGTCGGTTAACCTTTGACCAAGGTATTTATCAATTTGTCTATACCCAAGGTGTAAAAGAGGCTGAAGAGAAATCTGCTTTTAAACCTTTGTCGTCTTTTCCACGCTTAGATGAAATCTATACATCAACTCAGTTATTTCCAGTGTTTGCTAATCGGTTAATGTCGCGATCGCGTCCCGATTATTCAAGTTTTATTGAATGGCTCAATATTCCGAATGATGAAAATGACCCAATTACAATTTTAGCCCGCAGTGGGGGCGAACGAGAAACAGATACACTCGCCGTTTTTCCTTGTCCAGAAGTTGATGAACAAGGACAGTACCATCTTTACTTTTTCTTGCATGGGTTACGACATCTGCCAAGTAGCGCTATTGAGCGGATTAATCAGCTTGAATTTGGGCAAAAGTTATGGCTAGCTCACGAATTTCAAAACCCCTATGATTCTCAGGCTTTAATTCTAGACACCGAAGACCATTACATTGTTGGTTATTGTCCGCGATATTTGCTTGCAGAAATTTTTGAGTTACTTGAACAAAATTCTAACTTAGAGGTGCAGGTAGAGCGTGTCAATAAACCTCCAACTCCGCTCCAATTTCGCTTGCTGTGTAAAATGAGTGTTGATGCTCAAGATGATTTTCGTCCCTTCTCAAGTCGTCAGTATCAGCCACTTGTTGCACAGATTGCAACTGCTATAAAATCTACTTGAAAGGTAGCAAAGCTATAATAGTCTTAGAAATTCCTGTTGGGTAATTTCTAAGACTATTTGTTGTCTCGCATAGAACAACTGAGACTTGTCAGTATATGAGCTTTACTGTGGCTGATCACCACCATTGGGTATCATTAAGACACTTGCTGCCGCAGCCAAAGATGTCCCACACCAGGGACAGCCAACTTGCAAGTTCTCAAGAGGGGAAACTTTATGACATCTGGGGCATTCTAAGCCATAAACTCCCTGCGGCATTGCAGAAGGTGGTGTTAATCGATGGTGTGCCACTGGTTGTGCTGCTAGTAAAGTTGCTGGTATAGCTGCTGGTAAAACTCCATCAATTAACCCTTCTTCTCTAGCTCGAATTTCCGTTTGAATTCGCAAATTTTTGTTTGCATCTGGGTAAACTCCCAGCAAATCGTAAATTTTTGTCCAGTAGTGACGTACTGTTCGTTCTGCAACATTCATGCGCTGGGCGATCGCTTTATCTTGTAATCCTTCCTCAAATGCGAGAGTCAGTACACTCAACCACTCTGGTTTGACTTCTAATCCTGAATAGATATCTTTGACATCTTTCGTATAAGTTAATCCTTGTAATGCCAAATCTACTCTGGTCAACATTTCTTCGACGGAAAGAGCTAGATCCGCAACTGTAAAACCTCCTTCGTGAACACTAATCAAAGTCTTTAAGCGGACAAGCGCACGGGGATAGGTACTTTGCACTACAATATTAAGATTCGGATATTGCTGCATTAATGTTTTGAGAAACTGAATTCCGACATCTATTTCAGCAGTTTTTCCGATCATTTGAGGCATAGACAAATCAGTAATCATCAAGTCAGGTAAACATGGATTGTTTGCGAAAATATTTAGTGCTTCCTGTGCAGTTTCAGCGCTGGTAATTTCTGCATTCGGATACTGTTGTTTAAGTACTTCAATTGTTCCAGATAAAACTAATTTGTGATCATCAACTACTAGGAATTTCTGTCTGTTATCTTGGGAAGCAGGTTGATTTAATCCTATCTGTGGGACATTAAAATTAATTCCAACAACTCGCGTTTTGGGTAAACAACTAAATTGCTTTACAGCTTTAACCAAATCACCCCGAACAAAACTCTTTATCCCTTGACCATAAACTAACAACGGCTCAAAACCTGCTTCTATCAAAGGCTCCGCCAAATTCTCCACCAACGAAGCCAACCTCAAAACTTCGCCCATATCCTCCTCCTGCACCCTCTGACTCAACCTAAACGCCAACTCCCGCGCCGCCTCATGCGGCTTGGTATACGCCAACGCTGTCCACTCCTGCGCCTCCCGCAAATCCTGTGTATCTGCGTCATCATCAGTCAATCGCTGCGCCACATAATCCAGTAAAAACTCCCCCAACTCATCAAACCTTTCTTGCCCAAACTCCTCCTTCAATTCCCGCAACAACAAATTGCGATCGCTAATATCCATCTCATACATTTCATAACCCACTTGCCGACACAACCGCGACAGCAACACATGAGCTACCGCAGTCCAAGGGGCTTCGGGAACAAAGTTTGCCCAAATTTGGTAGAGTAAATCGGGCGTAAGTACCAAAGGAAACGCCGCATGACGAGCCAAGTTGCGGTGTGCTTCCCCAAAATACTGGGCAAACCCTTCAATCCGTCGCTGGGCAATCCTGACTGCACGGCTTTGGTTAATGTCTGCGGTCACATCAGCCATGAGTACTTACCTCCCCAACTATATATCGACCTCGCAACACACTAATTGCCGCACTCATTCCCTGCGGACTCATCTCAAACATCGGTACAAAACGGGCAATCTCTCCAGCAGTAGTTTGTCGCCAGCATTCAGTAGGCATGGGGTTGAGCCAAGCAAAATAACGAACCGACTGCTGTAACTGCTCAATCCACATCTTAGTACTGTCAACCCGTTCTTGGTCAAAATTCTCCCGTGCTGCCCCAGCATCGCTAACAATTAATACTACTGCTCGTTCGCCAATTTCCTCTAACACTTCAGAAACAGCCTTGGCATCAAGCATCGCCGCATGACGATATAAATATTCATCTGGGTAGTCGTGAAAATAAAATACATTAGTTGTTCTCAGCCGTCCTCCCCGTTCTGCTGTTTCCACCAACTGCCGCGACAAATCGTGAAAAGGCACCATCGAGCCTTCTTGGTCAATTAGTAGCACCAAATCCGTGCGATTGGTACACGGTGGCATCATCACAGGTTGCAGTAAAATACCCTCACGCCCAATTTTTGCTACCGTTGCCTCAACATCTAACTCTGTGGCTACTCCTTGGCGCACCGGACGACGCATATAACGCCAGCATTGCTTCATTTGTCGCTTGGTAACAGGAAAATACTCTGTCAAAAGCATATAGCGGCGGCGTTTCATCTCCCTATCCCCGCGACTGCTCCGTACAGCTTGGACTGCTTGCACTGGTTCTGGGATAATACCAGGTGTCTCTAAATCAGACGATTGGTCGTCAAGTAATGACTGCTCATCCGTAGGTGAATTAGAAGTATCGGGTTTTGTGCTTTTGTCTTCTTGCTTTGACTTTGGCCACCACATCTCCCTAAACAAACGTCGAATCAGGCGATTTTCCTCCTCAGATTTTGCCCATAACATACAGCAAAGCTGCTCTAATTCTTGGTGATCGCTAATTCCAAAACCTGCTTCTAAACTACGTACAACCACCAAATATTCTTCAACCCCCAACGGCAAACCATGTCTCTGTCGCAAGCTGTTAAAAATATCCAACAGTGGTAGTTCTTCAAGTTTCATACTTCAAATACCGCAGATGGTCTTCCCATTTTTTCAACAGAACTTCTGGAAAAGGTATTTCTCCCTCCAACTGCTTTAACACCTCATCTTCAGGAAATTGCCGCAACACTGCAAACCAATCTAGCAACTCACTGGTGCTAACTTTTTTCCCTGCTTTCCCCTTCTCCATTTTCTGCCGCAATTCGCTAAAACGCTTCACTGTAGCCTCCACCAAATCAGAGGAAGATTCCAAAAAGTGTGACTTGACAATATTAGCTAACTGTGGATAAGGAAACTGAATATAATAAAACAGACAACGCCGCAGGAAAGCATCAGGTAAATCCTTTTCATCGTTGCTGGTAACGATGACAATGGGAGGGTAATTTGCTTTTACTTCTTCTCCCTTTTCTTCAATCGTAAACCTCTGTTCATCTAACTCTCGCAACAAATCATTGGGGAAGTCAATATCAGCTTTATCAATTTCATCAATTAGCACTACAGTGCGTTGTTCATTTTTAAACGCACGTCCCAAAGGCCCCAGTTTGATGTAATTGTCTAAATTCTCGACTTTGGAATTGCTAGCTTCCCCCATGCGAGCAAGTTGAGCATCATGCAAACGACCAACAGCGTCGTAAGTGTAGAGTCCATCCCTGGCTCTGGTTGTAGACTTAATATACCAAGTTTCGTAGGGTAAACCCAACTCGTAAGCTACTGCCTGCGCTAAGGTGGTTTTACCGCATCCCGGTTCACCTTTGAGCAATAAGGGACGTTTTTCTAAGAAAATGGCAAGATTAACAGCTTTGATGAGTTCGGGTGATGGTAAGTAAGGAGAAAGCCCATACTTTTGGCAGTCCTGGAGTGAAATTGGCTTGCCAGCATAATATTGCTTACCATTGGCGGTGAGTACACTTGCTAAATCAACCATTTCGCTAACTCTCCTTCCCAACTATGACCACAGTGGCAGCAAATTTCTTCATAAACAAATTCTGGGACACCGTTTTCTGTTTTCTCTAACAATATTTTGGCTGTTAATCCAGTAGGTATTCGCATACTCTCCATCGCCGTCACCATGTCAATCCAATCATCTAAGACATCTAACCCAAAGGGACTAACGGGTGGTAAGTGCAGAGGGATGCGGGGATACTCCGGTTCATCGAATTGCTTTGCCAACAGGACATTTGACTCACAAACACTGCCGCTATTATCTACCAGAAACATTAGTAAATGTGTATTATGTTGAGTCGGAAGGGAATTTGCTTCAACTTGTGTCACCAGTGGTTCCCAAAATTCTTGCAGCCATGCCACTAGAACTTTTGGCGGCATATAATCCACGGTGTAAAATATCAAAATCACATCTTTAGTTAGCAGGCGATCGCAAATTTTGTGAGTAATCTCCTTTGGTTTTACATCTTTCGGTAAATGAAACCAAGATGCTAGCTGTCGCCACAGGTGAGGGATACTTCTACCTGCACCGTTGTGACTTACGTCGATTTTAATTGGCGAGATATTTTTCCACTCTGGCTTCAACCGGAACAAACGATTTACCAAAAGTTGCTGTCCGCAGTAAGGTTCGCCGTGAACTAAAAAAGCAGCAGTTCGGTGTAATTCCATAACTTTTTTAACTAACCGCGCCTGCGACTTAAAATCCATTTGCAACAGCAGGTCAAATAGTAAATGCGCTGGTGTTTGAAAACCTTGAAATTCTGCGATAATTTTATCAATGTTTCTCTGGATATCTACGCCGACATCTTTACGGATTTCTGTTAGTAAAGCACAAATTGCAGGTTTGCCGGGGGTAATTTCGCTATAGATATCTAGCACCTTAACCATATCAGTTATAAAAATATCTTTTGAAGTATTCCAAGCAATACGCTTGGATATAGTTTCATTAAGACCAAAAGCTTTAGCTAAATAGGATTGGCAATCCTTCTCATCCTTGAAATGTTGGGTGAGAAGAGGCAATATTTTTTGCATTAAATCACTATTTATTGCCATACAGCTACCTATATTATTTATTTACCAGCCCATTCCTTACCTAAAACATGCATTAATGCTTTTAGTCCCAGGATAAAAGGTGGTTCTGGACGAATATTTTTTGGGTTTCCCTTAATTTTTAACGTAACCCTTTTGAGTTCTTTGTACGTATCCCGCCAAAGTTTTTGATTTGCGTCCACACCTTGGCTTGGCTGATAATCAGGTAAAGGTGTAAGTCCATCAATTTCTAGCTCTTTCAACGCCAGGTTAAATTGATCGAGAAAGTTTCTTAGCTGTAACATTTCTTCAGGAACATGGAATTCTTCAATATTTACCTCTAGCTCTAAGCGTTTTCTCCAACTAATTAGCTGACCGTTAACTTTACAATCTTCCCCAGAAATTATTGGATCTTTAGTTCTTGCAGTCAAGTATTGTAATTTTGTAACCTCTGATACTAAACCACAAGCAACTTCATCTTCTGGTCTTGTACTCAAGCGTGTAATTTTTTCGGTGTTGGGGAAACTAGAACCTCGACTCAGCATCCGACTGAGTAGCCTATTGACCTCAGAATGGCGGTCGAATCGACCTCCAATTGCTAACCAATGTAATAATTGGGAGCCATTTCCACCCATATAAACTGGGGTAATTTCGTTTATAGTGTATTTTTTCTCGTCGAAGAGAACTCTCAAAATTGTACCCACGTAATAGTACAATCCGGCAAATCCCAATGCCGTTAGTCTCAGCAATCCTTGAAAGTCAGATTCTTCCTCAATAAATGCTCTTTTATTCTTCAGCCAATTTTCGCTTTTCCAACGCATAAATATATCTAGCTTGGTATTATGATCTAATCCTTGCCAGTATCCGTATTCATCCTTCAGCATTCGTTCCAAAAATTTGGGATTTAATTCTAAAAATTGTGAAAATAAATCCCTAACTGCTAATTCTATTGAGCATTGATGAATTAAATTATTGTTTTGCCAAATAGAAATATCAGAGATATTTGAAATCCTGTCCCCAATATTAATACAAGTACTATAGACTAATTGATGGTCTTCTCGGTCTGCAAAATATTGGGCAAAAGCTAAACTTTGAGAACGAAAATGAATTAAATCATAAATCTCTGGACAAATATGTTTTATTCCTGTTTTTTCTTGTAAATCCTTAGTTAAATCTTGCCATATATGCAAGTATTTTTCCTTGTCATCTAGAGAAATAGTAGATGGATATGAAAGACACCATTGAATCTGACTAACAGATTTTTTAGCCGCTAGCGCTGTTATATGCAAGACTAGGTGTTGAAGAAATAGTTTAGCCAAAATAAGATTTTCAAAATTTACATTATTCTTTACCCAATCCTCTTCTGGCTTGAAAAGGCTTCTGTTAGGAATATAAAATCGAGCATCTAAAATGGGGCGAGAGTTCTCCAGACTAACTTTTCTCTTTCCTCTCAACGTCAGGATATTAGCTAATGGGAAAGGCTTCTCAACAGGAATCAACCTCTCAGGAATAAAGTATTCAAATAATACAGAGCTGCGAGTATCTTCTTGAACATCTGTAACTTTTAGATGCAGATTTTGCAGGGTTAATGGTTCTACTGTCCCATTTCTATTAATATAAACGTTGCTAAAAGATGTACCAAAATCTACGCCGATTCTCCATGTTTCTGTTAATTGAATTTTCTCTGGTGTTTTGAGTAGAATTAAACCAACAATGTTCCTCGCACTGTCTTGGCAAATAATATATGAAGGAAATTCCTCCAAATGAGCTATTTGATAGGAACCTAAACCATTCTGAAAAATATGCGGTTCTTGAGCGTCGGGTAAACTTACTTGAAAAGTTTGCTCACCATATTCACCGTCATAGTAGAAAACGTAATATTCTTTCCATCCTTCTACCCGGAAATAAGGCCATACTTCTAAGACTGGTACATCAGGTAAGTAATTTTCTTCTTTTAAAAGATAATCCTTGTAAATGCAATATTTATGAGGGTGTTTGGCATTATTTTTAATACCAGAAATGGGCAGATCAATAATTACCCGTACTCCAGGAGCATTGCCAATATTAATAGATTGAAAGTGAACTTTATTGATTAAATCTTCTAGTGTAAAATTTTTAAGGACTATGGGATGAAGAGGAATTAAAGGTGTAACTATTTTACCATTAAAACTAATTTGCGTCCCATTAGGAAATACTGCTTCTGGTAAAGCATTATCGAGATCAATGAAAGTTAATTGTGGCAGAAAAAAGTTTATTGAATCTTGCCATTCGACATTTTCTTGTTCTGTCTGGAGTTTAGAAGGAGAATATAAAGATGGTTGTTGAAGTTCCTGTCGAATTCGTTGCAGCAAATTATCAATTTCTAGCTGTTTATCTAAACCTACATTTGCACGCACTACTTCCAATAACGCACAAAGTGCTGGTTCCCCAGAGGTAATTTCTCCAAATGTTACTAGTTTGTTAACCATTTGGGGAATAAAAACATCCGCAGACGTATCCCACACCAAAAGGTTTAATACTGGTGAATTAGTTCCTAAAGCCAGTTCAAGATACGCTTGACGTTGTTGCTTATCCCGCATAAATGGCGTGAGGATAAGCAATAACTTTTGAATGATTTTTCCACTGACTTGTGCCATTGGCTAACTACTTCGCTAAACGAGTATAAATTTCTGGTACGTTGTTTTTCAGGTCATTCAACAATGCGATCGCACTCGTTCCTGCATTACGTAAATACCTTTGTTGGGTATTTGGTTCTACTAACATACCACCGCTATGGTGAATACCAACCACCTGAAAATCATCATCGAAAACAGGCGACCCCGATGAACCTGGTTCTGTACTAGTAGTATATTGCAATACTTGATTATCGGCGTAAGCAACAAAGTTATTCTGTATAGAGATTTTCTTCAAATGACCGCCAGGATGCTGAATAATTGCTACGCGGTCATCTCGCCGCATTAATTTACTTTTGAAGATTAAGGGTTTGCCGAAGTCGGGTACTTCTTTCAGGGTTACTACTGTATAGTCCAGTTCTTCGTTAGTGTAAAAAGCACCATCCGGTAAAGCCCCAATAATCTGTGTTGGGCATTCTTTACCGTTGATATCCAGTTGATAGTTGAAGCTAAAATTACTTTTTTCTGCTACTTCCTGAGTTTTAATGACGTGATTGTTCGTCATTAGTAAATCAGGTGCAATCATAAACCCTGTACCCGCACCTTTGAGAGTAGCAATACGCACCACAGCTTTTGATGCTTCCAGAGCCAGGTTTAAAATGTAGATATCGCGTAATGTATTTTCCCCAATAATCTTTTCTTTGATATCAGCGGTACTATCCATTCCCTTCCAGTTGCCAATTCCACGGCTAGGACTGACTGGAACATCAAGCGGGTAGTTCTGAAATAATTCTACGATAAAGTCTTTATCTTCATCCCCAGTGTAAGGCTGAATATAGTTGAGGAAGACAGCGAGGGCTTCTTTATCGTAAGCGACTCGTCCAAATTGAGCTAAAAATCGCACCACTTCCACAGAAACACCCATCGGCGCACCATCCAAATCTAACCGCGCCAGGATAATATCTGCTTGGGCTACACCTTGTAATGCACCTGCGACTAAACGACGGCGATCGCGCACATTAGCAAAGTCTGATAAATTCTGTATGATACGGGTAAGGCGTTGGAAGTCAGGTGTAGATAGCTGTACGGTCACGATTACTGTATCCTATAAAACTGATTACTAAACTTTTAGTTTAAAGCAAATGCCTTGTGGTCGAACAACGTTAAAGCTTTGTATTTTAACCTGTTATGGTGTTGTTAATCTACGCCATCTGCATCCACCAAATAAAGTAGAATATGATGAGTAGCGTTCATTTTTAATGTTTGCGCTTTTCGATTTCGGCGATGGGTAGAAACAATGTTTCCTCAATTTCCTGTCTCACATCATCACTCATCGCAATAACTCTATTTAGACAATCTACTAACAAATTATTTGCATTATAATACTGTTTAAATAATTCTTTCTCCTCATTATTTAATTGCCAATCTTGACATATTTGACAATAACTATTCATAGTTATTATCAATTCTTCTATCCAAGCTTTACTGTGTTCATTCCAGAACTGTTGATATTTTATTCTTTCCTGTCCATTTGGTAATTTATTTTTGAGTTTAATTAATGCTTCTTTTAGTTGTGGTTGGAGGTTAAGCGAGTCTTTAAGAAGTTCACCAAGAAACATTTCAAAATCTAAATATGTGGTTGTTATACAAGTTATAGACATACAGAATGAACTGCTTGAGCCAGAAGTGTAGAGCGGTCGGCTAAAATCTGGGCTGCGAGAGTGAAAGACGCAACGGTATAATAAATGATCTACTTGTAAGGAACGAGATATACCAGGATTAAATGAAGGTATGATAAGACACGATAGATGGTCGTCAAATGAGTTTTGTACTTCAATGGATAGATAAAAAGCTCTAATTGCGGCTGATTTACAAATTTTATCGACTAAAGTAGATTTTTGATTTGCCCAGGCAAGAATTTTTTGTAATTTTTCATCAGCAGCAACTATTGCATCAACTTTTTGTTTCATTAACAAAATAAAACTATCTACTTTCGTCTGCATCTCTGCTGATAGTAAAAATACTTCTCGCCACTGTTTATCAGTAATATGACTAACCAATTCTTTCCAGTGAGAACGTTCGACAAACCATTTAGCTGCAAAATATTCCTGAAATGTCAAGTGAGAAAAAGAGTAAATTCGCTGTGCCCGTTCTACTATTAAACCATGCTGTGCTTCTATTGACTCAAGTAGTGTTTGACTATCTTCTAGCGAAATATCAAGATACTCAGCTATGTAACTTTGAATTTCATCTTGTTCAAACAACATATATTGCTCTTGTTCAAATTTACGAACAGCTAAATAAGTTAATAGTTTCCGCTTCTGTTCGATAGATAAATTTTGGTAAACTGAATAACGCTTAATTCTCCTAGAATCATCCCACTTTGACAGTAGGATTTCTAATCCTTGTTCATAAAGTTCAGATTGTTTCGAGTAAAATTTACCTTTGTCATCAAATACTCTACAGGTTAAACTTAGCAAAATGGGGGTAACTACTAATTCTTTAATTTTTTGGGTTTCTGGCAAGTTAAATAGCTCTATTAACTTTGATGATTTTGTTTCGGCTTCCTGTAATCCATTCCGAGAATTAGCAGCAAACCATTTGTGAGCAAATTTTACTATTTGTTCCGAATTAAAATCAGCAACTTCGACATAGTTAAAACGATTGAGTCTGTATTTTTGCGCTTGAACTCGGCAGGTAATAATAAAGTTATTTTGGTCATAGTTATCTAGAAAAAACTCAATCTCATCTACCACTGCATCACTGTTTTCTTCCGGAACTTCGTCAAGTCCATCCAGTAGCAATAAAAACTTACCTGCTGAAAGTAGCGCTGTCACTTCTTGTTGAGAAGCAACTTCCCGCAAGTAGGAACTTATATGAGAATCGAAACTAAAATTACTTACTCTTTTGGCTTGTCTTACAAAATCCCTAAGCCGAATTAAAATTGGTATACGGTCAGCTAGCAAATAGCCCTGATTACATTCAATAACAACGTGCTGCAAAAAGGTAGTTTTCCCCGATCCCGGTTTTCCTAATATCATTAATTTTGTGTATTTCTTTACCGCTTGAAGTCCCGTGACTCGCTCGCGCACTTTGGATAAACCAAAACGATTAAAATCTTCTCTTTGCTCACGACCCCGTAACAACTCATCAATTTCTAAACGAGAGTAGCTACAAGGTTCCTCAAGAATATTGACATCAACATAAAGACGGTCAATTTCTACTGGATGGGCGATATCTAATAATTGTATGGTTCCATGCAAGTTTTGGATTCTATCATATAGACCATTCCTTACTTTTTGCACAAGCCCATCAACATCGTTTGTTGTAGAAGCTGGTAAATTAAGTTGACGAATAAGTTTATCAATACGTTGCTGAATATTTTCATGGACGCTCATTTGCTCCCGCGCATATTCCAAGACCGCGCAAAGTGCTTCTCTACCACCAAAATATGCTAGCTTACTCAACATATGGGGTATAAAAGTTGCTACAGAACCACCGCAACTAATGTGTTGCAACGCAGGTGCATCGTTACCCAGGGCAGCGATTAGGAAAGATTGGCGTTCTTTCTCAGACTCTACAAATGGTCTGAGGATTTCTACAAATTTATTGATAGTGCTGGGGTCTAATTTCACCATCGACTCAACCTTTAATTTATGTCAACTTTGTAGGTGACACGCTTAAGTATACTGTAGAAAATACTGATGGTTTTATGGTTGTGAGCGCGATCGCTTCTGCATCCGTTGCTGGGGTAGTCAGATGCTTGGCTTTACTTGTCGGTGTATCCTTTAAAAAAGGATATTGGTTGATACCAACTATAAGTGCTTCTCTTCTCATAGCTAAGAATTTTAACCGTATAAAGTATTACAAGCAACTTACTTCAATGAATTCTTCCGTTACCAAAACTCTACTAGCTCTGTTACTGGCGCTGAAAAAACTGGAAATTCCTTTGAGCGAAGATGAACAAGCACTTCTGCAAGATGTAGGACAGCAACTAGCTCTCGATCCTGATTACTGGGAGTTTATTGAACCAGAATTAATTACTATAATTCAGGCAAATTCTACTTTACATCAGCTTTTTGAAGCAGAAAAAGTCAAATTAGACGCTTTAGACGGTCGAATCCCTAGAGAATTGTTACCAAGTTTAGCTTACTTAGAGAAAGAACTATTCGGAGAGACAAAAGAAATTATTACCTTTGACGGTCAAACCAAAGGTGAACCCAACAATCAACCAAACCCGGTAATTAGCCTTACCAGTTCCATCCTGCGTCTTTCCAACCAAGACCACACTGTTAAGCAGCTACCTTTTATACAAGAAATCTCTGACTATGTAGAAAACTATCGTTACTTTAATACGGGAGCAATGCGATTTTGTGAGATGACCCCACCTGGAGAGCGATCGCTAATAAACTCTTACGTATATATTTAGTATTTTATACAAAAGTTGCAGCAATATTGCTTAGAAGATACAACCTGCTACCAAAAACAAAGTTTCTGTACATTGTTGCTACTAGAAAAAAAGGTAAAATTTCCTTTCAGGAATAGTTTTGAAATAGGAAGTATCTACCTTTATGAAAAAAAATATATCTGCAAATTTAAATTTTGCCGATTCATTATCAGATTTTCAAAAGGATGTGACTAACCTTTTAGATTTGAAAAATATCGAGGAGTGGTCTGGAAAAATAGTTAAAGAAAGAGAAGAAAAAATTAGACAGGCTGCCTTAGTTTTAGCGGGTCAATGTATCGCCATATTATTGCATAAGCTTTCTCAATCAGAGTCGGCTCATCAAACAGCAATTAATCAAACCAAAGGATGGTGGCATACCGACACACAAAGACACGGTTATACGAAGAGGGAAATATTAACAGTAGGTAATGTTGTAGTAAATCTTAAATTACCATACGTTGTTCAAAAAAGAGAAAAGAAAGCGAAGAATAAATCTACTAATGTTGGATTCTGCCCCTTGCTAAAATGGTTAGGAATGTCAGAAGGCTTGACCCCATTAGTTTGGTCAGATATTACAAAATATGGTGCCATAGCTAGTTCTTTTGAAGCCGCACATACAATCCTGGGTGATTGGGGAATTAATATTAGTCTTAAACGAATTGAACGATTGACATATAAATTTGGTCAAATCAGCATTGATTTACGTCAAACTAAAATATCTAACTTGCAACAAGGTAAATTACCTGGTGGGAATATACTTAAAGACCAGAGAGTTGTGATTGCTGTAGATGGTGGCAGGAGTAGAATTAGGATTAATAAAAAAGGTAGAAAAAATCTCAAAACAAACAAGCACGGCTTTACAGGGGAATGGGTTGAGCCAAAATTATTAACAATTTATGTGGTTGATGAACAGGGTAAAAAAGTTAAAAATGGCGAAATAAACATTGTAAATGATGGCACTTATGAAGACTATAAAGGCTTTTTGCCAATTTTAGAAATGCATCTGATTAGTTTGGGAATTAGTCAAGCAAAACAAGTTTTATTAGTTGCTGACGGTGCTGAATGGATTTGGAAGCATATTCCCCCTCTTTTAAAGAAATTGAAATCTCCCGATGCGACTTATCAATTATTTGATTTTTACCATGTTACTGAACGGCTACAGAAATTTGCTGATGTAGCGTTTAGTGATGATAAGGAGCGGAATAATTGGTTTAAAAAAGCACGGAGAACTTTAAAAAAAAGTAATGCCATGACCATAATTAGGCAGATGGATGAATTTATATCTGAAGCTACGGGAGAGCGTTGTAAAACTATGGTCACACAGAGAAATTACCTTTTACGTGCCTATCGTGAAAGGCGTTTAAATTACGCTAAGATACTAGACCAAAAACTACCAATAGGTAGTGGAGCAATTGAGAGTTTAATTCGTCAAGTTGTCAACTTAAGAATCAAGGGTAACAGTAAATTTTGGTTGAAAGAAAATGCAGAAATTATCTTACATCTGCGTTGTCAATGGATGGCTGGAAGTTGGGATAATTTTTGTGGTTCTATCTTTAATTCTTTTATCAAACCCCAAGCTGCTTGATAAATTTTATACTTTAATCTTGCCTTTAATTTACTTTTTGACATAATTCATACTAAGTATGAAAGGCTGATTGCAGATATTTTTATAAAAAATCGTCAAATGACTTGCTATTAATCTTTTTGAGATATTTCATCAAGATGAATTTTTGTGCAAACCAGTATTTTATTTGCAAATAAAATCACCTTGTACCTAAATATAATTTTTAGCGATGGCTACGCCCGCCGCAGGCATCGCTTGTTTTTGACCAGACCTCACAAAATCGCATTGCTCCCCTTTAATACTTACTTTGTTAACCCTGACGATGCCTGCGAGGGGCTACGCCATCACATAACTGTTCCACTCAGCGAACCCTTAATTCACGGACAGACTTATTTATTGCTTGTAGACATCAGCCCAGAACGAAAAGGAATAGAGAGTGAGCCGACTCCATTTCCAGATCAAGCCTTGGCTCAGGTGTGGAATGACTCGGAATCCTTACCTCTAGATTTAGTGGTGGCTTCTAAAGACTTTAACATTGATGCAACTGTCAAAAAGCTAACCTTACCCCGCAGTGGTGCATCAGACAGTGTACAGTTCACCGTTAAACCTAACTTATTTGAAGGTCGAGGCTACATTCAGGTGGACTTGTTATATCGCGGATATCTGCTCCAGTCAAAGCAACTTGCAGTCCTCATCATCCCCGTAGCCGGGGCAGAAATCCCAGAGTCACTGCGCCCACCTCAAACTGCTACCATTACCTTTACTACCACTGACTTGCTGACTCATGACAAGCTAACACTGCTTCCTGAGCGATTCTTAACTGTAGATGTACAGATTGATACACGGGATAGTAGCACTGATCTGCGCTTTCTGGACAGGACACAGGGCAATCAAGAACTAGTATCTTATAGTACAAATTTACAATCTGGGTTAGGAAATGCGATCGCCAGAGTGCGGCAAAAATTGCACTCAATGGCGGCGACAAAAGAGGGTTATCAGTTTAAAACCCAAGGCGATATGAAGTTGCTGAATACCTGGCTACCTCAGTTAGCCGATGCTGGACGATATTTATATCGCTCATTGCTCCCCGAAAACAAAGGTCGAACGTTAGGTGAAGACAATGGCGAAAAATTACGCGCCGCATTGAAACCCGATAGTGTCATCCAAGTCAACCCCATTAACCAAATTTTAGGATTGGGAAAGTCTACAATTCCTTGGGCGTTGCTATACGAGCGTAAGGTAATGACCAGTAAAGAAGTTCATGTCTGCGAAGAATTTCTCAATCACGACATCGACTGTACTGACTGTCCTTTTAAGGATAATTACAAGGTTGTTTGCCCCCATGCTTTTTGGGGCTACCGCTATGCTATTGAGCAACTTCCAGCTTGGACAAGTGGCGAACTTTCTCAAACGCCTAGCCTTGTATGGCAAATTGCCAATAATCAACCTTTGTATATCAATTTCAACGTCTGGCGGGATTTTAGGTTTTGGAAAAACCACCTGCCTAAAATTGAACAACTTGGTTACGTGAAAATGTTAGTAGCTGAAGAAATCATGGAACTGGAGAATATTTGGGCAACTTACAGTTCTGATTTAGATATTGTGTACTTTTATTGTCACGGCGGTATAGATGAAACTGAACAACTGCCTTACTTGCAACTGAGCGATGACAAAATTTCCAGTAATTTTCTCGAAGCCTGCGAGGTAAACTGGCAGCATCGCCCTTTAGTCTTACTCAACGGCTGCGCTACTGGGGATTATGGGCCGGAGAGTTACATCAGCTTAATTGATGACTTTCGTGCAGCTGGTGCTAGTGGCGTAATTGGTACGGAATGCCCCGTACCAGAATTATTTGCAGAACTCTATGCCATTACCTTGCTCAAGCGAGTATTTCGCGGAGAACCTTTAGGACAAGCTATGCTGACAGTGCGGCGAGAAATGCTTCAGCAAAACCTCAATCCTTTGGGTTTAGTGTATTCATTGTATGCTCCTTATGAGATTGCTTTAGCTCGTGCGCTCGCCCATAATTAACTGCTTGACCTACTCATGAAACGCTGGATTACTGCCGCACTCCTGATTTTGCTCATTTGCCCTGCTCCTGCTGTTGCTCAAACTAATGTCAAAATTGAAGTTGATGCCAAAGACAAGCCGTTAGAAGTTAAAGGTTGGCTTGGGGAAGAGAATGCCTTAATTAGCAACATCCGGTTAACAGCTTCTGGAGGGAATATCACTGCTTGGACATTCCTACCCTCAGATTTGAAGCGAACCGAAGGTGATGAGGTAATTGGTCGTCAGCAGATAGAGTTAATGGGGGAACGCAAGCTAGAAGCGGGTTTACCAAAAGATTTTCAGGTGAAGCTCAATGGTGTAAAGCTACCAGGAACTTATCAAGGACAGATTGAAATACTTTTACCTAGTCAAAAGCGGTCTGAGGCTTTGGTGATTCCTTTAACAGTGAAAGCAAAAGCTAGACCTGCATTAGTACCTGTAAAAGATTCAGAACAAGTTCAGTTGCAATTAGTCCGATGCAGTTGGGATTGTGGTTTAGCTCATCTATTACTTCCCGCCAGCGCTTTCCAAGATCAACGGCTAATTTATTTAGATAACCCCAATCAAGCAACTGTGCTTCTTACCAGTGCTGAAGTAATTTTACAAGGGAAACAAACTAACTATCAAATTACTAAAACCGAGGTAGAATCCCCACTAAGTCCCCAAACTTTAGCTGCTAATAAAATTATTAGTTTACCTTTGAACTGGAAGCGATCGCAAATTCCCCCCGACCAATATACGGGGACAGTCTACTTGACAATGGAAGGTCGAGAGGGGAGACTGTCGATTCCAGTGAATTTAAGTATGCGTACTGGCCCAGCGATGCCAATTTTTGTTTTATTGGTGGGTATCGTTTTAGGCAGATTGTTTAAGTATATGCAAGAGAAGGGGATTCCCCAATCGGATGCTTTGGCGAAAGTCTACGAAGTAGAGAACATGATTGCTCAAGTTGACCAACAAGACCAAGAAATTCTGAGTCCAATGGTCAACAAAGTTAGGAATTCTGTTTCTCAGATGGATTTAGAAACAGTGAACGCAGATTTAGCCAAGATTAAAGAGCGTCTTAACTGCTTAACTAGCCTCCGAAAAATCGAACAGCAGTTAAAAGGTATGGAACAAGACCCTGATGTGGGTGGTGAAAACGGGCTATTAGCCAAGATTAATGAAGCTCGAAAGTGCATTAAATTTGAGAACTATGATAAAGCTAAAGAACTTTTGCAACAGATACAAGAAAGTATTGTTAAACTCAGCAAAGTCATGATGGGAGCAGATCAAAAACCCGATCCTAGTTTGACAGCAGCTGCAAATGAAGCTGCTGTGGCCATAACATCTGCTGAACGTGCTACACAGGTGCAGAAAACTAAATCAGCTAGGTTTGCTTGGTTACGCCAACTTTTGATAGCGATCGCGGGAGTATCTAATGAGTTGCGAGCAGAAACAACATTCTGGATTGTGCGACCACTGTTATCTTTAACGTTGTTACTAGGATTATCGTTAGTAGGGATACGCGCATTGTATGTAGAAAAGGGGATGACCTTTGGTGCTGACCCCTTTTCTAATTATTTGGAATTGATACTTTGGGGATTGAGTGCAGATGTCGCTAGTCGGAGTTTGAGTAATTTACCAGGAGAGGAGAGACAAAGAACAAAGGAGTAAGCTATGTTATGGTTTAATCAAGATTTAAGCAAGTCTTAGAATAAGATTCATCATTTAAATATTGTTGCCATTCTTCTGATGTCAAATTTCGTGGTAGACGGTTACAAGCTTCTTGAATTAAGTCTTCTGCTCTCCAGAGCCAAACTTTTACCGTGCCATCATTACTTGTTGTAGCTAAGTATTTTCCATCTGAGCTAAAAACTACTGTCTTAATATCATTATTAGTCAACCGTGAAATCTCTCGACCACTAGGAACTTCCCATATTCTTGCAGTTTTATCTGCACTTGCTGTTGCTAAATATTTACTATCTGGACTGAATGCGACAGAGTATACATAACCTTCATGTCTCATACAAGTTATTTCTTTACCGTTAGTAAATTTCCATATCCTTGCAGTTTTATCTGCACTTGCTGTTGCAAAATATTGGTGATTTGGACTGAATGTAATGCTGTATAAATTGTTAGTCGGAAAATAAATTTTGAACATAATTTTTAATATGATTAACTTAGGTGTAAAAAGATAAATCAATTTTCTAATCAATACTTTTATGAGCTATTTGTATGATTTTATTTCCATCAACCACATTCCAAATTATGGCAGTACCATCAGACTTTGCTATAGCCAAATATAAATTTTCTCCATCACAGCTTAAATTCACATCATTAACTTTAATTGGTATATCGTTATTTTGTTTAACTATTGTTACTTCTGTTTCTTCATAGGTAATATACTTGGATTCTTCTTGACTTAAAACCTCCCAAACCTGACTAGCATTATTTTGATTTGTCTGCGAGTGAGTCATTTTGTCTTCTATAGACAGTACACGTATTTCCCATTTTCTATTATTAGCAGTTTCTATTGCGATAGCTAAATAGTTACCATCTAGACTAAAAATGAAACTTCGTATAAGCTTGCCTGAGTCTTTACCTTTTATCAATATTAATGGCTCACTTGTACAATCTTTCCACTTTTTGAGGCACAACGTATTATCTTTACTCACAGTAGCTATATATTCTCCATCTGGGCTAAAACAGAATAACTTTACAGGCAAATCGTATGAGAGATGAGATACAAATTCTTTCCCATTGATTATGTTCCATATTTGAACAGTGTTGTTTTCATCTATAATGGCTAAATGTTTACAATCTGGGCTAAAAACAGCACCACACATGATGTCATCATTAATAGATTTTACATTTTTAGTTTTGTAGTCAATAGAAGCAATTTCTGGCATACCATCTAACTTCCATATCTGAGCAGAAGAACCGGCTAGTAAATACCCTCCGTTGTAAACAGGACTGAAAACTATTTTATGAACAAAACTATCATGATTTATCCGCGCAGATTCTTGTCCACTATCAATTTGCCATATATGCGTAATTGTAGATCGGCCTGTTGTTGCTAGATATTTCCCATCAGGGCTGAAAGCAAGAGAGTATAAAATATCTTTATGAGGTATCCGAATTATTTCTTTTGTGCTAATAATATCCCATACACTTACAGTATATTTTTGGTTAGATAAGTCATTAACTGCTGTTGCTAGATAACTTCCATCAGGACTAAAAACAACAATAGAAACTTCCTCTTGTTCTATGCTTTTGAACTCTTGATCACTATCCCACATCACAAAAATAACCTTATTTTTATATGACAATGCTAAACACTCTAAATTAGGGTGTAAAGCAACGGCACTAATCTCACTTTCAGAAATAAGTTTTCTTATTGGAGTTAATTTTCTATTTATTAATTGCCAAAATATTACTTGGCTTTTATGAACTATAGCATTAACTTGAGGTTCAAAGTAAGATAATGGTAAAACTGCTACAATATAATTCCTAGAGGCGCAAAAATCAATATCTATTATTCTTGTTCGTAAAGTTTCACTACTTATTGCCTGACCCGTTAATAATTCCCAAACCCAAATAGTATGATAATCGTATTGATATGCATTATTAATAAAAGATTCATCACTAATAGTAACTAAATAATCGTGACCAATGAAAAAAGATGAAGAAATAGAAAACTTATAATTATGAGAATTAGGCGGAGGTGAAATTTTTTTTCTATGTTTTAGAGATTTAAGAATTATATCACTATTCCAGTGCCATAATTGAACAGTATCTTCTTCTTGATGAATAGCTAAGAGATTGCTATCTAAACTGAATGATATAGCTGTTGCCATATTTTTATATTCATTTTTTAAATTTACTAGAGGACGAGCTAGTAGACTTAATCCTTGTCTTAAAGCCTGATCTGTTTCTACAGAGTGATAGCGTTTCACAGATTCTACAGCTAGTAAAACACTACGTTCTAGTAAACGTGGTTGTTGATTTCGTAGTAGTTCTGATTGTGCTGCTAATTGGCGTGCAAGAGCAATTTTACGCTGTTCTTCTGCTTCTTCATATAACTTTTTCCAACGCTGTTCTTGCTGAATTTGATACTCTTGACTGTTTTGAATAAACTCTTTTGCTAAATTCGATAGAGGCACAGTATCTACCTCATTATGAAGAAATTTCTCAGTTTCAGCTAACCTTAACCCTGTTAATAAATAATCCTGATATTTCTCTTTATCTTGCCACTCCTCTGCCGCAGCCTGAATCTTGCGCTCAGTTCTAATCGCCTCCCGATTATTATCCAGCAACTCCCTCAACCTTGACCAATGGCGAATCAAAGCTTCATGAGACACATCCACTACCGCCACTTTTTCTTCACCTCTGCGTTGTTCGCTAGTGACGATTAACTTCGCTAGTGCCAGCTTTTGAATTACTCGCTCTACCAACCGTTCAGATTTATCCAAAGAAATCAAATCTCTCTGTGGAACTTGCTTGCGTGTGTCTGGTGTACCTTCCCCTAACTGAGTCAAATTAATAAAAATCAAGTCCGTTACCCGTTGTTCTTCAGCCGAAAGTTTCTTGTAAGTTTTTTCTGCCAAATTTTCTAGGGTTTTTCGCACCCCGCCTAGTTGGTGATAACTATCTAGCTTCAACCAATTCAGTTTCTGTCGTTGCCAAAGCTGCTCTAAAGTATATGACAACAAAGGCAACATTCCCGGTTCAGGTTCTTGTGTGGGTTGTCCTACTTCAACTCCCAAGTCTTTGAGAATAGCATTGATTAAATTTTCTTCTACCTTCCGTCCTAGTTTCGCTGCCGGTTCTCGGATTGCTTGCTGCAACTCTTCTAAAGACATGGGAGTTACCATCACCAGATTGGTTTGAATCAAATCAGTTAGCTCATGATATGCAGCACACTTACCCAAGAAATCATCACGCATGGCAAATATTAAGCAGAGTTTATCTCCTGTTTGTTTGAGCGCCCCCAATAAACTAGAAATAAACTGCTGTCGATCGCTGTGGCTCTGACAAACGGTAAAAATCTCTTCAAACTGATCGACAATTAGTAGGGTGCGAGGCGATCGCGCTGCTCTAATTAATCGTGCTAGCCCTGTTGCTCCTTGTGCGATCGCCTCATCTGCCACTTTTAGCTGTTCTGCACGCTGCATATCTGTGGCTGACTCATCCAGAAATGCCGTTGCCAAACTCACCAAAGGTTGCTCTCCTGGGCTAAAAATCCGAATTTTCCATTCCTCTGTCCCTGGTAATCTGCGCTGTTGCTGTAACTGGTAAATCAACCCCGCCCGCAGTAAGGAAGATTTACCACTCCCCGATACGCCCAACACGGCCAAAAAATTTCCTTTACCCACTTGAACGTGCTGAATCAGCTTTTGGGTCAATACTTCCCGCCCATAAAAATAGGTAGCATCTTCAACATCAAAGAAGCGTAACCCTTTGTAAGGACAAACTCCATTTGGGATGTGAATGAGAACGTCTTCTCGTTCACCAGTGAGCATAATTTCCCGGTTGGGGTTATACCAAATTGGCTGCTGGGGAACATCCTTGAGGGTTTGGGCAATATACTCAATTAATTTATCATTGTTGACCAAACCATCTGGCTGTTGTCTGGGATCAAGTCCTTGCCAAAGTGCTTTGGAAAATACCCCATGCTTTCCCTGAATATCTTCCTCAGCAAATTCAAATTCTCTTGATGCAGCAATTAAAAACCGCGTTTGCTCCTGAAGCGATGTCCCCAAATCTGCTTCTACAAAATTGAATAGTTCTCCACTGTAGCAGCAGTCCAGCCAGACGATTTGCTGCTTGACAGGACTTTTTTGCAACAGTTCTCGCAACCATCGCACGGAAATACCCCACAAATTCTTTCGGGGATCAACATCACTGGCAGCCAAAAAACCTTCAGTTACCCCGCCGCGATTTTTGCGTAAACCATGACCGATAAAATATAACAGCGCTGTTTCTGGAATATTTTCGCCTACTGGGTTGAATAACTGGATGATCGCATCTTCCAAAGTTTCATGTTTGACCAAACCATCAGATGTGACTCGACGCTGTTCACCCTGAATCGTTTCTGGCAGCCGCCGCACGCGAAAATCACCATATTCTTCTAAACGTTGCGCGATCGCTTCGGCATCGTTAGCAGGGGTAAAAAGATGTTTCGCTTTGCTTGTTGGAGTATCTTTCAGGAAAGGATACTGATTAATTCCCACTACCAGCGCATCTCGATTCATTAGTTTGAGACTTATTTTTGGTCAATACAATTGTTTTATAGCGAATTTCAAAAACCCTCAACATCTTCTGCTTCCACACCACCGGGGCCTTCCCCAAACAGCCAGTCGCTATCACTGTCGGCATTACCTTCGCCATCCACCTGAAGATTTAAGGAAGGTATCAGCTGTTCAATTTGGCTTTCAAGTCGGGAGATCGCCAACGTTAAAGAAGCAAGTTGTTCCCTATCCTTTTTAATTTCATTTGAAATACCCACCCGCAATTGATTTAACCGCTCCTGGAGTGTATGCACTTCGGTTTTGCTTGCAGAAGGGATGCTCACTTTCTCTGACAGGGCGGCGATTTGAGCTTTCAAAGCTTCAATTTCGGCAGCAGTTGCACTATCTGCATCATCTGGACTCTCTTCAGAGAGTGCTTGTTTAATACAATCCAACACAAACTCCTTAAAAGTGAGGCGCAACTCCTCAGCACGCTGCTTGGCCTGCTTCACCAACTCCCGGTCTTCTTCAGACAGAAGTTTTATATTTATCTGCGGATATTCCACCAGTCCCTCGCGCTTTTGTTGTGGAGAAGTGATTTCTAACCAGTTCTTTAACCATTTGCTTCGAGTTCTAATATTTACTTACTCCCCCTACCTCCCTATCTCCTCCTACTTCCCCAACTTTCCCCACTACCATCATCGCATACGGGATATCCGCGTATATACAATATAGATGATTCTAGATGGGCAATTTGATCGTGTTCTAGAAACAACTATCATAAAGATACCGGGAATTGTGATTCTCGGCATCATAATTATCAGTGGGGGTTGGGGATTTTTATTATGGAAAATTTACCTGTATTAAGCGTGGAATCACTTGCTGTGGAGGTGGTGACTCTACCGCTTGATGAAGCTCGTGTCGCGCTTGTGGATTATTATTTTCCCAACCGCCAGAAAATTAATTCCACACAACAGCTAATTGAGCTATGGGTACATTCTGTCACTATCAAAAGCGACCAAACGCGACGGGCATATCGGCAAATTGGTTATGAGCTTGTCGATTATATGCAGTCGCGGTTTGGGATATCTGATTTGAGGATGGTAACGTTATTCCATCTACACGCAAATCTTGCTTGGCTCAAGGATGAAAAGCCAGTACGAGGAAAGAAAAATACTTATGGAATTAGTAAAAATACTGCGGCTAAATACACGGCAGCGATTAAAAGTTTGTGGGAGTGGGGTACTAGAGCTTCTATTGGTTATTTTGCTATCGACTTGGGCAAGGACTTAAGCATCCAGTGGGACGATAAGCTTGCAGAGCGGATTCTGTCGGAACGCGAGATTGCTAAGTTGGAAAAAGCGGCGATGGCAGTAGACTTACAACACAACACTAATAAGATGCATTGGCTGCTGTTTACTCTCATGTTTTACAGTGGGGTGAGGGCGGGAGAAATTGCGCGGCAAACTTCTGATTATGGTAAGCGCGTAATTACGCCGGGGTTATTTTGGCGGCAGTTTCGGGAGGATGGGGACTGTCTATTGTTAACTGTGACGGGGAAACGAAATAAAACCAGAACTATTAGTCTCGATCCGGAAACTAGTGCAGTGTTACTGGATTATCGTGGGGATGCCAGCAACGATCGGCCGGTGTTTCCTAGTCCCAGTCGGCGGGATAGGGGTAAACCTCTAAGCGATCGCGGGTTGCGACTGATGATGGAAGAAATTTCTACTTGTGCGGGAATTAAGTTCAGCGCCCACTTTCTCCGCCACACTCACGCAACGCTGGCTAAGAAAAATGGAGCTTCTGATTTTGACTTGCAAGCAGATTTGGGCCATGCTTCCCCGGCGACAACTGCAAAGTACATTCACCATGTCGGGCGTGTTGGGACTTCTCACGCACTGCGTAGAAAAAGCAAACACAGGTAAAAAATAAAAAAGCGTAGGGGTACGCCTACGCTTAAGCAAGCTACGCGTAGCGTCTCTGTCCTTTAAAGAATTATTTGTCAATTTTAAGTAATTAATGTCTTGCTGTGTCAGAGGCTAAAAAACACACTCCCTAGAACGCGGGGCGAATATTGGGTTGGTGCAGCAGACTTTGGGCCACGCTAATGTTTCTACTACCAGTAGATACTTGCACGCTAGGCCCAACGATAGCAGTTCTATGTATTTGCCTGTTTAGCTACCTTAATTTACATAAGGCATTTGCAGGGCTTTAATTTGCTCCCAATTTTTTTGAGAGATAAATCTTAAACTTTAGAGTTTTGTCGTCTCTAAAGAACCAATGCCATAATACTTAAAGTCGAATGGATAAGGTTAATGGCCAGTGGTCTTGGTTCAGCACATCGTGGATATCAATACCAGGATCTGGCAACTGCCTATTTTCTTGCCCAGAGTCTAATTTATCAATTTGATGAAGTTACGGTTGACCGAAAGGAGTACGAGGGAGATCGGTTTGACGATTTAGCAATTCGTGCTGACTCCAGGCTTGTTCGGCGGCAGTTTAAGCATAGTGCTGATGCAACGCGCATTTTTGAGATTGAAGACTTAATTACCCAACGCAAAGATTTACGGATAGACGACCTTATTGCTTGCTTTAAAAGTGCAGGTTCGGCTGTAGCAGATGAATATCGGCTTTGTGCTACATGGTCGCGTCCTAGAGATCCAAAGCTAGTGGCTCTGCTTGAGGAGATTCCTGCTGAACCATCTTTTGTTGGACATCCAACAAGGCTGTATCGATTGCGTGGTGATTTAATTTGGCCAGAAGGGGGCAAATTTTCTTGGAAGCCCAAAAGAGCAGCAGAATTTAATTTATCACAACAAGATTTCCTTGATTTTACAGCCCGATTTGTGATTGAACTCGAATGTCCTTCGTTTTCAGGAGATTTAAGTAACCCTGGAACGCTTGAACAGATGTTGCTCCGTCTCTTAGTAAACGATATAGGTGTTGGTCAGTATCCGAATCAGGAAAGAAATGTTGTAGATGTTGCATTCAGTCTCAGTGAAATTGCTTCCCAGGCTCGAGCAGGTGGGCAAACTCTTAAGCCATCAGAAGTAGTAGCCAAGCTTCGGTTAAGGACAGACTATGGGAAAGTGGCTCAACAGTTTCCGCTGGTTAAATCAGAGCTTGTCAATCGAGTCTCCCTGTTAGAAACCCTCCACAATCAGGTTGAGACGCAACCCGTTATTGTTTTTACTGGATCTCCTGGTTCTGGCAAATCGTGGACTCTTACCTGTCTTGCCGAGCAACTAAAGGAGGCTGGACACTTAGTAGCGAAGCATTACTGCTATTTAGAGCCAGGAGATCCAGATGTCCAAAAACGCATTACAACCGATGTACTTTTTGCCAACCTGATCTATGAACTTATAAGTTCCGAGTCTTCTTTAAGGGAAAAGCACCGCCCCATCTACTCAGTTGGCTCACGAGAGCTTGAAAATATATTGGTAAATGCAATTAAGCTAAGTGCAACAGGTCGGATTGTCCTAATTATTGACGGCATTGATCATATTTCGCGTGTCCTCAGCGAATCACCAACACTTGCTCCCAAAGACACAGATATTGTTAAAGAATTGGCGGCACTCAATCTACCTCCAGGTGTATGTTTGGTGATGGGCTCACAACCCGGCAGCCATTTAGACCCATTGGCTGGTGTAGGAAAGAATATCACAATACAAGATTGGAGTTTTGAGGAAACCACTAACCTAGCAAATCGGTTAGGAGTTTTGAACAGGCTAAGTGAGGCTGGTTTTGCTGACATTGAGAAAGAATTTACCACCGTACTTTATGAGCGTTCAGAAGGTAATCCTCTATACGCAACCTTTTTATGCCGGGAACTTTTAGCCAAACTTAATGATAGTAGTGCAGTTGAACCAATTGCATCATTGCGAGAGGCCCCTGTTATTGCTGGAAGCATTTCTTGTTACTATGACTATCTACTGCAAACTGCACAACCTGTAGGAGCTAGCCAGATAGTAGCAGATTTGCTCGGACTTATCGACTACGGACTGACTATAAAAGAACTACAGGAAATTTTTCCTTTACTTGCACATTATATCCCGTCTGCACTTAACCACCTCTCACCAATTCTCAAACAGGTGACATCTCAGGGGGGGGTGAGGATTTACCACGAAAGTTTTCGCCGTTTTATTATTGAACGTCTGCGTTCGCAGGGGATTACATTAGTCAGCATCATTACCCCAGTTATAGATTGGCTGACACAGCGCGGCTTCTACAAAGATTCAAAAGCATATCGTTTTCTACTGCCCTGCTTGCGTCGTGCAGACCGCAAGAAAGATATCCTTGATTTGATAAGTTTCGATTTCGTGTCTCGCAGCGTGGAATTTGGACATCCGCAGTCTGCAATTCAAGCAAACCTAATGCTCGCTACTGACGTAGCAGCAGAGGAACTGGATTGGGTAAGCCTTACCCGTTTGGCAGAGCTTCATCGCTCTAATTACACTTGTTTTGAAGAAAAACTCAGAGATTTTGACTTGTACGAATTGTACGGTCGAACTTTTGGCGAGGTGTTCGGGATGGATGCCTTGGTTGAGCGGTTGCTTTTTGAAGGTCGAGCAACCTTACCAGCCAAACAAGGGCTGATTTTGTGTTCACTGTGTGATGATGCTGGACAAACGCCCCCTTGGAGTGAATACCTAGAGCTAGAGCGAAAAAATGAGGTTGAGGATGACAGCCAAGATTCTAGTTGGGAGCAAGCCGCTATCGCCAGGTTTCATGGTTTGGTTCGACTTTATGGAGTTGAAGCAATGTGCCAGCGACTATCGGACTGGCTTGTAGATGTTAAGGAACCGCCAATTAGCTACTTGAGAGGCGTTCTCAGGCGGTTAGCGCAATTTGGTGGTTCAGATGTACTTAAGCCTTTGTTGAGAGCGTCACATATAACAGATGAAGTAGTATCCGTGGTAAGGGTCGAACTAGCGAGGATTCTTGAGGTGGAGGTTAATGCACAAGCGGCGAGAGAAGTTGCAACACAAGCTGTGCAGAGCCGAGTTTCCATAGATTTGGCTTTTGAATGCCTTAGTATGGGTGCGACACCAAATGAGATAATGAAGTGCTACCCCGAACTTACAAAGACAATTACCGAATTTGATTGCGAACGCAAATATTTTGAAGAAGCACCTATGCGTTCTTGGGTAGCTGCTGTTGGGATTGCGGCTGCTACTGACCCAACACTGCTCTATGAAGTAAGAAAAAAAATAGGTAGAGGCAGTTGGTATAAAAACTGGCTATGTTTTATTGTGTCTCTATCGGAGGCTGAAGTTAAAGCTAAACTAGACTTAGTAGCCGCGCAGTCCGAACTCTTTGAGGCTATTAAGAACTTGTCTAGTGACACACATCCCTTTAAGGGCGAGCCTCGAGCTATTGACCTGTATTCAATCAGGGAAATTATTCATCAATCTATTGCTCGCGCTCTCCACTTGTTACAGGGAACACAGCAATGGGAGAAAGTATTAAATTATCTTTTCAAGATTTCAAGCGAAACAAATGGTTATGAAAAATCTTCTATAGGTCCAATTGCTCCAGAAGTCTTGATTAAACTACTGCTGCCTTACGCATCAAATCAGTCAGTACATGAATCTACTCTTAAAATTATTGAGCTTTTAGTGCAACAGGCAGAGAAAATAGGTCGATTTTATGAGGTACATGCATCTTATGAGATGTACCTTATTCAAGCACTAGTTGCAGGGATAAAAGTAGATGCTGCTAGGACTAAATGGCAGTCTGTTGCCACTTACTTATGTGCATATGGTTTTCGTAAAGACAGCACCATTTCTGAATTGTTATGGAGCCTACCAGCACTTGGGGAAGTAGATTTGCAACGTACTCGCACTGCTTTTAAAGTAGTACAACCCCTTGTAGATACCGTTGTGGAACATACTGAAAGGGTTGAGTATGCACATGGTGCTTGGTATGCAGCTTTGTGCAAAGTTGATCCAGTTGCTGGATTAGTTTTACTAGCCCGTTCGCTAGTCTTATACGGTGGCGTCATTGACTGGCGGCTTGAGAGTGCTTTGGAAGATGTAGTTGATAATACACAGCTTATAGGGAATCCATTAATTCTTGTTTTCTTAGAGGCAACTTGCCCAATTGACGGGCAGGATACATTGGCTAAGAGACGACTGGCTGTGATTGAGCGACTCCTCAAAATCAATCCGGAAATCGGTCAACACCATTTTCGTTTGCTAGCAGCGCAAATACAGGGGGACTCTAGAAAGTTCAACCCCGCAGTCTGGGAGCAGCTGCAAGACTTTTCAGCTATTTATAACATTCCTCTACCACCAGGGCGATGCATAATTGGAGATGAAGAGAATAAATCTGAACGTACATACCGAGAAAAGCAAACAAGACTTTCCTCGATTTTTGTTGAGCCGCCAATTTTTCCCTTTGAGGCTTCACCTTTAGATTTGATGAAGGGATTACGGTTTGTTTGTAACCAATCTTCATTGGAAAAGAGAGATTACAGCAAATTTATCAATGCTTTTGGTTATCGACTTGTTGAATTGCTGGATAAAGGTGCAGAAGACGAAGCTATCCACCTTTTACATTACTTCTGTCGCGAACATCATTTTTATGAAGATGCCGTATTAATTGCAGATGTAGCAGAAGGTTTAGAAAGACACGGTTATAAACAAATCGCTTCAATTACATTTATTTTTGCATACTGCTATTCTCGGGACGGTGGTGGCTGGCTTCAGTTAGGAGGCTCTAAACATCTTCCTTGGCTTATGCATGCTATCACCTTATCTCAGGATATAGCCTTGCATTATTTAGCAAATGAAGTTGCTCACTTTCTTGAGAAGACATATGTTAGCGGTATTACACGTCACTTAATCCAATTTTTTGCAGCACAAAGGATGACAAATGTAGCTTTCCAATGTTGGGAGGCTGCGTTTGAAGTTATTCAGCACAGGCTACCCAGTCATAAGGCAGTGAGTGGACCGTTTATTCCCTATGTGCCAGAGGAGACACCCTTATGGTCAATAGATGAGGGTCTTGTGTCAGTACTGCTGGCTCGTGTGACCCATCCGGAGCTAGAGCGAAAAGTAACAGCCCTATCAGGTTTGGCTGCTTTGTTTTCGTATCTTCCCACGTCAACCATTGCACCATTGCGGGAATCTCTGCGTTTAGATACGCCCATTACTTCAGTCATAACAATACTTCAGCTACTTAGTAATTCAGAATGCCCTCCCTACCCAATCTCAGTTGCGCTTCAAAATGAACTCTTAGAGCTATCTCGATGTGACATTTTTGGTATACGCATATTAGCGCAGGCTCTCCTTGAACGAATTGGCCTTACTCTAAGAAACACCCAATTAACGGCAGTAAATCCAGTAAAATCGACACTGACTTCACGCCAAGAAAATGCAATTTTATCGCTTGATTGGGGAGAAAGGGTTGATACCGTTTCAGAAATTTGGCCTTCATTTTCACATCAGGTTGCGTTACATTTCAATCAGCTTTGGGAAAGAACAGAAAGTTATAAGATGCGGGCGCAATCTCGTCACGAGGCGGCACAAAGTCGTGTAAGAAATAATATGCCATCAACCCCATTACTTTTCTGGGAAAAAGAAATTTTTGAATGTGTTTTTCATGAAGTCCTCAATGGAATTGAGTCCCAACTTTGGGCTGAGGGAGAATGGACACCTAGCTCTGCCATTGTAATTCAACAACGAGTTACGCCACGCCTGAAGTTACAAATAGCACGTTGGCATAGTCGCGTTATACGTCCATTATTACCTTTACCTAGTCTTCAGCAATCAGGCCTTTCTCCCGCCATTGCCATCTCAAATGAAGATGAATATAACGGTTGGTATCGCTGTGGATATTACGAGCGCCAGTTATTGTTTGAGGAAAAAGTCCTTGGTGATTTAAGCAATGAAGTAACTATATTTGCAGGTGTCATGTTTGAGAGGGAACAGAATTTTTTTGAACAAAATATGTTACCTTTTGGATACGGAAATGAAGAAGCGTGGTGGGACTGGCAAAACGATTATATATTACTTCAACCACAAGGTTTTCATGGGCCACTTGTTGGCTTGAAATGGGTGCAGGATTTTTTGGGGTATCGCCCTGTCATGATGCTGCCACCTCAGTTAGCTAGGCGTTGTAGTTTACATCTCGTTAATAAATGGCCTAGCCGCTTGGAACTTGTAGATAGCCAGGGGGTTTGCGCTGTAAGTTTTCGCTGGTGGAATGTACGACCTGTGGGTGATGGACTGAACGAGGAGATTCCTATATTACAAGGTTGTGACCTAATTGTACGTCCAGATATCTTTGAACAGATACGACAACTATCTAAATGGTCGCCTATTGAAGTGAGACAAGTACAACGGAGTTTGGGAAATGAGTGACATTAATTGTTTAAAACTGAAATTTGAGGAGCTAGAGCATAACTCTAATTGCACAAAACCCAAAAAACGAGTGGCTTGACAGTAATTATTTAAAACTGACAAATAATTCTTTGATGGACAGTCTCACTCCAGAAGGCATCGCCTCCGACGGGCGGTTAGGCCATCGCACTCATACGCTCATAATGATAGTGTCAAGGTAGTTATCAAGATGGAAACACGCTCAGTTGTTCCTGTCCGCGGACTAGTTTACCTAGATATTACCTAGACATTACCTAGATATGAGCAATACAGGGAGAACAAAGAAGCTAGCATCTTTCAACTGTGATCAAAAAATGTGGGAGCAGTTTATCGCCCGTTGCAACTCGAAAGGCACGACGGCAACAGCAACGCTCACCCGTTTTATTGAGCTATACCTAGATGGTTCTCTAGATGACCTTGATGCAATTGCTGGTAATGAAGATAAACGTTTGGACTCTTTAGAACAAAAATTGGCATAAAATTCTTCTGGTTTCATACCAAATTCCCAGTGACTGTAGAGTGAAATTAGATGAATTTCTCTTGCCCCTAAAATCCGGGGATTAGACATTAATACACCTCAAATATGTAGATTTTTAACTCATTTATTACATCAGGTATTTGTCAGTCACAGAGTTTATAGACACAAAAACTGAACCCAAGTAAGCGGGTTTTAAACTCTGGATTCACTCTCAATCTGCGTAAGCAGATATAGTTAAAATAGTTCCGTTATTTATAATGGCTAGAATAACGATTTAGGAATAGCCAGAAATAGTGCCTAGAGTGGGGATAGTGCTTCGGACAATTGCGAGGTACACCCCTTGTGGGTGTCCGAGAAATTGTCAATCTCTTGTTTGGCATAGCGTTACCACTGGTATATCTATATGGTAAAATACTTATATGTATGCTGACAATAAATTACACTTACCGAATTTATCCAAATACTGACCAATCGGCATTAATGCTTGAATGGTTAGAAACGTCGCGCAAAGTTTACAACCGTGCTTTGCGCGAGTTGAAAGATTGGATAAATTCGCGTAAATGTATGATAGACAGGTGTTCGATTGAGCGAGAGTACATTATTCCCGCTAACACTCCTTTTCCGTCCTATCATCGTCAGCAAAACGATTTGCCCAAACTTAAAGAATCTTGGACAGAACTCAAAAACGTTCATTCTCAAGTGTTGCAAACCACGATTCGTAGATTGCATGATACTTGGGAGTCTTTTCAAAAGCGTGGTTTTGGTTTTCCAAGGTTCAAAAAGTTTGGGCAGTTCAAATATGAGTGTGTTTCCACAGTTTCTTGACAATCCCATCAACGGATTTGAAATTACTTTGCCTAAAATTGGCAGCATTCCGATTAGCCTGAGCCGTCCAATTCCTCAAGGATTTAGCGTCAAACAGGTGAGGGTATTGTCTAAAGCTCGTGGAACACAATGGTATGTGGTTGTTTCGATTCAATCTGATGTGTCGGTTCCCGATGTTCCCGTTCATGGTAGAGCAATAGGAATTGACCTTGGATTGGAAAGATTTGTAACTGTGTCGGATGGTAGCTTTTTTGAACGCCCTAAATTCTTGAAATCCCAGCATCGCCAGCTGAAATTGCTGCAACGTCGGGCTGCAAGAAAACAAAAACGTTCTGCTAATTGGGAAAAAGCTCAAATCAAAGTAGCGCGGTTACACCATCACATTGCCGATAAACGCAAGGATTTCCATCTCAAAACCGCTCACAAGCTTTGTGACCAAGCTGAAACTATCTTTGCAGAAGACCTCAACACGGTTGGTCTTAACCGAGGGATGCTCCGCAAAGAATGCGTTGATGCTTCGTTCGGTGCATTCTTGGACTTGCTTAAATGGGTGTGTTGGAAACGGGGCGTATTTTTCATGCGCGTCAATCCCAACGGCACTAGCCAGACTTGTCCGCGTTGTCAAGCGACTGTGACAAAGCCACTCTCCGAAAGAGAGCATATTTGTCCTGAATGTGGTTATCGAACTCATCGAGATCATGCGGCTGCCGAGATGGTGTTGTTGCGTGGATTGAATGTAGTACCCGTGGACAATCGGGGAATGGAAACTGTCTGTGCAGGCGAACTAGCGGGGGTAGAGATACCTAGCCAAGTGCCGAAAACCCTTTTGGGAGCAACCAGAAAACCTAAGAAGTGATTCTTAGGAATCCCCATTCGTCTATACGTTGGGGAGGATGTCAATATCTATAACAACTGGAATAGGACTGAGAAACTTTTGGGCAGCAGCAACCATACAATTGTGTAATATATGGCTAACTTGGTCAACTTCAGTCTCTGGACATTCCAGTACAATTTCATCATGTCTTACACAGATGAGTTTTGTTCTGAATTTAGCTAATGGATTTGAAAGTTTTACCATAGCTAATTTGTTGATGTCGGCATTTAAACCTTGTACTGGATGGTTAAATAGCTCTGATAGTCGGGGCTTGTTTACCCATCTCCGTCGTCTATTTGCTAGTGTACGACTTTCCTTAATGCCTTGGATGTATTTACGTTTGATGTTTTCATGCCACCTAGCTATTCCAGGATAAGCTTCAAAGAATCGTTGACTGAAAGCTTTTGCTTGTTCTAATGTCATTGCCACCCCATATTTTACTTGGGCGTAAATTTGGAGTTTGGCAGCGCCCATACCAAAAATCAATCCAAAGTTTATTGCTTTTGCTAGTCTGCGGTCTTCCTCAGTCACTTCATTGATATATTTTCCAGTTACTAAAGATGCTGTTAATCGATGTAAGTCAGCCCCCTGGCGATAGACTTGGCACATCTTTGTATCACCACTAAGCCGAGCCATAATTCGTAGTTCTATTTGGGAGTAATCGGCTTTGATAATTTTATAGCCAGGGGCAGCAATGAAGCAGCTACGAGCGGCTTCATCACGGGGAATATTTTGTAGAGGTGGTTTGCGGCAAGAAAATCTACCGGATTTTGCCCCTAATTGATAATAGTTGGGATGAATTCTCCCAGTTTTGGGGTGGATATGCTGGGGTAGTTTCTCGGTAAAAGTGCCGATAATTTTGGATAGACGGCGGTAATCTAGCAATGCTTGAATTATGGGATACTGTGCAGCTAAAGAAACTAATTTACTTTGATTAGTTGAGTTGATTTTAATACCAATAGCTTGTAGAGCAGCCAAAACTTGCTGAGGTGAATTCGGGTTGACTGCATCTGTCAGTTCTGGCAGCAATGACATCTGAGAACTAGCAATACGGAGTTGCTTGAGTTGGTTTAAAGCAAGCGATAGCTTGTATATGTACCAACTTCAAAATATTTAGTTTTATACAAAGATTTGAAAACCTATTAAAGAGAGGTAATACTATAGCGGTGTGCAGTTGAGGGAGATACAAAAACTTTGCTGGGAAGATTATACAGCAAGTACTTTTGTCTTCTCATCCGAGCGATAACCGCCATATCGATATTCCTCTCTTTATATGATTAACTGACTTTACGTTTACCTGTTTTTGCAATGTTAGAATGCTGAATATTCTCTCGAACAGATGTCAAAGCAGTAGGAGCCAATTCTCTAATAATGGGTGTGACAATTTCTGGTGCCAGTTCTAAACGATGCTTAATCTGTGCTTGCAACCAGGCTAAAGGAACACTTTTACTGTTGACTTTTTGTTTAATAATTAAGTCAGGATTGGATGTTGAAGCTTTTTTTATGGCAGTAGCAATTTTTCTGGCTGTCCGTAAATCAATTTTGTCTACATCAATGCTAATAAAGTTGTCTGGTTGAGGTTCTGGTTTTGATGTAATATGGTTAGTTGATTGATTTTGATTTTTTAACTTGAGAGATTTCTTAATATCAATAGATTCCAGGTGTGATTTTTCAGATGTTGTGTTTTCGATGTTGACTGTAAATTTCTGCCACAGATGGACTATTCCCACAACGAAATCAACGACCATTACAATGGTATATAAGGCTGTAATTCCAATGATGAGATGAGTTAAAACTTCTTGAATTTGTTGAGTATTCATGATGACTAACTTGAAATTTTATGTTCATAATTAAAGAAGCGATCGCTTCCATTTAACAGAAAAATCCTCAGATGAAAATTTGAATAGACTGAGGATTTTTTTAAAATTCAGAACAAGCTAATTTGCACAGTTGAATTTGATGAAGGTTTAGGAGTTGGAGTGCTTTGGGTCGAATCTAAGTTAGGCAAGGCATTGACATTACGCTTACCCCACCCCTCTTGTGCTGCGTGTTTAACTATGCTGCGTCGAATTGACCTGCTAAGATAGTTGAATTCATTTTTTACGAGTCGTGATGCGTAAAGCCCCCGTCTTTCTAACTGGGGGATATAAGCGAATGTGCCAAATTTATTTGGCTGGAATATTTACAAAGCGTAGGTACGGTTTATAATCTCAGAGGAGGTGATAAACAATTGTTTAATCTGACATACGAATTTAAGTTAAAGCCAACCCATGCACAGGCTCAGATATTTGAAGACTGGTTAGAAATTAATCGTCGTGTCTATAACTATGCTTTGGCTGAACGTAAGGATTGGTATTTGTCGCGTAGTTGTCGGATTAACGCTTGTTCGCTCAAACATGAATATATTATTCCTGCTGACACTTCTCGTCCAACCTATGCCAGCCAGTGCAAAGCGTTAACTGCTGCCAAAAAAGACTTTCCTGAACTCAAGAAAGTACAGTCTCAGGTTTTGCAGCAAACCCTAAAACGCCTTGAGGTGGCATTTGTGGCAATGTGGGAGAGAAACCACGGATTCCCCCGATTCAAAAAACTTGGAAGGATGCGGTCTTTTGTGTTCCCACAAATACAGTGTCAGAGGTTGAATCCGGGAATGGTTAATTTGCCTGTGATTGGTTGGGTTAAGTTTCGTCAATCACGAGCAATACCTGATGGTGGCGTAGTAAAACTTGCCCGTGTAGTGAAACGGGTTTCTGGATGGTACGTGATGCTAACTGTTCAATGGGATGTATCTGTACCGAAGCCTTTGCCACATGGGGAAGCGGTAGGGATAGATGTAGGACTAACAAGCTTTATTGCAACTTCTAATGGGCTACAAGTCTTGCGTCCAAAGTTTTTTGTAGATACCGAACGCAAGCTTAAATTGCTGCAACAGCGTGTCTCAAGAAAACAATTAGGCTCGAACAATTGGTACAAAGCTATTAAGAAAGTTGCTTCATTGCATGAGTACGTTGCCAACTGTCGTAAAGACTGGCATAGAAAACTGTCTCACCAAATCTGCAACAATGCTGGAATGGTATTTGTTGAAGATTTAAATTTAGTTAGCTTATCTCGCGGAATCTTGGGTAAGCACTGCCTAGATGCTGGGTTTGGGCAATTCTTCAACATACTACAGCAAACCTGTTTCAAGCGTGGTGTTTATTTCCAAAAAGTAGACAGTCGCAAAACCAGCCAGATTTGTCCGAGTTGTAGTGTTGAGACAGGCAAGAAAGAACTCTCAGAACGTACTCATGTTTGTTCAAATTGTGGCTATACCACAGATCGGGATGTAGCAGCCGCACAAGTAGTTCTTAAAAGAGGACTTGCAGCCGTTGGGCAAACGGTCAAGATGCTTGCTGAGGGTAAATTCATTGGAATCCCTTTGAAGCAAGAATCCCCGAATTAGAAATTCGGGGAGTGTCAACTGATTAAAATGAATGATGCGATTATTGCTGGCATTGTTCGTATCACCATCACCTAGAAAATCATAAAAACTCTTGCAACCCTTTGGTAATTTATCGTATTTGGTTAAAACTTCATTACCTACCCAAAGATAAAGGTCAGCGTAGTCCCTATGCAGAGGTGCTTCGTAAGTTGCAGGCATCATGTAGGTAAGAACTTCTGTGGCTGTGCTGGAAACACCAACTTGATCCTGTTCGTATTCAGTGAAGATAAGTTCCAATCGCTCCTGAATACAAGCAAACTTCAGCCATTGGGGAATCGTATCACTCCAAGGACTGCGATGAATTACCAATGGCCCTGCAAGGTAGCGAACATGATGTAGGGAAAATTCAGCTATTTCCAAAAGACTTGCTAATAATTCTTTTGGTGTATTTAAACTTGCCAGAATTTGCAGCATTTTTCGGGTGTTATCTGGCAGTTTGGTACTATTAGCATTACTGATTTCTGCCATTACTTCTGGTGGAATCAAATTCATTTGCTCCATTTTTCATCTCGATATGAGCGCATCACCCAAAATAGCCAATCGGCTAAAAAATTAATGTCCAATAGGTGAATGCTGATATTAGATAAATCTTTTTATGCTGGCATTGATACAGCTTTTTTAGGTAATGCCAATGAATAACGAACCTACAATTAACCAAAATCTTGATACTGACGACAGTAGTAATTATCAGTCTGGCAGTGGCTATCAATCTTTATGTTACGGTGTTGAGCAATTAAGTTCTGGAGATAGTAGTAATCCCTGGCAAGCAGACCAATTTAGGGATGGTTATCAAGAGAATATTTTTGAAATTAATCTTGGGGATACACCTTACACTGAATCGGCTGCTAATCCCAATCCTCAATTACCAGGATATGGCTCTGGCTCCGGTTACAAGTCTAAGAAAAATCAACAGTCAGCATCCCCAGAGCTAGAGTTATAAGTCATATTTTCACTCTCTTCCTATACCCCATAAGCAACAAGTAATTGGGTTTTTATTCAATAAATAACTTTGCTTAGTGGGGTCTATTTGCTGTCATTTTTAAACCTGGAATTATGAAGATACCAAAAGTATGGATATCTCTTCTTGTTGTCATTACTTGTATTATTTATAGTATCGCTGCACAAGCCACAATTGGTGATGGCAATTTACCGACTCGAATTGTAGAAGTTGCAAATCCTCAGTCTCGACTACCTGCTACTAAAGTTTTGCTGCCAGACTGGAGCCGCATTTCTCTGGCCCAGCTACCAGGTATCAGTCAATCTGGTGCAATTGATGGCAGTCCCTACAGTCAAACACTAGGTTATGACCTGAGTCGCACTTGGAATGTGGGTATGACTCCTGACCAATATTTGAAGTTAGGAGATATCAGTGAAGCATTGCAGGCAGAGGAGTTTTCTTTACAGGCGATCGCTACTCTACGCACACAACCAGAGGCGAACACAGACATTAACAGTATAGATTTAAACAAAATTGCCTTGAGTGAATTTCCCCTGATTGGGGAGCAGACATTGAGCCATTTAGCTCAGGTTGTTCCAGAATTAGCTAAGACACAAGTAAACAATATTACACCTGTTGCAACCTTACTAAAATCAAAGGGAATTGTTGCATCTAATTTAACACTAGCTCAGGTACTAACACAGTATGAAGTTGGGCAGATGAAGCTGGAAGAAATCGACTTGTCAGAGTTTTCTATCTCTTCAATTCCTAACTTAGATGCAGTACAGCTACAACAATTTACAGGTTGGATGAATAGTTTTATTAAGGATATTCCTGGTTTGGGACGAGTACCTTTAGGATCAATGCCTAATCCCATCACTGAAATTGGTAGCTTGGTAATGCGGATTGATGTAGTTCATGGGCCAGCAGAAAACCGCCGTAACAATACGATTTCTGGTTCAGACGTGCAAGGGTTTTCTGTGCTTTGTACTAAAAAAGACTGCGCTTACTTAGAATTGGACGATTTGGAAAATGCAGGTCGTAGCGATCGCAGTAAGTTAGAAGGTAAACAGTGGATTTCCGGTAAATACCAAGAAGTCGAGGGCGGGCGGGGTATCCTGAAAGCAGTGAACAACGGTCGGGAACCAACAGGAAGGCTACCGTTTGGTAAAGCTTTTAAGGTGGTGGTAATGGAGCCGGATGAAACTACTGATACGGTAGATACGGCTTTGTTCTTTCGGTTCTGTGCTTGGCGAATGGGTTGTACACCTTACTTTATCGGCCCTGTTCCTTTTTTCAGCTACAAGGTTAACTCCCTAATATTTGTAGGCAATTTGAGTGAACAGAGGACAAATACTGCGTCTTTACCAACTGGAGCTACAAGAGAGCCTAAAGCTAGCATTACCAACCGTACTGGAGTAAGAGAGAAAATTAATCCATGCGCGTTCAGTAATGGTAGTCAATCGATAACAGATCAATCATTCTCCGGTATTGATTTGCGATCGCTGGGAAATGCGATCGCGGAAATTGAGAGTGCTGGTAGCGGGGATTACAAAGCAGTTGGCATACATACCTGTGCAGATGGGGGTTTAAATTGTGGTCGCGCTCTCGGTCGCTACCAGTTCATGAGTTATAACCCTTATGCAGTGAAGTTAATTGCTGCCAAGCCTGGAGGTCAAAAGTTCTTGAGTCAAGTGGAGCAAGGGCATCAACCAACAGAGGCTGAACTATTTGAGTTTTTTCCTCCAGCCGACCAAGATAGGGCATTTATGGCTGATATGGCTAACAAAATTCAAGTGACACAACAGCAAATCGATCCGGCTACAGGACAGCCATTTACGGGCGAACGTCTAATTGAACGAGTGGCTCAAAAGCATTTTGGTGGTGATTACAGCAAAGTTGATGGAAATGGCTCAGATGCCCTCGGTCGCCTCAGTCTCAAAGATTACGGCAAAACCGCTTTAGCTAGTTATCGCAACAGTAATAGCGATAATGGAACGCTGACCTGTTCTCCCAATGTAAATTATAGCTACATCAGCACTGCTAAAAATACTGAAAATGGGAGGTAGAGTATGACAGATTTATCTAAAACCTCTATTACCTCACCCCATGAGATAAAAGAAATACTTGATACTGAGTTGCATTCAAAAATACACCTTGGGCAAACAGGGGAAGGAAAGGGAGTTTATTCTGACTCCGCCTCCCCTACTCAGTCTCAACCACTGAAGGCAACTGCATATCAATTACCAGCACCGACTATGAGGGTACGCTACTGGATTCATTGGTTTCGCATTGGTTTGGGCATCTTTTTGTTGCTGTCGATTCTCATGAGCTTAGGGGGCTGTAGCTTAAATACGGCAACCGTTACTTGGAACAAAGCTGCTAATGTTGTGCCCGATCGTGTAATTGAACAGGTGATTGTAGAAAATACAGAGTTGAATGCCAAAGCATCTGCTGAAAATATACTGGCTTGGAGTGTGGAAGGAAAAGACGGCAGGTTCGCAATTTTCAACTTGAATACGCCTGATGTCTGTGGTGCTTTGGGATGTCTGCATACTGGTTACTGGCTCAGAGAGGACAAACCAATTACTCAGGTATTCTTGAGTTACTTGAATTCCAATCTGCCACCAGGTAAGCATTTGTTGTCAGTGGGAGAGAACCGAGGTCAGGCATTACCGTGCATTAAGGTACTGCAAACCGAGCAAGAGCAGCTACGTCAATTGAATTTTTGTTTCAATGGCACTGGCTATCAACTTGCTGATAGTCAGCTTTTCACTAATAGTAAAAATTCCCAAAGTTGATAACTTGAAATCTAGAAGAAAACTCTGCCATAGTCATCTTAGCTACGGCAGGGTATTTTCATGTGACATACTCTCATTGACGCTATAGTTGCATTGGACTATTCCTCATCATCCAGTTCATCGTCTTCCTCCTCAAAATCATCATCGTCTAATTCAGCTTCCAAATCGTCGGTTTCATCGAGGAAGTCGTCATCGTCAATAAGTTGAATTTTGCGAGGTGGCTTGGTCGTTGGTTTGGATTTACGATCGCTTTGAGTTTTGTTCCTATTCTTGTTTGGTGGCAATATTTCCACGTCTACAGATACCGATTCTCCCGGTAAAGCAGGTAGGGATTGAGGTTCATTAAAACCAGCGATCGCATCATGTTGTTGCCAAATTAGGGCTTTAGCTGTGGGTTGACCCAAATAAAATTGAGACAGATTTTCAACGGTGGGTTTGGTATAATCTACAGTCTTACAACAGTCGTGTTTATTCTTACCTTCGCCCTCTTTGACAGCTTTGAACTCGACTGACAGCACACCTAAGCTACGCCACCTATCGTTTTTGCCACTAAATGGCACTTGGAAATAGTCAGCAAAGGTTTTCTCCAAAGAACGGTAAAACTCCTCACGCACCGACTTAAAACTCCAGAGAGCTACATTCTTAAAGCGGACAACGACAGGAGTAGTATGCAGGGGTTGATTATCCTCATCCAGAAACACCAGTGCATGTTCTGAACACACATCCATCGTTTTCTTGTCAAGGTTATGCTTGTATTCATCATAAAGCCCAACAAAAGAACCACCCAAGTCTTCAACATCTGACTTATAGAACCCATTTGACATCTTGTGAGGTTTTGAATTAAGGTACTCCTCAGCATCTAAAATCCAATACTAATGGCGTATTCCAGCAACCTCACTGATGCAGAATGGGAAATTTTTGAACCCTTATTGCAAGAGATATTACCGACTAAGAAGCAGACTCGACCGACCAACTGGCCAAAGCGAGATATCTTCAATGGAATTCTCTATCAACTAAAAAATGGATGCAATTGGCAAGACTTACCTAAAGACCTCCCCCCTTATTCCACTGTATATTGGCACTACAAACAGTGGCGAGCAGCCGGGGTATTTGAGGAACTGATGAGTGTCTTACATGGACAAGTGCGTGAACAGGTAAAAAAAAAACCGCACTGGACGACATTGATCATCATTGACTCCCAAGCAGTGAAAAATACCTGCAACGCCAGTGTGGAGTCGAAAGGTTTTTGCTTCTACAAAGCCACCAACGGTATTAAAAGGCATTTGGCTATTGACACCCTTGGGTTTCCCTTTTTTACGCTCTGTACTCGCGCCAATGTCTCGGATGATGCCGGATTAATTGAGATGTTTACTCTCAACATCGACTACTTCAAGTCAAAACCTATCGATATTCCCAAGATTACTATCCTGCTAGATCATGGGTATCACCCAGAATATTTGACTCAGGAGTTAGAGCGAATTTACCCAGAGATCATGACCAAAATTCAGTTTCAACTTTCTACGAAACCCTCAAAACAAGAGAAAGCGGCACAAGGAAAATCTGGATTTGTTCCGGCAATAGCTAGATGGGTGATCGAACGCTCCAATGCTTGGATGGAGCGCTGTAAAATTCTGGTTAAGAACTTTGAACGAACCCTGGTTAGTGCCACTGCCAAACTCAATATCTGCTTCATCAGGCTAATGATTAAGAGGCTTGCAGCACCTTCTTAGATGTCAAATGGGTTCTATAACGGATATACTCTGGCACAAAAGCTAAAACCAGTAACCGTGCTTGAGTAATTAAGAGTCCAGTAACATCTTCAGTTAGGGTGACAATAGTTAGGTCGTTTTCATCAGGCATATCAAGCCAGCCAGCCTTTTCTAGCTGGTCTTCTGGAATTAGAAGTCCGGCAGGTTTGTCATTAACGACAATGCCGTAAGGCAGTAACGGTCGTCTAACTTGGTTATAACTGTCGCTGAGAAGTTCTGGGTCAATATCGTCAATATCAAGGTCTGACAATTGAGTGTTAGGAGCTTTCTTATTGGCTGCTTGAGTTTTGGTGTTAGCTTTGGGATTAGAAGCAGCAGTTTTGGCAGTAGATTGATTGGAGCGATTAGAGTTGTTTGAAACCCTAGATTTAACCATTGGACTACATAAATATGATTGCCCAACGCATGAGGCGTTAGCCTCAAAACTTAGTTACCAACCGTTGTTTATGAGGCAATTACTCTCCACCACAGGATTTCATGTTTTCCTCCCCCTTCAACCAAGGATGTCGGCATCTTCTTGTCCACGGGCGTAAATTTCGCTCAACCCAAGCGTATTTTGTCGAGAGAGTACCATCTCAAGAAAATGATGAAACAACCCTGTAAACGCTGAAATCAATGCTAATACCAAGTTGCAGTCAGATGTAGTAGTCTAGAAAAAGAGATGACGAAAACAAAAGTGAAGTCTGACGGGTGTATATGGCTCAAGTAACGCAAGCTTTTCCCCATTTAGATTTAGAGACGGTAAAACAAAGAGTAAAATTAGCCCAATCGCATTGGGAGAGACAAAAATGGCTAGTGATATACAATGCGATCGCAGACCCAAGAACAGCAGCCGAGATAGCTTTACACGTAGGAGTATCCAAAGGATTTGTCAGGAAAATAATTCAGCAATACAACCGTCAAGGAGAAGTCGGGTTATCAACGCCAGGGAAAGGGGGTAGACATAATTGCTATTTAAGCTGGGAACAAGAAAAAGAACTGATAGATTCTTTTAAAGAAAAGGCGCGTCGTGGTCAGGTTGCAACCGCAATGCAAATCAAACTTGCCTATGAAAAAGAATATGGTTTTCCAGTGCATAAGACGACAATTTATCGGCTATTAGAACGGCATCAATGGCGTAAAATAGTCCCAAGACCAACTCATCCCAAAAAAGACCCAAATGCTGTTGATGAATTTAAAAAAACTTTCCTCAGCTAGTAGAACAAATAAATCAAACAAGAGAGTCATCTGATACTAGACCTGTAGTATTAATGGCAGGAGATGAAGGCAGATTTGGTCGGATTGGGGAGGTTCGGGCTTGTTGGTGTCCACAAGGTATACGCCCAACTGTACCAAAACAACAAGTCAGGCAGTATATTTATGCCTACGCCGCAGTTGCACCCGAATTAGGCAAGATGACCTGCTTAACTTTGCCTTATGCTAATACTAAAATGATGAATTTATTTTTATCACAAATTTCTCAAGAGTTTGCTGATTATTTTGTAATTTTACAGTTAGATAAAGCATCTTGGCATCGTTCTAATGCTTTAAAAGTTCCGGAAAATATTCGTTTAATTTTTCAACCTGCTCATAGCCCAGAATTAATGCCTGTTGAACACATCTGGGAAGATATTCGAGAAAAACACTTTTATAATCAAGTCTTTCCTACTTTAGACCAAGTTGAGGAGGTACTATGCCAGGGTTTAGTCGAGCTTTGTTCTGATAGCGATCGCCTGCGTTCTTTAACTTTCTTTCCCCATCTCAGAATACTACCTTTGAACGCAACTTAGTATAAACAAGGGGAAAGCAGATATTTGGATAAAAGTTTAGATTTGCTTAAGCTTAACGACTTCCGTAAATCTGCTGTTAATGCTAATATGCATTTAAGTGCTGTTCTGTACATTTATAGTTTTGGATATACATTACCTAGACTAGCTGCTATGCAAATTAGTATTCTAGATGATCTCAAAAAGCAGTTCCATGCTGCTTGTGCTTTGCGTGGGTTGAAGATGAGCCACGTTGTGGTAGAGCTAATCAAGCAATGGCTGGCTAGTGAAGCACTATCGTCTTCTCAAGTGTAAGCCACTAAATCAGAAAGTAGCATAACTTGAAACAAGAAATCAGAAATATGTAGAAAAATCTGATGTTTGCTTGAAAAAGAATCTAGAAGTCAGAATTCAGGAGTCAGAACAAGAAAGTTCGGAGTAGCAGCCGCCACTAATTGTAAACTGCAAAATTAAAAATTTAGCTCTCGTCTTAAACCCGTTTATTCATTCACCACTCGCCAAAAGGTAAATTCTGAATTCTGGCTTCTGACTCCTGAATTTTGCTTTGATAAATTCTCGCAACTAAATATCAAAATAATTCTATTGAAAATTTGGCGATATGGAAATTGAAATTCAAGGAAGAGACGCAGTACAAGCTACAGAAAAACTTCTGGCAATTGAAGGATTAGAAGGAAGCTATCAGACAATTGATGAAGTTGAACGGGGAGAGCCTTTAACTTTAACCACCATTGCTACAATTGTTGGAATTGTAAGCGGAACTGTAACAATTGCTAAAGAAATTTATGAATGGTATCAGAAATCCCAAAAGTCTAAAGGTGTAAACGCAAAAACTCAAGAATTGAGAGTTCTGTTGATCGGAAAAAATGGTCAACGGTTGCTACTCACCATAGAAGTAACAGAAGAGCAGATTCGCAAGATTCTAGAGGATGAAGTACGGTGACAGTAAAAATTCTCCACATCAGTCTCACTGAACAGGGCAAGGATTATGCTCTTCTGCGTTATTTTTGGGACGATCCTTCTAGCAGCAAGGAACATAAGCTGTCTTTAGCAGAAATCAAAGAGTTAATTGATAGAGCAAATACTCTCTACTTTACTCGTCGTCCGGTAGATTATGATACTACTGGTCAAGCACTCTATCACTGGCTAGATAAGAGTGATCGCCTATTAGCCAATGCCCTAAATCAGCCCCATCCGCAGGGGTTGATAATAGCGCTCTCCACAGATAAAGGGCTAGCTCATCTGCCTTGGGAATTGCTACATGATGGCGAGTGTTTTTTGGTAGAGAAAAGACCATCTATTATTCCGGTACGGTGGGTGTCTAATGGTAAACCAATAATGATGAGCGTGGACACACCTCAAAATCGCCCCCTGAATGTGCTGTTTATGGCGACATCTCCTTTAGGAGTTGAACCTGTATTAGATTATGAAGCCGAGGAAGGACAAATTTTAAAGGCAACTGAGCGCACGCCAATGGACTTGAGAGTGGAAGAAAGTGGTTGTTTAACTGAGTTAGCTTATATGGTTCGGGAGTACGAAACAAGTTACTTTGATGTTTTTCATTTAACAGGTCATGCTAGCGCTCAAGATAAAAAGCCATGCTTTTTAACAGAAGACGAATATGGCAACCGAGTTGATAGCAGTACAAGCGCGATCGCTGATGCGCTGAGAGACAACTCAGAATGCTTACCACCTTTAATTTTTCTATCTGGTTGCCGTACAGGTTATTCTTGGGATAATGATAATACAGTTCCCTCAATGGCAGAAGAATTATTGAACATAGGCGCAACTGCTGTACTTGGTTGGGGCGATCAAGTCCGTGATGCCGATGCCACTTCTGCCGCTAGTAAATTGTATTGGGAGTTGTCACAAGGGGGTACGGTGGCAAAAGCGATCGCTTCTACTTATCAAAAATTAATTGAGCAAAAAGTACCCGATTGGCATAAATTACGGTTGTATGTAGCAAGTACTTTACCATTGGCATTAGTAACTCCATTAAAGACTTCAAGACGCAAACAACTGCCTAAATCGTCTAATGAAGTTGAGTTTAGGGATGATGAAAAACTCTTAAGGGTTGTGAGTAGAGAGAATTTTGTTGGTCGCCGTCGTCAGTTACAGAATTGTTTGCGGACTCTGAAAACAGAATTTAACAAAGTAGGAGTATTAATTCATGGAATGGGAGGATGGGGGAAAAGTAGTATTGCCTCTCGACTCTGGGACAGGTTGCCTGAACATGAAAAGATTCTCTGGTGGCGATCAATTCATGAATTCGATTTGATTAAGAAGTTAAAAAATAAGCTGATTAAACCCTTGCAACTGGAGCTAATCACCCATCTGGAAAATAGCCAGATTCTACTCAAATCCCGATTAGTTTACTTGTTCCGTGAATTAGCAGACATGGGAGAAAAACCATTTCTACTTATTTTTGATGATTTTGAATGGAATCTTGAACTCCGTGAAGGTCTATACATACTTAAACCTCAAGCAGCGCCAATTTTAGAAGCTTTAGTACAAGCAATCCAAGAAACGGGAACTGACAATAGAATTATTATTACCTGTCGTTATGATTTTGATTCTGACTTATTGGAATTTTTCTATAAACAAGGTCTAGAACCATTAAAAAATACAGAGTTAACTAAAAAGCTAAGTCAACTAGAAAATTTTAGCTCTAATAAAGTATCTGATCCTTTACGGGAACGAGCCTTAGCTTTCGCAGATGGAAACCCTCGATTATTGGAATTTCTCAATAATGAAATTTTGGACAAACAAGATGCAGAGGAGAAATTGATAGAACTAGAAAGAAGTCCCGCATTATGGAAAGATAAAATTATTTCAGAGGAATTATATCAGCTTATTCATGAGCCGTTACAACGGGTTCTTTGCAATTGCTTAGTCTACGAGTTGCCTGTTCCTATGATAGCTTTAGAAGCTGTTTGTGATCAGCTAACTAATTATCAACAACAATTACAAAGGGGGCTGAAACTGGGACTAATAGAGGTCAGTTCTGAAGTCCAAGAAGAAAACAGGGTTTATCGAGTTTCACACATACCCCACATCATACCTAATATTCACCTCCCTGAAGCGCCAAAAGTCTATTCTCTATACCAAAAAGCTCATGAAAAATTATATGAGTTGTGGAGGAATGAAAATAAAAAGGTTGAAAAATGGCAAGAGATTTTTAGATTGAAATTCGCCAATAAAGACAGTCCTGGACGATTCAGGCAAGGCTTTTTTCAAATGCTGGTAGCTCCGAATGACGGCACAGCTGATGAAGCTTTGGAATCAGAATTGAGAAAAGTTGCTGATGACTTGGTAAAAGATGGACTATACACACAATTGTCAAACTATCTTCAGCAAAAACAGTGGTTTGAGGCAGATGTAGAAACTGCTTGGATTTTTTACCAATTCAAGATTAGACAAAAAAATGTTTGGTGGCTAGATTTTTTAAATATTTTCCCCTGTAAAACTCTTAGGGAAATTGATAGGCTCTGGCTTCAAAATAGTAATAATAAATTTGGCATCAGTACCCAAATGGAAATTCGGGATAATTTGGTGCAGAATTTGATTAGAACGAACGAAGATGATTGGCGTTATCCATTATTAGGGAGGGAGGAGTTTATTGAGCGCGTAGGCTGGAATGTTTTCGAGTATAAGGCAGTAATAGATAACGTACTGAGTGGAGCGCCAGCAGTATCGGAGGGATCATTGCCATTAATGATCCTGTGCAAAAGCGGGGCTTCATGGGGCTTTGGTTGGCTTGTAATGGAGGGGCATGTGGCGTATATCCAAATGATGGCAATCGGGCAGCGTTTAAGGGAGTGTTACGAAATAGAGGATTGCAGTTCTGGGCATTAGGAACTAGCGCTTCTGCCCTCCATCTAATTTGCACCGTAAAACTCCAATCGCAGTATTTAAGGCAGTTTCGCCCGGTCAATGAAGTGTCCTGCGTCCAATATATACAGTAGGAGCAAGAGGCTCAAAAGCAAGGGCAACGTATGGTTGTAGAAAATTTACTAACAGTTCGATTTGGTAAGCTAGATGAACAATTAGCCACAATTATTCACCCTATTCTAGAGCTACCTTCACAAGAGTATGCTTCTTTACTGTTGCAGTTATCGAATCTCTCCCGTGAGGATTTATTGGCCAGGTTTAACAGCAACCACTCATAAAGCTGTTATGTATCTGACACTCCTCTAGAAATAGAGTTTCTAACACCTCTAAAAAAATGTCCAAAAGGTCAATACTTTAGCTTTCACTTGGTAGCTAAAATTTCTGCTAAATGCATACTTAACTGCTATGAACATTTACCAGAAAAATCTACCACACAACCAGATCACTGCTAACTCGACATTAATTGAAGTGTCATCATTTCATACACCTCTGGCTAGCATTGACTTTGGCAAGTTGTTTCAACAGTATAACAACCCCCAAGGTTGGATGATGATCGGTGGAATACTGTTAGTTATACTGTTGTTGCAAATCAGTGGTACTGGTAAAGGCAAAATTACCACTGGTAAAGTCTGCGGTGTCAGCGAGAAATTAGCAGCAACTAATCTAGCACTCAAGCAAATCAAGGAGCATAAACACAATAAAGTTACCCTGTGGTCTGGAACTCCTCGCTATTGGGTAAAAGGTAAATGGCGGGGGTTGCTGGCTAACATACAAACTATGCTTGGTGCTGCACCTACAGTTTGGTTTCCCAATGCCGAAAGGGGAACACTGGTAATAGGTGCGCCTGGGTCTGGTAAAACCTACTCTACCATAGACCGGATGTTAGAAAGTGCGATGCAGCAAGGTTTTCCGATTTTACTCTACGACAAGAAGGGCGACCAACTACGACTCCATGCACCCTTAGCAGCCCGTTATGGTTACAAAGTACGAGTATTTGCCCCCGGTGAACCCTTTAGCGGTGTGATCAATCCTTTGGATTATATGCGTGATGCACGCGATGGGGTGATGGCAGGAGAAATTGGACAAGTGATTAACCGCAATGCTGCTAGTGGTGGTAAAAGTGATGAGTTCTTTTCTAAAGCCGGGGACTTGTTAGCTAAAGCACTATTGCAGTTAGTCAAGGGTTCTCCTTACCCAGATATGGCGATGCTTTATGCGGTGCTGCGGTTGCCAAAACTGGTACAGCGTCTTGACCATGCGGTGCAGTCAAAAAGGTTGGATGAATGGGTGGCAACTTCATTTATTCAATTTTTGAGTGCCAAGGATGCAGAGAAGACTATTTCGGGGATTTTGACCACAGCAGCAGGTACTTTCTCATCTTTCATCCAAGCTGATTTGCTGCGAGCATTTATAGGGAAATCGGATATTCCCACTAAGCTTGAACGTAGAGAGATGGTGGTGTTCAAGCTAGATGATGAACGCCGCAGTGTGGTTGGGCCTCTGCTGGCGGCTGCAATGCACTTGATGATTGTCGGTAATTTGAGCCGTCCCCGCAAAGACCCGTTGATTATTTCTTTGGATGAATTACCATCAATTAAGCTAGACCGCTTACCGCAGTGGATTAATGAATATCGTTCCAATGGTGCCTGCTTTATTCTGGGTATCCAAAGTTTAGAGCAACTTTACGATATTTATGGGGATAAGATGGGGAGTGCGATCGCATCAGCTTGCAGTACCCATGTTTTGTTCAATCCTGGTAACTACAAAACGGCTGAAGATTACTCCAAACGTTACGGTGAGAAGGAAGTGCTGATTAAAAATCGTACCACAGGGCGATCGCTTGGCGGACAAATGAGCCGTTCAATTAGCTGGAGTGAGAATTTACAAAAAATGCCTGTAATCAGTGCTGACGAAATTTTGAAATTTCCTCAAGGCAAGTGCGTAATTACCAGTCCTGGTTACAGTTCAGAGGGACAAGCTTCTATTCCTTATCCTTTAATTATTCCCGTGTCCAAAGCCGATGAAAAACGGGCGCATGATAGTGAGGCTCTTTGGGACACACAAGTTAAACCTGCTTTAGAAAGTCAGGTGATAATTCCTGATATTAAAACGCTAACACAAGCATTACATGAACGTATTGAGTCAGCAGCGCGGATGTTGCCATTACCAGAAGAAGATGTAGCACCTGCACAGGAGTCTAGTAGCAGTGAAACTGATGTTTTAGAAAATTTTACTAGGCGAGTTTATCAAACACCAGGATTGCATTAAATTTTGACAAAATATTGTTAGCAAAGCTCCTCGCAAAGCAAGGCACTCCTGTAACTCCCCTGTAATCTCATGTTTGGTGAAAGACTTATCATTAAGACCGCAGAGGAGGCAGGGAAAGCAGGGGGAAGTGCTTTCTTTCATGCTTAACGAGCGCCTGCTACGTACCCGGCTTGATATAAGTCCTGAATTACTTTAGGTAAATATGATTTTGCCAAACTTCTGTCATAAACTTTTTAAATTCTTCCATAATTAGCGGTAAATCACTATCAATTTCTTGGGTTTGTTGCCCATTTGTAATTGAACGAAAGAGACGACGACCTCTACTATCAAAACCAATTTTATCCGCAACTGCCATAAAAATTGAGTAGTCTTCTGGTATTGGCAAATCCCCACCTTTGCGCTGAAGAATTAAAAAGCTGGTGATAATTCCTAATCCACATTCTACCTGAAAGTTTTCTGTAGGTAACTGAATGGAAGCAATTAGTAAAGCCATGTCTTCTAATAGCCATCGGCGAAAGTGTGCTTGGTTAGATGAAGACAGAATTCCATTAGATACCAATATACAGACTATTTCACCAGGTTGCAATTGATTTAAACACTGTTCTACAAATAAGCACTCTTGTTCTGCTTGGGTTTTCAACTTGGATGTAATCACGTAGTTTCCATCTCCGTGTTTTATCCATTTATAAGCCATCTCAAATCGGGCTAGTTCTGAATCGGAAGTGAGATTAATTTTGCAATAGGGAGGATTGGCAATGGCTACAGTAGGCAAGGAAATTGGCAGAGGAGAATTCCTGACACAATTTTGAAATAGTTGTTGCCAATCAGCAATTTGAATTTTCATCAAAATAAACTTCCTTGCAACATATTTTCTGCTTTAGTATTTTCGTATTTGATACCATTAATTAGCAAACTATTATTTAGCTTCGGTTTAGGTGTTGATGCGGGAGTTTCATACTTTAAATTTGGTCGGATAAAAGAAATCCCCTTGCCACTCAGGGTGTCACCGATGACTAAATCTCCACCCAAACTAGGAATAGGCAATGCCAAGTAGGGAGCGTAAAGCATGAAGTTTAAACTTGCTATTTTTATTAGTAGTGAATCCCACTCCCAGCCTGTCAAACTGATGGCATAATTTGACATTTCCAGTGCTAATCTTCCTGTACCAAGTGCTGGTTCATATATATGAAATGGTGCTATTGCAGCAGAACTGTCAACTGCTGCAATAGCCATTGTCCTGGCTGTCCAAGTAGGAGTAGGATAGAATTTAGCTCTTGATTGCCCGTAACGATTAGCAGCCAATAAATTACCGAAGTAATCGAAGGGACAAGAAATCAAAAGCTTCAGTTCTAGTTCTTGAATAAGACGATTACTCGCACCGTTACATCCCTCTGGCTCATGAGGCAATTTAGCAATGCTGGGATGCCCTAGAGCATAAAGTAACCAGTCAGTGAAATAGGGAATAAATCTGGAAGGACTGCCACATCCACCTGTAGTAATAGATTGCAGACAGCTTGAGAGCATCTGTAAAACTTGAGGATGTCCTAAGTCTAAAAAGTCAGTTTGTGGTATTTCTTTAGGTAGTTCTCCAGTTTCCATTGTCCATCGCCATTGCTCCCACCTACCTTGATATTCATAGTCTAATTTCAGTAGTTTTGATAATAGCCATCCATGTTCAAAAGTTGATTTGAGTACCATTGGTGTTATGTGTAATAAACATTTGCCAATGGCAGAGGCATTAGCCTCTTAAATCTTGACTTCTGGAATAGCTTCTAAATTGACCATTGACGATAACTCAGGAATAGCTATGTTTGATTGTGATTTGTTATCTGGAGATTGAGTCAGTAGTTTAATTAACCATTTTTCAGTTTGCATCTGATCCTTTTTATTCCAGCGTACATCTAATCTTTGGGCTGGTTTAACAGGATGTAATGCTAAAATTACGAGTTGTATTTGGTTAGGAGTAACTGAGTATTGTCTAGCCGTAGTCCACAACTTTACCCGGTCTTGCCAGCTTAAATGTGGATGGCGTATAGCCCATTCATAAAGCCTGGGAATACCTTGTTTAAATGCTATATTTGTTAATACTTGAATAAAATGCTTATCGTCATTAATCGCAAGAGGTGCAATAACTGGATTACCGACTAATAACTTTTTTTGAGATTTAAAAATTTCCGGTGCAAGTTCCTGTATTTGAAAAACCCACTGAGCAATTTGAGGATAGGCATTTAATAAAGGTTCTATAGGAAGTCCTAAAAATAGTTGTCTCATCACCAAAGAGAAGTTATCTGCAACTATAGAGTCAAAGGCAGAGCGATTTGGATGATATTTTTGACTGGGTAATAGGAGTTGTTGCTGTGTTTTAGTAATTTGTTGAATATCGGCAAGATTAATTACTGGCATGATGGAGAAAACATAACATCTCTCCAATGCAGCGGTAAGCTGCAAATTAATTAGACGTACAGCCAAGATACAAAAATTAGCTGTCAATCAAGGACATACACCTATTCGTCAGGCAGTCATTGATTACAGCATATTAGATTTAGAGATCGATAAGATTGTTCGGCGGTTGATTGCTATGCACTCAGCGATAATACGGCTAATATCAGGTAAATCAAGCACATCTAATAATAACTGTAAAATTACTGCACTAAATCTGAAGCAGTATTGTCACTTTGGATATTATTCAGTCTATTAGAGCAACAATTAGCGTTAGCCAAAGGCTTTGGCGTACCACTTCGTGGAAGCAAGCTACGCGTAGCGTCTCTAAGAGTTGCCATCGCTCTGTTTTATTTTTATTGCTCTCATTACTTCTTTATTTGTTACAAATGTTGTTTTTCTGCGAAAGGCGATCGCTCTGCAACGTGGTTTGCGCTCATGAGTGTAGGTGTAGCCCCATCACCATCAGGCTACGCCTACACTCCATATCTTGAGGAAGATATTGTGGATGGAATGTCAATACGATCAATCCTCTACTTCTGGCTCACCAATTGTCTTCTGTGCGCCATGACGAATATGGAGAATTCTCACCGTGGGAACAGGCTGATCTTCAAGAACCGTAAATAGAATACGATAGGTTTGCTTTCCTTGCCCGTAAAGAAGCTGACGAATTTCTTGACTAAAGAAGGCATCCTCTCGAGCGATTGGACAGCGCCGAGGCATTTCTTGTAGAGAGACGATTGCTTTAATCAGCCCTTGATACCAGAGTTGGGCGCGTTCATCTGTGGTAAACTGAGAAAAACTTAAGAATGCAGCATCCGCTTCGGCTTTCGCAATGCTAGAGAAATCAATGCGGTATGTCATGCTTCAAGAGACAATCCATATTTCTGATTTTGTTCAGCAATGAAGTCCTCTAAACTCGAAAATTGTCCTTGCTCAAAATCATCAAGCCCACGTTGGATTCCCTTTAAAGCCTCAAAAAAATCTTGATCGTCCAAACTCAGTCCTAAAGTCAGCACCGCTAGCGCCATTTGCGAAATATCTTGTCCAGTACTTTGGGCACGCTGTCGCAGCAGCGCCTCAACTTTCGGTGGCAGATCAAGTGTAATGGACATTGTGAGTTTTCCGAGCGTGATACTGGTTTTATTATAGCGATGCCTGCTCTGGGCGTAGCTGCGGCACCTCATAGATTGGGTAAAGCGGACTGCTCAAGTGTGGGAGTGCTTCAGCTACACCCGTTGTAGACATCGCGCTAATTCTAGATACCTGTAAAATTAAGCTGCAAGCGATGGCAACTCTTAGAGACGCTACGCGTAGCAAGCTTTTGAGTAAGGGTACGCCAAAGCCAACTCTTGGAGACGCTCCGCAATGTCTACGACGATGCTCGTGTCAAACATCAAGTGTAGAGCTACGCCCTGGAGGAGGCGATCGCATCTAACAACAGTAATCCCATTTGCTTCAATAAAGCAGTGTTACCATCAGGGCAACCATGTTGAATTAGGCACTTGGCACAGCCAGTATCACAATTACAATCTCGTGCGATCGCCTTAGCAGCACCGGCAAGTTTTGGCAGATGCTTAAACACAGCCTCAGCCGCACCATTACCACCATCACTGGTATCATAGAAATAGCCTGTATAATTGTTATTTTCCCCTAACTCCTTCACTACTGTAAAATTTACCTGTTTTGGGTCAACTCTAGCCACCAGCTGTAACGCTCTCATAATTTGATGCCCAAAACTGTGGATAGCAATCAAGGTACTGGAATATTCCCACAACTGTTGATAACCTGGTGGAATTGGTTCTCCACTGCGGGTTAAATTGGTTCTAGTTTCCAAGGCATTGTGCTGGAGGTATTGCCGCGCACTTGAGTTAATCGCTACTTTTACCATTGGTGCTGAAAATTGAGTACGGAAAGGCTGCTCAAACTTTTCTTCTGATAGGGTTTTCACAATTACAGCTTTGCGTGTGAGTTTGCTACAAAGCGGACAACGACGTTCTTTAGGTAGCGGCTCTTTGTAGTTAAGACACCGCTTGTTCAAACAAGTCTGCTCATACATTTGGGTCATTAAACTGTAACCACTGGTAATATGTTTAACTTCACCAAAACTAAGTTCCAGGGTTAAGTATTCCTGACAGCCATCAACTTCACTGACTTGAGAAAACAGCAATGGTAACTTCACCGGATCTGTCAGCACTGTTAGGCTACTGGTTTCTGATTCCGTAACTGCAACCGTAAACAGTGGGCTATCTGCTGTCTGTTTTAATATTGCTTGCTTGCTGTTCAAGTCAAGGGAGATGCACTGATAAGTCAGCATTCGTCCATTGGTATCTTGTCGTTTGTAGATGGCTTGGGGATGGACTTCTCGGTGAGCAATATCTTCTGAGATTTCCTCTAGTTCTTCCCCAGATTCTGCATCTACTAGCTTGATGGTAGTTTGGGATGAGCCACCCCGAAAGTTAACATCTTTATGGGGATGGGAGCATCCCAATTTTGCAAAAAGAGGGTGAAAAGACCAGTTTATTCGCGAGTAATAATCGCGAATAAATGGGGGGCTGTACATCAACACAAGAATTCGAGAGAATTATTTGTGTTCAATCCCAAGATCAAGGACAATGACCCCAGAAGATAAAAAACAGTTGGATGCACACGTAAAAGCCATCGCCAAGATTCTGTATAAAAACACGCCATCCTCAAAAATCGAAACCTTTGAAGGAATCGAAACAGCCGTTCGAGATCAGGTACTGGAACACGTCAGCCCGAAAATCGCCTTTTTTTTATCGGAGAAAAGACGGGAACGACCAGAGGGCGCAACCGAACCATAAGAAGCTGTGTAGGTAAAATAATTATCACTAGACTTCAAGCCTTGCGGATGGGGATTGAGCCATATAGGCGGTTTAGCCCATTATTAGAAAAGTGCTGTTTATTACTGGCAGCAAACGTTTCATTCCAAGATGCTGAACTTGACCTCAAGGTCATGACCGGGATAGAAGTAGGTCATAGCACCTATCATCGCCAAGTCCAGAAGGTGGATACATCTCCCCCGAATGTCAAACAGAAATTAACAGAGGTATGTTTGGATGGGGGAAAAGTACGGTTACGGTCTCAAGAGAAAGGTAAGTCTGCCTACTGGAAAGAGTATAAAACAGGAAGATTGCAGGGGATATATTACGGAGCATTCTTTCAGGATAATCTCGGACTCACTAATTGGGTCAATAGTCAAAACATCGGTAGAACTCTTTATTGCTTGGGAGATGGACATGATGGCATTTGGAATCTATTTTCAGAAATAGCTGACTCGGATATTCGTCAAGAAATTTTAGACTGGTATCATTTAAAAGAAAACCTGTATAAAATACAAGCCACTAAAAAATTTCTGGTGGACATTGAGGCCGAACTTTGGCTAGGACTTGTAGAACCAGCAATCACCAAACTCAAAAAATGCTTTTATGTGGGAGCAACACAGTTCATCAACTATCTATGTAAACACCGACATCGGTTGGTAAATTATATGTACTTCCAAGCAGAACAATTAAGCTCCATTGGTTCTGGAGCAGTGGAGTCAGCCGTCAAACAAATAGATAAGCGACTACAAATAGTAGGAGCTTGCTGGAAGTATGAAAATTTACCACAGATGCTGTCTTTACGTTGTGCCAACTTTTATGGCTTCCTCGCACCCACCTTTGGATAAATAAATCGCACAAACTCTCTGACTCTTGTACTTCGCGAGTTATAATCGCGAATAGTTTTGTGTGCCTGTGTATGCCAAAACCAAGAGCCAACGATGTGGAACTTGACAAAATCGCTCGATTTGAGCGGATTAAGAAAGCGATTACAGTTTTAGAAAAACAACAAGCTATTATATTAAAGCAGGGGGCGCTTGCTCCACAAGGAGCTTGGGTAGCGCGTTACCAAGTCCGCCAAAATCTGAAGAAGTATTGGTACTATAAATTACAAGCTTCTACTCCTTGCTTACCTCAAGCGACACCCTGAAAACTGAGTAAATACAAGCATTTAGGCAAAGCTGGTACTACTGAACATATTGATGCTGTTATGTCTGTTTTTAGACGTTCTGTTTGGGAAGAGGTACAGAGAATAATTGATACTCTTGATGATTGCCTTCTAGATATTAGTTCTGGGTCTGAGCAAGAGTCGGAAGACCCACAAGATTGAGTCCCTATATTATTCACGAGGTTTCATCGCGAATAATGTTTCTTTCTTTATTTTTGCACATTTGGGATGCTCCCGTGCTAGCGATGTCTACGACAAGGCTTACGCCTACGCCACTCTCGCGTTTCACATAAGTATCAATTATATAGTCCAAAGATCCTAGTCAAAACTTGGATCTTTGTACGAGGCGGTCGTTGGGGCGATCGCTATATAATCCACTTCACCCAATAATTTCCGCAAGCACAAGTTTCTTTGAACCAACAGCGCCAATGACTCAAAAACCTGTTTCTGCCACCAGTGGACTAGAAATCAACGCATCTCGGCAATTTGTCTCTTGGTTATACGAGCAAAATCTCAGTTTGGCATTTAGCACCTACCAAGCAGGTAAGGTATTCTTCCTCGGCTTGCAACCAGACAAGCAGCTCTCAGTATTCGAGAGGACATTTGACCGCTGCATGGGCTTATATAGCCAAGGCAGAAGTTTATATATGAGTTGCCTATACCAACTGTGGCGATTAGAAAACATTCTTGAACCTGGACAAATTCACGACAATTACGATGCCCTGTACCTACCGCAACTAAGTTATGTCACAGGAGATTTAGACATCCATGACATTGCAATGGCTAATTCTCCCGAATCTAATCCACAGAAATTAATATTTGTCAATACCCTATTTAGTTGTTTAGCCACAGTTTGCCAAACCCACAGCTTTGTTCCCTTGTGGCAACCCCCCTTTATTTCCAAATTAGCGGCAGAAGACAGGTGTCATCTCAACGGTTTGGCAATGAGGGAGGGAAAACCCAAGTATGTCACAGCTGTGAGCCAGTCGGATGTGGCAGAAGGCTGGCGGGATAAGCGAGTTAACGGTGGTTGCGTTATTGATGTGGAAAGCAACGAAATCGTATTAACGGGACTATCAATGCCCCACTCGCCGCGATGGTATCAAGACAAACTGTGGCTACTGAATTCTGGTACTGGGGAGTTTGGGTACGCCGACTTAGAACGGGGAGTATTTGAACCCGTGGCGTTTTGTCCTGGGTATCTCAGAGGGTTTGCTTTTCACGGCAACTTCGCTGTGGTGGGTATTTCCCAACCCAGACACAACAAAACTTTTAGTGGGTTGCCCTTGGATGAGCAGTTACAGGCTAAACAAGCAGAACCCCATTGCGGACTGTTGGTAATTGACCTGCGAACTGGGGATGTGGTGCATTCTCTGCGTTTAGAAGGGGTGGTGTTGGAATTATACGACGTGGTGGCATTACCAGGGGTGCGGCGACCGATGGCGATCGGTTTTAAGAGCGATGAAATTCGGCGGGTAATTACGGTGGGGACAGATGATTGAGCCTGATTTCCCGGTGAAGAAGGCAGAAGGCAGAGGGCAGAGGGCAGAAGGATGCAATGCAGTCTGGGCTTCTCTTCGAGACGCTCCGCGAACAGACCCAGACTGATTGCGGGCCACCAAATCTTCTCTTCGAGACGCTACGCGAACGATTTTGGTGGGGCACTTAAACCCTTGCCCACGAGAGGTCGCTCTCAGTGGGCAGGAAACAGAATTCCCTTCTGCCTCCTGCCCTCTGCCTTTCTTGTTAAACCACATCTGGCAATTTTAGAATTTTCAATTTTGAGGAAAGACTCATGGCTAATTCATTCTTTAACTTATCCAATCTCAACGGCAGTAACGGTTTTACGATTAACGGTATTAAGGCCTATGACGGAGCAGGCTACGCTGTCAGCAGTGCTCTTGATGTCAACGGTGACGGCTTCGACGACTTGATTATCGGTACATATAATGTCTTAAACACTACGCAGAGCTATGTGGTGTTTGGCAGCAGCAGTGGCTTTAGCGCCAGCTTAAACCTCTCCACTCTCAACGGCACTAACGGCTTCATCATTAACGGCATCAATGGCGATGACTTTGCAGGTCGCTCAGTCAGCAGTGCGGGGGATGTCAACGGGGACGGCTTCGATGACGTAATTATTGGGGCATCTGGTGCCGACCCCAACGCCTTTGCTTCAGGGCAGAGCTACGTGGTGTTTGGCAAAAGCAGTGGCTTTAGCGCCAGCTTGGAACTTTCCAGCCTCGACGGCACTAACGGCTTTGCGATTAACGGTATCAATGCAGTTGACTTTGCAGGCGAATCTGTCAGCAGTGCGGGGGATGTCAATGGGGACGGCTTTGATGACTTGATTATTGGGGCATCCGGTGCCGACCCCAACGGCAATGGTTCTGGGCAGAGCTATGTGGTGTTTGGCAAAAGCAGTGGCTTTAGCGCCAGCTTAAACCTCTCCAGCCTCAACGGCGCTAACGGCTTTGTGATTAACGGCATAAATACGTCTGACTCCTCAGGCAGATCTGTCAACAATGCTGGGGATGTCAACGGGGATGGCTTCGATGACGTAATTATCGGCGCATTTACTGCCTCCCATAACGGCAATAATTCAGGGCAGAGCTATGTGGTGTTTGGCAGCAGCAGTGGATTTAGCGCCAGCTTAGAACTTTCCACTCTCAACGGCACTAACGGCTTCATCATTAACGGCATCAATCCCGATGACTTTGCAGGTTTCTCAGTCAGCAGTGCCGGAGATGTCAACGGGGACGGCTTCGATGACTTGATTATCGGGGCATACCGTGCCGACCCCAACGGCAATGGTTCTGGGCAGAGCTATGTGGTGTTTGGCAAAAGCAGTGGCTTTAGCCCCACTTTTGACCTCTCCACTCTCAATGGCACTAACGGCTTTACGATTAACGGTATCAACGCCGATGACAAAGCAGGTCGCTCAGTCAGCAGTGCAGGGGATGTCAACGGGGATGGCTTCGATGACGTAATTATCGGGGCAAGGGATGCCGACCCCAACGGCAACTATTCAGGGCAGAGCTACGTGGTATTTGGCAAAAGCAGTGGCTTTAGCGCTACCTTAGAACTTTCCAATCTCAATGGCACTAACGGCTTTGTGATTAACGGCATAAATACGTTTGACTCTTCAGGCGGATCTGTCAGCGGTGCCGGGGATATCAACGGGGATGGCATCGATGACTTGATCATCGGGGCAAAATATGCCTCCTCCCCCAACGGCAATGGTTCTGGGCAGAGCTACGTAATTTTTGGCAATCGCGCCGCCGTCCTCGACCTCAACGGCACGAACGAATCGGGGATTGGTTTTAACACCACTTTTACTGGTACTCCCGTCTCCATCATCGATAGCGACTTCACCCTCACAGACAACAACGCTATCCTAACTGGTGCTACCATCACCATTACGAATCTTCTAGATGGCATAGCTGAGAGTTTAGCGGCTACTACCCTTGGCAACATCACCGCCAGTTACGATGCCACGACAGGTGTTCTTACCCTCAGTGGTACAGATACCATTACCAATTACCGACAAGTCCTCGCCAGCCTCACCTACAACAATACGGCTGCTGCTCCCAACACCACTAACCGTAACATTGAATTTGTGGTGGATGATGGGCAAGCTTTCAGTAACACCAGTGCAGTAGCGACTACCACCTTAGCCGTAAACTTAACGCCCACTGTCAGCATTACGGCTCAAACAGCCACAGCCAATGAAGGCAGTAGCAATGGCGTTTATCGCATCAGCCGCAGCGACACCGCAGGGAATTTAACCATCAACCTCACCCTGGATGGCGGCAGCACAGCTGCAACGGTTGACTATACCCTCAGTGGTGGTAGCATCAGCATCTCAGGCAATACCTTAACTCTCACCATTGCCGACGGTCAAAGCTTTGTTGACCTTAACCTAGCCGCCATTAACGACATCCAAGCAGAAGCAGCCGAAACCCTCACCCTCAATCTCGACACGGGTACTGGTTACACCGTTGACGGCACAAATAACACTGCCACAGTCACCATTGCTGCCAACGATACCGTTGTCACCAACACCAACGATTCCGGCGAAGGTTCATTGCGGCAAGCGATTCTCAACGCCAACGCCTTTGCTGGGGCAGATACCATTACCTTTGCAGGTAGCGTATTCACTGATGCCACCCCTGACACCATTACTTTGACATCTGGGCAGACAATTACTGATGATGTCACCATTCAAGGAACTGGGGCAAATCAACTGACAGTGAGTGGCAACAATGCCTTTAGCGTGTTCAGCATTTTTCCTATCAGTAGGCCAATAAATAGTACAATTGATGCTTTGACAATTACCGAAGGTAATGGTGGTTATGGTGGAGCCATCACAAATTACGGCACTCTCACCATTACTAACAGCACCATTAGTAACAGTCGGGCATTTAACGGTGGAGGTATTGGGAATGGCGGCGTTCTGACTATAATTAACAGTACCATCAGGGGCAATAGTACGACGGGCAACTCTGGAGGCGGAATTGCTAGTAGTGGCACTCTGACTATAATTAATAGTACCATCAGTGGTAACACAGCAGATCGCGTTGGAGGTGGCATAAGCTCTTCTGGTTTTCAACGCACTAATACCATCATCAGCAGCACCATTACTAATAACACTGCCAAAAACATCCAAAATGAAGGAGGTGGCGGAGGAGTTTTTCGTTCCTTCAGCAATTTAACTGTCCAAAACACTATCATTGCGGGTAACTTCGATTTTGGTAATCAAGCCCCCGATATTTTCGGCGCAGTCACAGGAAATGCCAACAACCTCATCGGTAGCCTAACTGGGGCATCCGGCACTATCGGCACAGGAAGCGACATCACCTTTGCCTCGGCTGGCATCACCAATATTAACCAAGTCCTTGCTGCCCTCGCCAACAACGGTGGTGCAACCCAAACCCACGCTTTAGTCACAGGTTCAGCAGCCATCAACGCCGGCAATAGCGCCCTTGTCCCTGGTGGTGTCACCACCGACCAACGCGGTACAGGTTTTAACCGCATTAGTGGCGGCACAGTCGATATCGGAGCTTACGAAGTACAAAATAACAATCCAACAGTTACAGATGACAGCATAACTACTAATGAAGATACTGCTGTTAATGGTAATGTCTTAACTAATGATACTGACCCAGATACAGGTGATATCCTCACCGTCAGTGCCGTCAACGGCAATCCGGCTAATGTGGGTAATCAAATTATTTTAACTTCTGGTGCGCTGCTAACTCTTAATGCTAATGGCACATTCACCTACAACCCCAACGGTAAATTTGAATTTTTAGCTGCCACTGCGACTGCCAACGATAGTTTTACTTACACTATCAGTGATAGCAAAGGTGGTACCAGCACAGCCACAGTTAACCTCACCATCAACGGTGTCAACGATGTAGCGACCATCACAGGCACAGCCACAGCAGCAGTCACCGAAGATACAACCACCCCCAACCTCACCGCCACGGGTTCCCTCGCTGTCAACGATGTGGATGCAGGTGAGAACATCTTCAACACCACAGTCACTTCCGCCATAAGTAATCTCGGTAATTTAACTATCACCCAAGCCGGAGCATACAGCTACAGTGTGGCTAACAGTGCCGTACAGTATTTAGGCGCAGGTCAAACCAAAGCTGAAACCTTCACAGTCAAATCCGTTGACGGCACAGCTAGCCGAGATATTGTCATCACCATCAACGGTGTCAACGATAACCCAGTAGCCAATAATAACAGTGGTATCGGTTTCACCACCAATGAAGATACCCCCTTCACCACCGCTAATGTTCTGGTTAATGACACCGATGTAGACAACGGTGATGTCTTGACAATTACTAATCTCAATACCACTGGTACACTGGGCTTAGTCACCAACAATGGCAATGGCACCTTCAGCTACAACCCCAACAACAAATTTGAGTCTCTCAATAATGGGCAAACAGCCACCGATAGCTTTAGCTACACCATTGCTGATGGCAAAGGCGGCACAAGTACAGCCACCGTTAACATTACTATCAATGGTGTCACAGATGTACCCGTACTCACCACGATTAGCGCGGAAAGCTTGACTAATATTACAGGCTATCGAATAGAAAATAACTCGGTGGCCGAAGGTGGTTCGATGCTGAGTCTAATTGGTGGCAGCGATAATGAAATCGGTACTGCTAGCTTCACCTTTAACGGCCCTTCCGGTCTTTATCACCTGATTATCGGTACTTTTGATGAAAATGATGGTCAATCTAGATTTGAACTGACCCAACAGGGTAATCTTGTTGGCTCGATTGTCACGAATCAGGACTTTGGAGCTAATGTCGCCAATAATGTGACTAAGGTGGAACGGCTCTTAGGGGGTGAGTTAACTGTTACTAGTGGTGATAGTTTTACAATTACGGGCTTTGAGAATCTAGAAGAACACGCACGCTTAGATTTTATTCGCTTTGTCCCTGTCGATTTGGTCACTCCTGCACCAAGCGGTAATGGTAGCGATAACATTATCGGCTCCACTGGCAATGATACCATTAATGCTGGTAACGGGAATGATAATGTCTACGGTGGTGCTGGTAATGATAACATCATCGGTGGTAATGGCAATGATACCCTTGATGGTGGCACTGGTAACGATACCCTCACTGGCAATAACGGCAATGATTTTCTTTATGGTGGCGTTGGTAATGACACTTTATTAGGAAGTAACGGCGATGATGTTCTCCGGGGTGGTCTCGGTAACGATATTTTGACTGGTAACAACGATAATGATATATTTGCCTTTGCTGCTCTTGAAGGCACTGACACAATTACTGACTTCAAAAAGGGTGAAGATTTAATTGGATTGTATGGTGGTTTAAGCTTTGGACAACTGAGTTTTTCTGGTAGTAATATCCTGGTGACTTCCACTAATGAAATTTTGGCGACGCTGACTGGTATTAATACTACGACGCTGACTGCCGCTAATTTCGTAACCCTTTAATCATCTCAATTCATGCAACGCTGACTTTAGTTGCATCAAAGAGCAACTTTGATGCATCGACTTGTACCTTTGTTGCATTGGCTTGCACCTTTAATGCATGAGTGTTGCAAAAATTAACCTAGCTCAGTCTTCAGAGAGTGGAGGCGATGTCTACGACAAGGCTTACGCCTACGCCATTCTCATATTTCACATAAGTATCAATTATATAAAACAAAGATCCTAGTCAAAACTTGGATCTTTGTACGAGGCGGTGATTGGGGCGTAGACGCGCTGCTTCGGCTTGTCGTAAGACATCGCTAAAACATCCGAGGCTAGTAACCCATGTCTTACTACTGGTAGAATCTAGCCAATAAATCATAATTATTGGAGTTCTAGAACTTCAGCCAACTTTTATAACCATACAGAATAATCAGGATCGGCACTATGTTTCATCGAGTTGCGGAAAAACAAATGCATTTTGTTAGATGGCTGCTTGTTATTGGTTGGATTTTACTTATTTTATCGTTATTTTACGACCCAATTTCGCTATATCTCACGCAGCCTACTACTGAGTGGAGTATTTTCCGTCTCAATCCGAATCTCTTAGACTCGACAAAATGCCAAGAGGTTGTCACAGTCCAAGGAAAGTGTCTTGATGTGAAACCTTTTGCATTAGGAGCCAAAATCTTTTGGGGAATTGTAGTTCCTTGTGGAGTATTGATTATCTTTGTTTTAGGACATGAAACATGGCGGCGGATTTGTCCGTTATCTTTTCTATCACAAATTCCGAGAGCATTAGGTAAGCAGCGTCAACGCAAAATCACTAATCCTCGCACGGGAGCAGTGCGCTATGAATTAGCTAAAATAGCCAAAGATTCTTGGCTTGGTCGCAATCATTTATACTTCCAATTTGGGTTTCTTTGCATTGGTCTTTGCTTGAGAATTTTATTTATTAATGCCGATCGCCTGTTTTTAGGGTCTTTTATTATTCTGACAATTCTATCAGCAATATCGGTAAATTATCTGTTTGCTGGTAAAACTTGGTGTCAATATTTTTGTCCTATGGGTCCCGTGCAGATGGTCTATAACGGGCCAAGGGGATTGTTAGGAAGTGAGGCTCACCAAGGTCAAAAACAGATTGTTACTCAGTCTATGTGCCGGACATCAGATAAAGATGGTAATGAAAAAAGCGCCTGTGTTAGCTGCCAATCTCCTTGTATGGACATTGATGCAGAACGGTCTTACTGGGAAATTTTTAACAAGCCAGGTCGGAGAATAGTTCAATACGGCTATGTGGGACTAGTCATCGGTTTTTATCTTTACTATTTTTTGTATTCTGGCACTCTTGATTACTACTATTCGGGAATTTGGAGTCATGAAGAAAATCAGTTAGCAACTCTTTTCAATCCAGGATTTTATATTTTTGGTAAGCCGATTCCGATTCCGAAATTAGTTGCAGTTCCTCTGACTATTGGAGCTTTTGTCGCAGCCAGCTACTTCTTATTGTCGAGGGTAGAAAAAGAATACAAAGCTTATTGCCAACGGATTAATAAACCTCTCAGTAAACAACAGGTACAACACAATATTTTTGCAATTTCTACCTTTGTAGTTTTCAATTGTTATTTCTTATTTGCTGGCCGCCCCATACTCAAACAACTACCAAATTTCATAGAGTTAGGATTTAATGCTTTAGTCATTCTCGTCAGTACATTGTGGCTGTACAGGACACTCAGCCGCAGTGCGGAAACTTATTCGCGGGAAAGTCTTGCAGAAAGTCTGCGTCGTCAATTGGCTAAATTAACAGTTGATTTCTCTAAATTCTTAGAGGGTCGGTCAATGGCAGACCTGAAACCAGATGAAGTGTATGTTCTTGCTAAAGTACTGCCTAGTTTTAGTAAAGAATCTAGCTTTCAGGTTTACAAAGGATTGCTGCGCGAAGAACTAGAACAAGGAAATGTAGAGCCGGCAAATAGCTTAGACGAACTCAAACAAATCCGTTTGGAATTAGGACTTAAGGATGAAGAACACTTCAATATATTGACAGAATTGGGAGTAGAAAACCCATCTTTATTAGATCCAACTAAACGCAGAAGTCGGGAAAATCAGTTAAGAATTGAAAGCTATCGGCAAGCTTTAGAACTACAATTGTTAGATTTGATCGAGATGGGAGTTCCCTTGGGTCAAGCACTCCAGCGCCGAGTCAAGCAAATTCAAGCCCTGAAACAAGAGTATGGCATTACAGCAGAGGAAGAAGCACAAATTTTATCCCAAATGATTGATGAAAATAGTGCTATTCTCCGCAAAGCAGAGATACTACTTACACAGTTAAAGGAGCTAATTGTCCGCTACAAAGCTTTAAGTAATTTTCCAAGTCATCAAGCACCCGTGTTTGTCTTGCTGCGATTAGTCGCTATTGAAAATAAACAACTAATTATCACCAAGCAATTATTGAGTATTCTCGAAGTTTTGGAAGATGCGCCGGAAGCTGTGAAAATAGCTAGTGCTATTGGCATACTTGCAGAAAATGTATTGCCAAATATTCTGAATGAAGCTAATAATACTTGGCGGTGGCAAGAAAGAATTGCTGAGGAAGCGATCGCACTTCTACAATCCGATGATTTAGAATTAGTAGCAACCTTTGATACTCGAGCACAGATAGTTGATGACGAAGCACCGACGCAAATATTTGTTGCTGGACAACCAATACCAAAGGTGATGCCAGCCAATCATCAACCCTTTGTGATTGATGTTCTTAAAGAACTTTTGCAAGAACTAGAGCCACTCATCCAAGCAGCTGCACTTTACGCCCTAGAGCAACTCGACCCACAGCAAGGCCGCGAACAAGCACGCCAGTTACTCAACTCCACAAAACCCGGAGATTGGCTAGTACAGGAGACAGCAGAAAATATTTTGGGTCTGGATGAAGGACAGGCTGCTGCTTTGTTGCAAACTCTCATGACTGAAGTGAAGGTGGAGGGAAAAATACAACAGCTTGTCTTTCAGCAATCAGCCGTGCAAGTGGGACGTAGTTTAGCAAATGATATCATCTTGCCCAATGCCAGAGTATCTCAGCACCACGCGATATTTCATCTTGACCAGCAAGAAGTGAGATTAACAGCGCTCAAAAGTGCCTATGGCTTACGTATTAATGATAAACGCATACAAAATGATACAGTGCGTCTCCAGTCAGGAGATGTGATTCGGTTTAGCCCAGCAGAGGAACCAGCCATAACTGTGAGTTGGAAAAAGCAATCGCCAGTAGACTCAGCAGTAGCAAAAGAAACTTTCAGCACTCTGGATAAGCTGTTATTGATGTTTGAAACCAGTCTTTTGCGAACGGTGAAGCCGGAAGCGATGATTGAACTGGCTCGCAAGGCTGAGATTCGAGTTTACCGTCAAAGAGAAATTATCTGTAAGGCTGGAGAACCATCTGATGAACTGCTGTTGTTGATCGATGGTGAAGTTGATGTAACGGTTCTGCAAGGAGATATTGAGGTTGTCGTCAACACAATTCGGTCAGGCGAAACTATTGGTGAAATGGGAGTTTTGACTAGGCAAGCGCGATCGGCAAATGTAGTTGCTAAGGCTGAAATCAATCGAGTTTTGGTCATAGAGGCGAAGGATTTTGAGACACTGTTACGCAATGATTCGGAAGTGTCGAGGAGTTTGTTGCTGAACATGATTGGTCGTTTGCAAAGGTTAACTGCACAAGTTAAAGAAAGTCAGAAGTGAAAAGGGGATTGGCTTAATATGCTCAAAATAAAACTGTTAAACTCAAAAATACCCACAGAGAGACAAGAGTTAGACATATCGCCAGAAGTTATGATTAATGGCGAATGTTTTATAGGTCGCTCCCGCAATTGTGGTGTAGTCCTGCCCAGTGTTGAAGTTAGCCGAGTTCACAGTAGTATCCGCTATGAAGAGGGCGAATATTACTTCTCTGATCTGGCTAGTCTAACTGGTTCCCGCATTAATGACCAAGCGGCGGGTCTAAACCAAAGATATCTCCTGAAAAAGGATGACATTATTCGGATTGGCGAATTTATCCTCACTGTTGAAGCAACTGGATCGGCAACAGATAATGCAGAGGTCGCACCAGTTCGGGAAGTCCAAAGCCAAACACCAACTCTTCCACAGGCGACATACACCATCCCTGTTCCCCAAGTGAGTCAGCAACCAAGTCAGCCGACTCGTTCGCCTAGTGAGTATATGCCGATCGCACTTGTGCCGCCAGAACAAATCAGTCGGTGGACAAAAGGTGATTTAATGGTTCGTTGTGTGGCAATAATTGACGAAACTGATGATGTGAAGACCTTTCGCTTTGCTGCTGACCCACCAATATTATTTACCTACCAACCTGGTCAGTTTATGACGCTGAACCTGGAAATCAACGATAAACCAGTCAAACGCTCTTACTCAATCTCTTCAACTCCTTCACGACCCCACACTTTAGAAATTACAGTCAAGCGTGTTCCTGCACCACCAAATGTTTTGGATGTACCGCCTGGTTTGGTTTCCAATTGGTTGCACGACAATCTCAGAGTCGGTAGTGAAATCAAAGTCAGCGGCCCTTTGGGAAAATTTACTTGTTTTGCCAACCCCAGTCAAAAACTATTATTTATTTCTGCTGGAAGTGGTATTACACCGATGATGTCTATGTCACGATGGATGATGGACACCGCTGCTGATTGCGATATTGTCTTTTTTCATTGCGCCCGCAGTCCTCGTGATATTATTTATCGCCAGGAACTAGAGTTAATATCTAGTCGCCAGCCTAAGTTTCGTTTAGCGATCGCCATTACCAGACCCGAAGCAGGTCAAGCATGGTATGGCTTCATGGGCAGACTCAACGAACAAATGCTGTATGCGATCGCTCCTGATTTTTGGCAACGCACAGTATATGTCTGCGGGCCGAGTCCTTTTATGCAAGGGGTAAAAACTATGCTAGAGCAAATCGGATTCCCCATGCAAAACTACTATGAAGAAAGTTTTGGCGGGGCGAAAAAGTCAAAACTCCAGCCATCGGTTCCGCCTCAAGTAGTGACTGAGCAAGTTACCAAAGTGACAACAATAGTACCAAAACCAGTAATTTCCACCCCAGTTACTCCTCCAGTTAAAACAACAGGCTCTTTTACTCTAGTGTTTTCCAAGTCTGGCAAAGAAATTACCTGCACTGGAGAAGATCCGATTCTAGAGTTAGCTGAACAAGAAGGAGTGGCGATCGATAGTAGTTGTCGCAGTGGAGTCTGCGGTAGTTGTAAAACGCGGAAGCTTCAAGGAGAGGTGAAGTATTTAGGAGAACCTGATGCTCTCGATGAAAGCGAACAGGAGGAAGGCTATATTCTCGCTTGTATTGCTCACCCTAGAGACCGAGTTGCGATCGATGCTTAGAGGTTGTTTGAAAAGTGGTTGACTGTGCTTTTAATTGCGTTTTTACCCCCCTTAGTCCCCCCTTATAGAACCCATTTGACATCTAAGAAGGTGCTGCAAGCCTCTTAATCATTAGCCTGATGAAGCAGATATTGAGTTTGGCAGTGGCACTAACCAGGGTTCGTTCAAAGTTCTTAACCAGAATTTTACAGCGCTCCATCCAAGCATTGGAGCGTTCGATCACCCATCTAGCTATTGCCGGAACAAATCCAGATTTTCCTTGTGCCGCTTTCTCTTGTTTTGAGGGTTTCGTAGAAAGTTGAAACTGAATTTTGGTCATGATCTCTGGGTAAATTCGCTCTAACTCCTGAGTCAAATATTCTGGGTGATACCCATGATCTAGCAGGATAGTAATCTTGGGAATATCGATAGGTTTTGACTTGAAGTAGTCGATGTTGAGAGTAAACATCTCAATTAATCCGGCATCATCCGAGACATTGGCGCGAGTACAGAGCGTAAAAAAGGGAAACCCAAGGGTGTCAATAGCCAAATGCCTTTTAATACCGTTGGTGGCTTTGTAGAAGCAAAAACCTTTCGACTCCACACTGGCGTTGCAGGTATTTTTCACTGCTTGGGAGTCAATGATGATCAATGTCGTCCAGTGCGGTTTTTTTTTTACCTGTTCACGCACTTGTCCATGTAAGACACTCATCAGTTCCTCAAATACCCCGGCTGCTCGCCACTGTTTGTAGTGCCAATATACAGTGGAATAAGGGGGGAGGTCTTTAGGTAAGTCTTGCCAATTGCATCCATTTTTTAGTTGATAGAGAATTCCATTGAAGATATCTCGCTTTGGCCAGTTGGTCGGTCGAGTCTGCTTCTTAGTCGGTAATATCTCTTGCAATAAGGGTTCAAAAATTTCCCATTCTGCATCAGTGAGGTTGCTGGAATACGCCATTAGTATTGGATTTTAGATGCTGAGGAGTACCTTAATTCAAAACCTCACAAGATGTCAAATGGGTTCTATAAAGGGGGGAAACAAGAAAATCCGGTTCCCTCCCCTTTATAAGGGGAGGGTTAGGGAGGGGTAAAAATATTTGATACATCAATTATGACTTTTCAAACATCCTCTGTACAAAATTAGACTTAACTCAAATATTCCAGCTTGAAGTAAGCAGCATTCAATCTTACTTTTACAAGGTGTTTCAGATGTTCGATTTCTAATAGAGATGAATTCACAAAACCAAGAAAACTGGCAATCACAGCAAACATCTACAAAAAATATACCATCTATCAGTAGTGATTTTACTGAAAGTGTTGATAGGGTAAATAAATTTGTTCTAGCAGAATTTGAGCGTGAAATTATCGAAAAGCAATTGTATTACCATACAAAAGATCATTTGATGGCTGTACAGCAACGCGCTCAATTAATTTTTCAAGTCATTCGTCCTTATTTGTCAGCTGATGTAGAGACAATTAAGAGGATGGAATTGTTACTGGATCTTTGTGCGATCGCTCATGACTTAGTACAAATCTTTATACCCCACCAACCGCACACATCCAGACGACGAGAAGCAGGTGTCAGTGAAAATGCAACTATAGAAATTCTATTGAATTATATACAAGTTTTAAATCAACAAATATCAGCATTTTATCCAAAAAGTACGGCTATTTTCACAGATACAGATTTGGAAATCATTCAAGAAGCGATCGCCGCTACCATTTGTGATTACGATGCAACAGAGCAAGCCATTTATCAACCCTCTCTTTATAATCAGAACCAACCTATTTCACCAGTAGCTTGCATCATTGCTCTAGCGGATATTGGTTCTTTGGGAATCGAAGGAATACCATCTTATAACCAGGAGGGTAGCCTACTCTTTTTAGAAGAAAATCCAGACATTATTCCTATCATTAAAAATCAGAACGTGCGAACTCTGGCTACAGATAATCCAGAACTGTACGAAAATATTAGACAACGTTTACTCAGACGTGCAAAATTTCAAGTTAATTTTGCTAAATCTCGCCTAAATCGGTTCTCTCGTGAGTTGGCTTCTTTACCAGCAGATGCAATCCCCACATTAACTCAAGCAGTTTTTCAGTATCTCAATCTAGAAACCATACAAGAAATTGAAGCAACTACCCCTACAAATGAACAAACATCTTTAGAAGTGTTAATCAAGTTTTTTGAATTTGAGCGATTAATCAAAAATTGAATTGGGGACTGAGAATTGTGAGGATTATGGACTTTTATTCAAAAATTCTCAATGGTTAAATAAATCTCACATCGGCAAACTCCGCTTCTTAAGCGTTCCCTGTTCCACTAGAGAAGAACCTTATTCTCTAGCTATGACATTATTGGATTTAGGTTTACTGCTAAATCAGTTTAACATTGATGCAGTTGATATTAGTACAAAGTCTTTAGCTCAAGCCAAAAAAGTAATTTACAGCCGTCACTCTTTTAGAGGTGATAATTTAGAATTTAAAGACCGCTATTGAGTTATTTAATCTTTTTAGAGCTAGTGTAACTAGATATGTAAAGTTTTGTATTAGAATTCAATATTTCTGACTTTATTAATATTATTATTCTTCTTAATAATTTGTCCTATAATTACCATTGTCTTTGGTTTATATTTTAGTAAGCCCATAGTTCAAAAGCTGAGTGAATTAGTAAAAATTTCTCAGCATATAGCTAATAGTAATTCTACAGCACAGATAAAATCATCAGATAGACAAGATGAAATCGATAAACTACAAACTGCTTTTTCTATATAGGACTTACGCAACTATTAAAAAAGCAAGTTGCTCAAAAAAGTTTCGTCTGCGAACTGTTCTGATTGTTCCATTTATTATTCCCATTATTGCGTCAACTGCCTTGGTGGGGTGGTTCTCTTTCCGCAATGGACAGCAGGCGATCGATGACCTGGCAATTCAGTTGAATGGTGAAATTAGTGCCCGCATTAAGCAACACGTTTTGGACTATTTGAATAAATCTTATAATGTTCTGAAACTCACCGATGCAGGTATCCAAAGTGGCAACTTAAAGCTTGATGACTTTAAAGGATTGCAGCGCTATTTCTGGCAGGTAGTGCGACACAATGGCTTAGAGAACTATCTGTATTTTGGGAACGAACAGAGCGAGTTTGTCGGCGTTGAACGGCTAGAAGATGAGACGGTTCAACTCAGAATTCGCACGAAAGCTACTGAGCCGATGCGTAAAACCTACTTGCTGGATGAGCGAGGTAATCAACAAAAGTTTTTGAAACAGGAGAAGTTCGATCCCATCTACCGCCCCTGGTATAGAGTTGCCGTGCAAGCTCGTAAACTTACGTCAAGTCCAGTTTATTCAAGCTTTTCCCACCATAATACGTCTTTGGTATTTTCTCCAGTCTGTCCTGTTTTTGACTCAACCGGTAAGCTGCTTGGGGTTTTGAGCATTAACATCAGCTTGAAGCAAATCACAAGTTTCGTGAAACAGCTTTACATCAGCCCCCACGGACAGAGCTTTATCATGGAGTCATCGGGTCATTTGGTCTTCAGTTCGACCATTCCGAAACCGTTCACGGTTAAAGGAAAAGGGGACGATCGCCAAATCGAGCGCATGTCAGCCGCTGATAGTCCAAATGCGACAGTGAGTGCTACTGCTCGATATTTACGCAAGCATTTCGGTCTCTTTTCCGCGATCGAGGGCATTCAACACCTAAAGTTTCAAATTGATGGTGCGTGGCACTACGTTCAGGTGATGCCAATTCAGGATGGTCGGCATATCAACTGGCTAGCGGTGGTGGTTGTTCCTGAAAATGATTTCATGGCACGGATCAATGCCAATACTCGCACCACAATTCTGCTGTGCGTACTGACATTTGCGGCGGCAACTGCGATCGGTGTTCTTGCGTCTCGTTGGATCAGCCACCAAATTTTCAAACTTAACACGGCGTCTCAAGAGATTGCCAGTGGAAATCTCGACCAACACGTTGAAGTCAACGGCATCATCGAGATTGAGAAGCTGGCTGATTCGTTTAACCGCATGGCGTTTCAACTCCAGGAATCCTTCGAGAGATTGGAAACTCAGAAGAATTCCTTTGCCCGGTTCTTTCCCCCCGAATATCTCAAGTTTCTCAACAAGCACGAGGTAACAGACATCGAACTGGGCGATCACGTCAGCAAAGAGATGGCGGTCATGTTCTCGGATATTCGCTCCTTTACAACCCTATCCGAGAAGATGACTCCCAAAGAGAATTTCGATTTTGTCAATGCTTACCTGCGAAGGGTTTCTCCAGAAATTCGCGCCCATGATGGCTTTGTAGTGAAGTTCTTGGGTGATGGCATGATGGCAGTCTTTCCTAATGGTGTGGATGATGCCGTTGCCGCAGGGGTTGATAAATTCAAACGGGTACAGAAATACAATCGGAAACGAGAATCTCAAGGCTACTTGCCAATTGATGTAGGCATGGGTATCCACGTTGGACACATGATGGTGGGCATGGTAGGGGAACACAACCGGATTCAAGGGGATGCGTTCTCTGATAATGTGAATCTGACTGCTCGTTTGGAAGGATTGACAAAGTTCTATGGTGTTTCATTACTAATTTCTGAAGAGGTCTTGGAGCGATTGAGCAACCCAGAGCAGTACAAAATTCGCTTTTTGGATCGAGCGATCGTTAAGGGTAGAACTGAACCGATCGCGGTTTACGAAGTGCTCGATGCCGAAACAGAAGCAATCCGAGAACTAAAACTTGACACCTTGCAAACCTTTGAGCGGGGACTTCAACACTACTGTCGGGGCAACTTTACTGATGCCAAAGCCTGTTTTGAACAGGTACTTGCAGTGAACCCTCTCGATAAGACTACCAAACTCTATCTAGAACGAATCCAAGAATTGCTGCTAGAAGGTACTCCAGCCAATTGGAATGGCGTATGGGCATTTACACAGAAATAAAATTCGTTCAATTTATAGCAGTCGCCAAGGCGACTCTTGACTCTCGCCAAATACTAAAACGCTGACCAGTCAGTCAATGGCTACTATTTTTTAGCGATGGCTACGCCCGCCGCAGGCATCGCCAAACTTTTCGGTCTGCTGAAATTTGATACCCATAAAGTCTCATTTTTTACTTAAATCAATAATTTTTTATTGGAGAAATTAAATTTTTGTATTAAAAATAAAAATTTTTTGGTGAAATATCAAACTAATATCACAGTTTAAAGTTTTGTCGTTTGAACTTTTTAGGAGCTAGCTGATTAATTGAAGGAAAATTAACAAATATATGAGTACACTTAACCGACGTAGGTTTTTGATTTACAGCTCTGCAACTATTGGTAGTAGCATATTTCTGAAAGCTTGTGTCAATAATTCTCCCAACACTATGAACAGCCCAGCAGCATCTCCTGTGGCTGCTGCTAGTGGTGACACTATCAAAGTAGGTATTCTGCACTCCCTTAGTGGCACAATGGCTATTAGTGAAAAAAGTGTCGTCAATGCGGAGGAATTAGCTATTAAAGAGATTAATGCGGCTGGTGGTGTCTTAAATAAACAAGTTGAAGCCATTATTGAAGATGGTGCTTCCAATTGGGATATTTTTAGAGAAAAAGCTACAAAATTAATTGAACAAGATAAAGTAGCTGTCGTTTTTGGTTGTTGGACTTCAGCTAGCCGCAAAAATGTTAAACCAGCTTTTGAAAGTAAAGACCATATGCTGTGGTATCCCGTACAATATGAAGGTCAAGAGTGTTCTAAAAACATTTTTTATACAGGTGCAGTCCCAAATCAACAAATTGAACCTTCTGTTGATTGGTTGTTAAAAAATAAAGGCAAAGAATTCTTTTTAATCGGCTCAGATTATGTTTTCCCTCGGACTGCTAATAACATTATAAAAGGCCAATTAGAAGCTCTAGGTGGAAAAACTCTTGGTGAGGATTACTTACCCTTAGGTAACACAGAAGTTACACCTATCATCACTAAAATTAAGCAAAATTTGCCCAACGGTGGAATAATTTATAATACCTTGAATGGTGATAGCAATGTGGCTTTCTTCAAACAGTTGAAAGGTGCTGGATTAACACCAGATAAATATCCTTCTATGTCTGTAAGTATTGCCGAAGAAGAAGTTAAGGCAATTGGTGTTGAATATCTTAAAGGTCACTACGCTGCTTGGAATTACTTTCAAACAGTTGACACTCCTGCTAATAAAAAATTTGTGGAAGCTTTTAAACAAGAATATGGTGCAGACCGGGTAACAAATGACCCAATGGAAGCCGCATATGTTGCCGTTTATTTGTGGAAGCAAGCAGTAGAAAAAGCGGGCAGTCCCGACTTAGCTAAAGTGCGTGCTGCTGCCTATGGACAAACCATAGATGCACCTGAAGGAAAAGTGACAGTAAATGCTAATCATCACATATCAAAAGTTGTGCGGATTGGTCAAGTCAGAGATGATGGTTTGTTTGATATTGTCTATGCTACACCTGCACCAGTTGAGCCAGTTCCTTGGAATCAGTTTGTGAAAGAGACTAAGGGATTTGCTTGTGATTGGTCAGACCCAGCTAAGGGTAGTAAGTACAAACAAGCATAATTAGTCAATAGCCCTGTTGTGTCACTATCAAGGTAGTATAAAGATGTACAAAGCCTAGAACGAAGACACAGAGCATGGTAGAGCCTCGTCCACCTAAAGAAACGACCACTTTTCAGTGACGGACGCAGCGAAACCTTCGCCTTCATCAACTGCTTTGGTTTCTACACCCGAAACCGAGTTTTCAACGGGAGCAACGCGATTTTGTGAGGTCGGATCAAAAACCAGCGATGCCTTCGGCGGGCGCAGCCATCGCTAAAACTTACATTTCTGCATGAGGTGATTTTATTTGCAATTAACATACGTAATTGCATGAAAAATTATCTTGATGAGACATCTCAAAAAGATTGCTAGTAAGTTATTTGACGATTATTTTCAAATATATCTGCAATAAATCTTTAAAACTTGGTATCAATTATGGCAGTAAATCAATTAAATGCCGAATTGAAGTATAAAATTTATCAGGCAGTTTGAGGTTTGATAAACGAATTAAAGATAGAATCAGAAAAATTATCCCAACTTTTTCGCATCCGACGAACGGAGGTGCAACATAATTTCTGCGTTATCTTGAAGCCAAAACTTACTATTACCTTTCATACGTAAATTAACAACTTGACGAATCAAACTTTCAACAGCACCACTACCAAGAGGTAATTTTCGAGACGCGACTTCGTTATACTTTAAAACCCACATTCCGCACCCTAACTGTCACAAAGGGGTTATTACTGAGTATTGCCTCTAGAATGAGAGTAAAAGAATACTTTAATGTTTATGTAGGGAGATTATTGACCTAGCCTAAATAATATTTATATTCTCAATAAGCAGCAATAATTATTTATGTTTTCTCGATAGATAAAAACTTATGATTGTTACGAAAATATTTGTATTTAGCTTATGAGATGTCGATTAAAAACCATTATAATTTCTAACTATTAATTTTTATTAATAGTCTCTATCACAAATAAGTTTTCGATATAGTCTGATTACAATTTATAATAGTAGTGACAATTCTCTGGCAGAAAATTCAGAATATATTCTCTTTCTGAAGTCAAATTTGATATTGATATTTCATTATCAACTTTCACCAGAAATGTTGAATGCTGATACAAAACTTTACATAAATGGTTACAGTAACTCTAAAAAGCCTAAATTAGTCAACATAACATCATCTCCTCAAACCAATGAACATAACTGATTTTCTGACACATACAAGATTGTAAATAGCGGAATTTATCTAATAGCGTATGTCCCCATTGTTGTGGGATAGATAATATCTGTAAAATTAGATAAGCTATTAAACTAACGTAAATTTGTATAGTGATACCATTGACGTTCTTAGTAATTAATTTGTCAAGTTTTAAGTGCATCTTTAAAAACTTCCATAACAATTCAACTCCCCAACGTAATCGATAAATATCCCTAATTTCATCATCACTAACGGCAGCCTCTCCATCAGCAGGTAAATTAGTTACTAGGCGAAACTCAGTTTTTGTTTCTAAATCACAAAAATTAATGACTCTATAGGCTTGAGCATCATCAGATGCACCAACTTTGATTAATCCAGTCACATCGTCAAATTTTAGTTTCCAATTGTTTTTAATCCGCAAAACAAAGTATTTATTTTCTTGTACCAATTCTTGGATAAACTTTAATCCCGCGAAGCCTCTATCCATTACCCCAACAGCATTTATTCGTAGACTAGACATCATCTTTGAACCAAATTGATAATCATGATCATGTCCAAAGTTGATGAAGTTATCTGATGGACTTCCAGTAGCTAGATTGAGAGAACTGAAAAGTTTTACTTGATGGTGTCCTAATACCCATAACAATTTATTTGTGAGAGTAATAATTGTTGAATCTATTGGACAAATTGCATATCTATCGTGTAACTTTTTTTGAACTTTCTTCTGTACTAATTCATTTAATTTTTGGTAAATTTCTTGAAAAGGTTTTTGGCTTCGATGTAAGTTTGCTTTTGAGAAAGTAGAAATATCTACCTCAAATCCTGTGTTGTTTAATCTCTTAAACAAATCTCGCATACTTGTTAAGCTGTTATCCATAGCATAAGATAGCCAGCACTCAAAGAACAGACGACTGTTCAATACCGGATAATCGTTTTTTGGCAGTCCTCTCAAGATATCTTTGACAATCTTGGGAAATGAATTTATAATCACTATCAAATAGATATACTTTAATCTTCCGCCCAAAATTTAACATATTTTGGGCTGTTTTTATCGGATTTTTCTTAACATTCAACACTTTTGTCATTTATACTATGTCTGCTGGTTAGATAATTGTGTATCAATAAGTATCAAAAAATATAAGTATTTCCGCGATCGCTCTTTGGAGAAAAACTTTTTGGTTTACTACTAATTATTCTTATTAAGTTTTAAAATACTACTCCTCGTTATAGTTCATAAGTACTATTTAGTGAAAATTAGTTAAGTACTAATGAACTTGTGACAGTTAGGGTGCGGAATGTGGGATAAAAGTCAAGGGTTTAGCAATATGTTGGGTAAATGTAGGCGCGAACTTTTGCATCAAAATACCGAAACTGACAGGTAATAACTGCACCATAATGACTTGCCGGGCAACTTCTAAAATTGCCACCTTTTGTGAAATACTCGCAAATAAGGTGGCGAAAATCGCCAAAGTGATGGGAGTAACAAAAACCGCAAGTATTGCCAGAGTTAGCTGAAGACTCGCTGAGTAGTGGAAGCTGCCTCCAAGCCTGTTGCATTAGCTCTGCTCGCCGTAGGCATCGCTTCGTAGTCAGAGGCGCACCTGGAGAAGCTGCCAACAAGGCCAATCCTATCATTACTTCCGGTGGTAAGTTCAACAGTTTCAGCAGTAGAATAACCACCAGAGGCACTAGCACAACAACGGCTAGAAGCGCACGGAATACTAAGGCAGGTTTTCGCCAGAAGGAGAGCATCTTTTTAAAAGAGAGGTTGCACCCTATGGCTAACATTAGAGAAAAAATAGTGACTTTAACGAGTATCAGTAGTAAGGGATGGTGCATGGTTTTCAAATGACTGATCCTGGATGGTGAAAAATCACTACAAGATTCCGAAATTGCGCTAAAGCAGGACAACAATCAGCCAGGAAACTAACAGATTCTAGTAATTAAATTTATTCCTAATGAATGTTCATATCCGGTTACTTCCTATAATGTATGGGCAGGTGAATAATGAATATTTGTCTATTTAATCTGATGACTGTTGAACAATTCTTGAAGTTACTTCTTGAAGTGACTCAATAGACATAGAAATTTATCTATCAAACTGTACTCATAGCCGATTTATAAACAGAAATAAATTACTCTGCATCCTCCTAAAGAAATTGGATTATCGTGTTGAAACTACTGCCTTATTAAGGCGATAGAGTGATTTGTATCTACCGAAAAGTATAGATCCGTTGGTAATGTGATCAAACTGTTGGAATACTGTAATAATAGAAGCCGGGGTTAAATAAGTGATTTAGGTCTGTCCTATGACCGTCCCGCTTCCTGATCTGGAAGGGATTGAAGAGTCCGAACTAGATGAAATGTGGAGTTACGTAGGTGCTATCTACCGCCTGATAGGAAAGGTTTTAGCTTACGCATTTGGACAGTGTGCAAGACGAAGTATTTCTAAAGTTAAAAAATTGATTAGAGCCATTTGGTGTTAAGAAATACTGTACAGATGGTTGGGGGGCTTATGAACAGCATTTACCTGCGGAAAAACATGAGATTGGCAAGAGAAAGACTCAAAGAATTGAACATAAACATCTAAATTTAAGAACTCGGCTTAAGCGACTAGCTAGAAAGACAATTTGCTTTTCTAAAACTGAGGAAATGCATGACTTGGTTATTGGGTTCTTTATCAATCGCTACAAGTTTGGCTTAAACATCTAACAACAGTTTAATAACACCACCCAAGAAAGGAAGATTGATATGCAGAACGATTGGACGAAACCCGCCGCTATGGCGATCCCAAAGGGAGGAGTCTTCGCACAAGAACAGGGAAGATACGGACCGATTTTTCCTAAGACTCCCGCGTGCTACGGCTTCACGATCATCGCAAAAATCAAGCCCGGCAGGGAGGAGACCATCCGCGAATATGGGAAGACGATCGAGAAGACCATCGCCGATTTGCCGGACGGTCTGGCTGTGCTCAAGCTGCATTACCTGCGCTGGGTGCTGTTTGACATCGCCGAGGACACATACTTCATGTACCAGGGCATCTTCGACACAGACTTCGACAAATACACCGAGGACGCCGTCGCACTCTTTTCACAGTACGGTATCAATACTGTTTTCGAGAATCTTGAGGAATTTCCCGAGGACTGGAAGACGAACACACCGGCGTTCATCCAATTCGTCCGCGAGCACCAGTGTCCAAGCTTCCTCGAATACGGCGAGTATCCCTACGTAAGTTCCGACGAAATCAAGAAAGCCCTCAAACTCAAGGCGGCGTTCTCCGACATGCTTGACCAGATGCAGTAATTCATCAGGAGGACTTGATATGCTTGAGTTCGATGACATTCAGCACATTCTGTTGACTCGTGTGCCTGCGCTCACCGGACGGTATGAATTTCTATCGTTCCGGAACCCTGCTGGTGGACGAGCATGGCTAGCTGCCATTCTTGAAAAGGTACAGTCGTCTGCGGAGGTTCGTGCTTCGGTCGAACAGGACAACCGATGGGTGAGCGTGGCCTTCACCTGGAACGGCCTGCGGGCGCTGGGTATGGATGAGGCATCACTGGCCACGTTTCCTGAGGAGTTTAAGCAGGGCATGGTGGCCCGCGCGGAGATCCTCGGCGACACCGGCACGAATCATCCTGACAATTGGGTGGGAGGTGTGGCTAGTCCGGATCTCCATGCAATTGTGATTCTCTTTGCCCGCGATAACGCAGAGCGCGATCGCTGCAAGGCGCAGCACCAGCGACTTGTCGCGCAGTGCGAGGGCGTGGAAGTGATCTCGGCATTGGATCTGGAGGCAACGCCGCCTTTCAACTATGCACACGACCACTTCGGCTACCGCGATCGGCTCTCGCAGCCAGTCATCGAAGGATCGGGCGAAGAGCCGACGCCCGGTTCCGGTGCGCCGCTGAAGGCGGGCGAGTTCATCCTGGGCTACCCGGACGAATACGGTCCCCCTGCCAATCTGCCGCAACCCGAGATCCTCTCCCGAAACGGTAGCTACATGGCTTATCGACGCCTACAGGAGCATATCATCGAGTTTCGTGACTTCCTGCGCCAGCACGGTCAGACGCCGGAAGAGCAGGAACTTGTGGCGGCGAAATTGATGGGTCGTTGGCGCAGCGGCGCACCGCTGGTGCTGTCCCCAGACAAGGACGATCCAGCACTCGCCGTGGATATGCAGCGCAACAACGACTTCAACTATGCGACTATGGACCCGCATGGCTATGCCGTACCCCTCGGCTCCCATATCCGTCGTCTGAATCCTCGTGATACAGGGGCGAACATGAACCGGCGGCGGATGATCCGTCGTGGGGCAACCTACGGGCCGCCACTCCCGGAGGATGCGCCGGAAGACGGGATAGAGCGTGGCATTGCTGCCTTCGTGATCTGCGCGAGCCTGATTCGTCAGTTCGAGTTCGCGCAGAACGTGTGGGTGAATGACAAGAACTTCCACGAACTCGGCAACGAGCGCGATCCGATTATCGGCACGCAGGACGGCACCCTTGACTTCAAGATCCCGAAGCGGCCAATCCGGAAAACCATCAAGGGCATTCCGGCATTCACCACGGTTCGGGGCGGGGCTTACTTCTTTCTGCCCGGACTGAAGGCGCTTCGGTACTTGGCGTCACTGAGCACTGGCAGGTAACTTTAGAATCCGATCAAATAAAAGGAATGGTGGTGAAAATGAGCAAGCTCAATCGAGTTGGGCGAACGTACAACCAGAACCATGTGCCGCGACCGTACACGCCGGACAAACGTCGGTTCAGCATTTACTGGACGTGGAGTTATCCTTGGGAAGCCAACCGAGATCTGACCGAATTGGATAACCGTTTTTCGACTATGACCGAAGTCCGTCGGGTCGGCTGGCCGAACTTTGAGGGATCTGAGTGGGATAAGATGAATTTCTTGCAGGGCATCGCTGGTACTCTGGAGCTATTCCACCGATCAACCATCGATTTTCAGCAAATCGTGGGCGAGATTACTGGGCAGTCGGTCGCCGTTTACCAACGCATTGACCAGGCAGGGTACAAACTCCTGATTGATGAAAGAATTCTGGCAGACACGGATACATTGATGGTGTTCGGTCTGGATCATCTCCTATCCGAGCAAGAAGCCGAAAAGGGAGAAATCGACGCGATCCGCGAGTGGCTGAACCGAGAAGGTACGTGCCTGCTCCTTGCGCCGCACCATGACGTGGGTTTCACGAGCGACATGCAGCAGCGCCAGATGGAGTATAAGCATCACGGCGACGAACTCGTGCCGCGCCAGCAGCGCTTCGGTCAGTACACGCGATCGCTGATGAAAGAACTCGAAGTGCCCGTACTTAATCAGTTTGGACTCCGGCCTGCTGTCGTACAAGGAAGCAACCAGATCGCACCCCTGACCGTTAACAAGGATCTCGACAAACTGGGTTTGCTGAATGGAGTGACCACGTTCAACTTCCATCTGCATCTGCCCCACTACGCGCTGACGACAGAGGACACGAAGTCCATTCATGTTCTGGCGACGCAGCCGATCGATCTTTCCCGACCGCATCCGTTCACGGCGGAGGGAAATCGGGAATTCAATACGTGCATCTGGGTACCGCCGAACGGTAACCGTGGCGGCGATATTTTGCTTGCCGACTCGACCATCTTCACCACACTATTCGGCGGCATTACGGAGAGTCTAGGACACTTTTGGCGGAACATGGCGAAACTGCGAGTCGATATCTAGGTGGCATAGAGCCAAGATAAGTGATACTAGTATTTCTTGCACTACGTGTCTCGAAATACATATTTTTATTTTCCATAACGAAATAGGGGGCTTGTACCTTTTTATTTCTGGTCATGGGCGCAAAATAAACAGCGATCGCAGTCTGGAATTTTCATAGTACCAGTGTACTGCTTTGAAGCAAGCGATCGCCCAAGAGGTGCAGCTTTTACGGGAGCATCCCAAATGTGCAAAAATAAAGAAAGAAACATTATTCGCGATGAAACCTCGTGAATAATATAGGGACTCAATCTTGTGGGTCTTCCGACTCTTGCTCAGACCCAGAACTAATATCTAGAAGGCAATCATCAAGAGTATCAATTATTCTCTGTACCTCTTCCCAAACAGAACGTCTAAAAACAGACATAACAGCATCAATATGTTCAGTAGTACCAGCTTTGCCTAAATGCTTGTATTTACTCAGTTTTGAGGGTGTCGCTTGAGGTAAGCAAGGAGTAGAAGCTTGTAATTTATAGTACCAATACTTCTTCAGATTTTGGCGGACTTGGTAACGCGCTACCCAAGCTCCTTGTGGAGCAAGCGCCCCCTGCTTTAATATAATATAGGACTCATCTTTGATTTCTGAAATACACGTAGGGGAGCCAGCCGTGTGGGCGGGTTTCCCGACTTGAGCGGACTGGCGTTGCGTTAGCCTTTGGCGTAACGCACCAGTTAACGATTTAGGTGCGTTAGGCTACGCCATAACACAACGCCAGTTGCTACAACGGAGGGAACCTCCGCAACGCACTGGCTCCCCTACAGATACTTAGATTTTTTCAGAAATCAAATCGGATTCCTATAGCTTGTTGTTTTTCTAAAACTGTAATCGCTTTCTTAATCCGCTCAAATCGAGCGATTTTGTCAAGTTCCACATCGTTGGCTCTTGGTTTTGGCATACACAGGCACACAAAACTATTCGCGATTATAACTCGCGAAGTACAAGAGTCAGAGAGTTTGTGCGATTTATTTATCCAAAGGTGGGTGCGAGGAAGCCATAAAAGTTGGCACAACGTAAAGACAGCATCTGTGGTAAATTTTCATACTTCCAGCAAGCTCCTACTATTTGTAGTCGCTTATCTATTTGTTTGACGGCTGACTCCACTGCTCCAGAACCAATGGAGCTTAATTGTTCTGCTTGGAAGTACATATAATTTACCAACCGATGTCGGTGTTTACATAGATAGTTGATGAACTGTGTTGCTCCCACATAAAAGCATTTTTTGAGTTTGGTGATTGCTGGTTCTACAAGTCCTAGCCAAAGTTCGGCCTCAATGTCCACCAGAAATTTTTTAGTGGCTTGTATTTTATACAGGTTTTCTTTTAAATGATACCAGTCTAAAATTTCTTGACGAATATCCGAGTCAGCTATTTCTGAAAATAGATTCCAAATGCCATCATGTCCATCTCCCAAGCAATAAAGAGTTCTACCGATGTTTTGACTATTGACCCAATTAGTGAGTCCGAGATTATCCTGAAAGAATGCTCCGTAATATATCCCCTGCAATCTTCCTGTTTTATACTCTTTCCAGTAGGCAGACTTACCTTTCTCTTGAGACCGTAACCGTACTTTTCCCCCATCCAAACATACCTCTGTTAATTTCTGTTTGACATTCGGGGGAGATGTATCCACCTTCTGGACTTGGCGATGATAGGTGCTATGACCTACTTCTATCCCGGTCATGACCTTGAGGTCAAGTTCAGCATCTTGGAATGAAACGTTTGCTGCCAGTAATAAACAGCACTTTTCTAATAATGGGCTAAACCGCCTATATGGCTCAATCCCCATCCGCAAGGCTTGAAGTCTAGTGATAATTATTTTACCTACACAGCTTCTTATGGTTCGGTTGCGCCCTCTGGTCGTTCCCGTCTTTTCTCCGATAAAAAAAAGGCGATTTTCGGGCTGACGTGTTCCAGTACCTGATCTCGAACGGCTGTTTCGATTCCTTCAAAGGTTTCGATTTTTGAGGATGGCGTGTTTTTATACAGAATCTTGGCGATGGCTTTTACGTGTGCATCCAACTGTTTTTTATCTTCTGGGGTCATTGTCCTTGATCTTGGGATTGAACACAAATAATTCTCTCGAATTCTTGTGTTGATGTACAGCCCCCCATTTATTCGCGATTATTACTCGCGAATAAACTGGTCTTTTCACCCTCTTTTTGCAAAATTGGGATGCTCCCCTAAACTTCTCTTTTTTATCTGCCTCCTTAAGCAGTAGCGAATTCTGTTAAACCTCGTTTACTGGGATGATGAAAACCCAAAACAATATCGGCTTGGGGTATTCCGGCTGATAGCAAATCATCAACAACGCATAAATTAGTTGCATCTTCTTCCACCCAAACTTTGCCGTTTTTAATGCAGAGATAGATGATAATATACTGTATCTGCTTTTTGTCATCCCAGCCGAACCGAAACCAAAGATATTGATCTCTTGTTTCATCAAAAGCCAAGCGTTAGCGTAGCTTACCGCAGGTATCGCTTACTTCAATTTCCGTATCTTTTATAACTTGAGTATTAGTAGTTTCGTAATACTCAGTCAATATTTTCTTGATAGCATTGCGATATTGGTCTAGCTTATCCATTGCCGAATTTCCTCCTTTTCTGTAGTTACAACTATTAACAGAAGGTGATTTTCTGAGAATTCTTTAAGTTGCATTCAATCTCAGTACACTCAGGAGCTAACCCTCAGTTTATCTGGTTTTTGGCTTAACCGAACCGTATTGATAGTTAGGCAGTTTCATTTGGTCGAGTTGGTAGTAACTTAAAACTTACGCGTCAGTGTTCAAGATGATGCAAGTATTGCATTGATATGTCGCTGCACGAGATATTTTTGTTGATCTGCGGAGAACTGCTCAGGAAAAATGACAACACCAGTGCCAATGCCATCCACTAGGGCGATGAGTGCATTGGCTTCGAGGGTTAAATCAAGATCGGCTCGAATCAGCAAGGCTTTTTGTAAGTCAGCTAACTCTTGACGAATAATCTGCCGTAAGAAGTCATAGCGTTTTCGGTGCTCCTGAACAAGGCGTTCGCGCCCGATAGAATAGCCCAAAAATGCCACCCAAACCTTCCAATCAGCTTTGTCAATGTCCTCCAGAGGTAGAGCCACAAAAATCATCTGCACTAGTCTGTCAATTCCTTGCCGTCCCTCGGCACAGGTTTTCATGTCCTCTAGCACGTTTTCAAACACCTGTTCCAGGGCAAATAGGGTGAGTTCTTCTTTATCTCGAAAGTAATGGGTAACAACCCCTGTCGAAGAGCCAAGTTCTTGCGCGATCGCCCGCATACTGGCACGATCCAATCCTTCACGGACAATCACTCGCCATGCCGCTTTAGCGACTTCAATACGGCGATCGTCATAACTCATAGCTCTCCTCGGTTTACAGCAACATGAAACAAGTATCTTGACATCTTATCACAACAGTTGTTATGTTTTAAATTGACATAACAACTGTTGTGATATTTACTCCAGCGACTAACCTGTTTTGCACACGGAGTTCGCGATGATTCGACCGACCATGCCTGATGACACGACCGCGCTGATTGCCTTAGCCGACGCAACTGGACTGTTCCAACCGAAGCAACTTGAGGAGCTTGGCGAAATGCTGTCCGATTACTTCGGTGGTAGCAGCGACAGCGATTCTCTACGAGACGGCAAAGCCGATCGCTTTTGGATTACCGACGATGACAACGGGGCGGTGGGGGTCGCTTACTGTGAGATGGAACGGATGACCGATCAGACGTGGAATCTACAGTTGATTGCTATCCGACCCGACCGCCAAGGACAAGGACGTGGTGCGACCCTGCTACGCTACGTTGAGCAAACATTGATGGCACGCGGCGGGCGTGTGTTGCTGGTAGAAACGTCAGGTACGCCGGACTTCGAGCGGACGCGAACGTTCTACCGCAAGTGCGGTTATGACGAGGAAGCGCGTATCCGCGACTTCTATCAAGCGGGCGCTGACAAAATCGTTTACCGCAAGGCGCTGTCCGCTCAGGAGCAGTAAGCTTCCGAAGCGATCTGTCTGCTTTCTACCCAACTCCTTATCCCTGGCAAGGCAATAGGGTTCAGTTAAAGGGGAAAGGTTTTGAATATATCTCTTACCCTTTACCCGCAACCCCATTCCCCAGACCACAAGGAAAGTGAAAAATGCTTATCCGAACCGTATTGACAACACTCGTATCCAAAACACCCTACAAAACTTCAAGATTACGGTTAATATTTATTAAGCATTTAGAGTGTACAGTGGCAATAAGAATTGACGCATTTCCATTTGCAGTTCTGGATTTGGTCTATCTCCATAAGGAACCAACATGGCAGGATGATCTGATTGTTGCAAGTGCATTTTGATAGCGGAACTGGGAATTGCCTTGGCTGCTTCTACTAAATACTTGAGGTTAAACTGAATATTCAATGACATTTCTGATGGTAGATGAGCAGCAATAACCTGATCACCTTTGCCAAACTCCCGTTCAATTGATAATCGTAGCTGCTGCAAACTTCCATCAAACTGTAAGTAAATACCTTTCTCTTTTTTATCTGTTAACACAGCTAACCGTTCCAGTGCTTTGACTAAGAATGCTTTTTCTAGGATTACTTCTCGGTCAAAGGTAAATCTTGCCAATAGCTGTTCGCAGTCAGGGTAAGTTCCTTCCAAACATTGACATCTGAGGATAATATCTTGCCAAGCAAAACCCAAGCGATTACTTTGGGCATCATACAACAAATTAATGAATTCGACAGAATCATCCAAGTTACGCGCTAGTTCCTTGAGGACTCGACCAGGAATAGTAAATTGTATCTCTGAAGATTCTACTTGTTTGCGGGGTTTTCTACCAATTCCTTGAGTTGAAAGTTCAGTGGTTGCGACTCGATGCCCATCAGTACCAATAAACTTTAACTTCTCCTGTGTAAGTTGAATATGAACTCCGGTCAAGATATATTTATTTTCATCAGTGCTGACAGCATAAATCACACCTTTCAAACCATCTTTGAAAACTGTTGTTGGCAGAGGAATGGGAGTAGCATCAAGTGTAGAACTAGGTGGAAATTCTTCAGCACTAATGCCTCTAATTTCATATTTTCCATCAGCATCAGATAAACCCAGAGAGCAGATTTTTGTTTGCTTCTCCTCATCAATAAGCTGTATAATCTGAGTCTGACTACTGAGGGTAATATTACCATTAGGGCAATGCTTAACTATTTCAAATAGCATTTCTACTGGCACAGTAATTTCACCCTTGAGCAATACCTGGGCTTCAAAACTTGCCTGAATTGTTAATGCTAAATCAGTAACAGTTAAATGTATCTGTTGTGTTTCGATATCTGCAATGATTAGAGCATTAGCAAGAATAGGATGGGTAGGTTTAGCTGGGGTAGCACAACTAACTAAAGAGAGCGCATCGTGAAATTTAGTTTGTGAGCAGATTACCTCCATTCCTGATTCTATAAGTGGTTGAGAGTTTAACTCTGATTTGGTAGAACGTTTATTAGTACGCTTATTTGAGATAGGCTCAGTTGAAGTATCAGCATCAGGAGATGTAGGTTTTTTCTTTTTACCTGTAGATATTTCTGGGATATTTGCTGATACTTCATTTTCGGTTTTAGGAGTAGCTACACTTGTTTGTTTTATCTGATTGACAGGCTTTACCCTTTGTTTCGATGCTGTTTGAGTCATGATAATTTATTTCTGGTTGCGTCATTGTTAGAAAGGTGACTGCGATAGCAGAAAATAAAGGATGTAAAGTTTTGAATCAGATGCTTTTACTCTGTGAGACATACGAAAGTTTACTGAGATATCCCATTTAACCGCTCTCAGGTAAGCCTTTATTCTAATCGTAGCTTTGGGAATATCAGGCTCCGCTCCTGAATTATTCCTACAAATGCCTCCAAAAGTTTTTTCCAATGCTTTTTAAACTAATAACTTTGCTGTTATTAGCAGATTCTTCTGTAGTGTTATCAACCAGCACAGAATCAGTTTCCAACAAAGAGTTCAGCAGTGATAGTTGATGTTCAACATCTGCCACATCGCGGTATATTCGAGACGGGTCTATTTTCATTCCTAAAGGTGTAGGAACAATTTTTAAATATTGGTTTAATGTCTCTAGATAATTTCTATTGGTAAATTGTCTTTGTGTTACATAAGGACGCAAAATCTCCAGTAATTGGATAGCTCTTTTGATTTCTAGAGAATCAGAAGTACTATCAATTTGAGGTTGGCTTTCTCGGTAGCCTTTCATTTTCTTCTCAGCCACGAGATTGTGGAATTTAGAAACTGCTTGTTGAGCATTACCGAAAGAGTGAACTTTTTGCTGAGATTTGTAGCCGACCCTACCCCACTCAACAGTTAGATTACCTTGCTCAACTTTTGCACTCCAGAATTTGTTACTGTTCTGAGCCGCATTTACAAATATTAAGTAAGCTTCCATATTTTTGACATAATTTAGAGTAAAGTATTGCCATGTCAAATGAACATCTGTTGTTGAAATGTTCATTTGACAAAAGCTTCAAATCATTACTAATTTGGGAATACCTAATTAGTACGGAACCTAGAAGTACGAAGACCTTTCTTAGACACCTGCACAGGACTGGAAGCAGGTCGCGCAATCTTTGACCAAGACTGCATCCGCTCAACAGCAGCAGCATCTTGAATCGCTAAAGGGGTGATGTTTTGCTGACAATTTTCTAAATCAGCCAGAGTGACCTGCTGAGGTCTTCCCTCATCGAAAGCCAGGAGTGCTGCTTCTGATGCCAGGGTTTCCAACTCAGCACCACTAAACTTGTCGGTGCTAGCAGCGATCGCCTCTAAATATTCCTGCGGAACTTCTATACCAAACCGTTCTAAGTGAATCTTGAGAATCTGGCAGCGTTCCAACTCAGTAGGCAGGTCAACGAAGAAATTCTCGTCAAACCGCCCTTTCCTCTTGAACTCAATAGGCAGCGCTGTTGGGTCATTACAAGTTGCCACCACAAACACCCCCGCCGTACACTCAGACATGAAAGTGAGTATATTCCCCAGAATCCTTTGCGAGACTCCAGAGGTATCGCCATTAGCTGAAAGTGCTTTCTCGACCTCATCAATCCATAAGATACAGGGTGCAATAGCTTCAGCAGTCTTGAGTGCGCGGCGGACATTGCCCTCAGATTCTCCAACCAGGCTACCAAGCATCGAGGCAATGTCTAATTGCAGCAGTGGAAGATTGAGTATGGTTGCAATGTTCTTTGCTACTATCGATTTACCCGTCCCTGGTGGCCCTGCCAGTAGCACTCCTTTAGGTTGGGGTAGATTTAGCGATCGCGCTTCCTGGGAAAATAACCGACGGCGGCGTTGCAACCAATCCCGCAATAAATCCAAACCACCAAAGGGTATGGTCGCCAATTTACCCAATTCAATACCCATCTGAGACAGTAGGCGGGTTTTGTATTCGACAACCAAAGGGATGACCGTAGTATCAATTACTATACCTTTAGAAGTTAATCGCTCCTTGACAGTCAGCCGGAGAAAGTCGCTAATTTCCTCCAGCGTCAAGCCTAATGCTGCTCTTGCCAAGGTTTCTTTATCTTCGGTGGTGAGAGATACGGTAAAAGTTACCTCTTGCTCACTGGCAGATTCTTGCAAATACAGTAAATATGATTCTAAGTGGTCTTGAATTTGCTCAATGCTGGGCAAAGGAACTTCACAGCAAGGAATTAGTCTCAGTAGGGATTCGTGCAGTTGAATGTTTTGACCTAAAAACACAATTCGCTTTTCAGTCGGTTTGAGGCGATGGTACAAGTTTTTTACTCTGGTGAGGATTTCCCAACTCAATTGCAGAGAGTTTTTACCGACAAAAGGGTGAACATCTCCCAGGATAAAAACCCCATTACCGCCGAAATTGTTGATGTACTCGAACACATATATTAAAGGGTCTATGTGAGGCGGCTTTTTATACGTCTCGACTGATTTGAACACCAGTCCACCGTCGTCAGCAATTAGACATTTGTTTATAATTAAGTAAAATTACTGTTGTCCATATAGTTATTTGATGGTTTGATTTTACTGATGTTATTTTAGCTAGAAATATGACCCCAGACGAAATAGAAAACTTATTAAACCAGCTACTAGATAATAACGAAGCTAGTGTCGAATATTTAATTAGTACAATTGGGACATATTGTTTAACCCAAAGAACAAAATATAATGACTGTATAATGCCAAAAAATAAATATGAGAATTCTAGATATTGGGATGAATATCATCGAAAATTGTATGAAGTAGTAGCACAGTTTCAACAATGGAAGTAATGGACTCTGATTTTTAGCTTTGAAATAAAATTTCCTTTTCAGTATGAAACATAAACGAGAAGTTATAGAGTCATTATTAGAGAGTTTGTCTATGCTAGAGACTTTTTATGATTCTCCAGATGTGATTTTCCGACATTTTTCACATTGGATGAACAGTGTTAGATGTATCTTTAATGATACAGATATGAATGATGAGTTAAATATTTGGAATAATGCAATAAAAGGATATCAATATTCAGAGGATGGCTCTTTAGTTGTAGTTATGCAAATTGCAAAAGCTACTCTTATAGCTATTCTTAATAAGTTAGAAAGTACCGAGGTATTTAATACACCCTATCTTAATCAGAAAGATGTGATAAATGCCTATAAAATGTCTAGTTTGTATGTAATACTTCATTGTTACGAAAATTCAGTTCGTTGTTTTATTGAACAAATACTCTCAAGAGAATTTGGAGATAATTGGTGGGAAAAAGTTAAAAATACAAAAACGATAGCAAAAGTAGAAAGAGTCAAAAATTTCGAGACTACAAACAAGTGGATTTCCCCAAGAGGAGGTAGTTCACCTCTTTATTGCATTGATTGGGGGGATTTAGTTACTATTATTAAAAAGGAAGATAAGTTATTCATACCTTATATTGGAGACATTAAATTTATTGAAAATAGATTTGAACAATTAGAAGGTTTGCGAAATATTATTGCTCATAATGGAGTGTTACCATCTGATGATGATTTTCAAAGAATTTTTATTTCGTATAGAGATTGGTGTCGTCAAATAAAATGTTTGTATACATAAAATCGATATAGATATTTGATTATTGAGAAATTACGGGTGATAATACTAAGGCTTTGATTGCCTTAGACTTGCTAAAATACGTTTTATTTGTAATGTAGAATTTCGTTATTATTTCTATGTAGATAAACTATCGGGGTTATTTGAAAATGTTAGTATTTATGGCTATTATTTTTTGTCTTTTATTCCAAGTATTAGTTTTTGTAATTATATTACCTATAATTCAAAAGATAACTGGTAAAGAAATAAATTTAAATTATCGTATTGGTTTATCATTAATATTATTTATTCCTTCATTATGGATATATGCTCAAATAGTTCTTCTCCTTAGGGGAGAGACAGAAGAAATCAAACATAACATATCTTATTTATTTCCTGAAAATGTTAGTTCTTCTAACAATTTTTTGAATGCTATAGAATTAAGTCTTCAATATAACGCTCCTTTATTTATATTTCTTATATTTTTTGCCCTGATAGTATCAATAGTTTTGTATTCTAAGATTAAATTTATTAGAAAGAATCTAATAACTAAGCTAATATTCATAAGGCTGCTACCTGCTTCAAAACTTCAAAACTGGCGTTAGCCAAAAGCATTTGGACTTTTTTGAAATGGCGTTCCATCTTCTTCTTGAAGTTGACTGGCTTGCGTCCTGGTTCCCAATTGCTCAAATCTTCGAGCAACTGGGCTGCTAGTTGTTCACCGAGAGCGATCGCTGATTCCCTCAGTGTTTGTTCTAAATTTCTGTCATACTGTTCGATAAACCGAGTTATTTGCCCTAAGCATTCAGCTTGTTTCTCTGACAGTTGTTCACTGATGGCGGGAATAATGACAGGACGACCAATTACTACTTGTAAATAGTCCTCTAGTTCCTCTAAACAGGGAAAAGCTTTGGCTAAGTTCTGCTTAACTTCTTGTTGTTGTTCTATAGATAACTGCCAAGCATTGAGTGAGAGAAATTTGTCAATACGTTCTTGATAGTCTGTGTACCCCTTTTCATACTCTTCTTTCAGTTGAGTGCGTAAAACAGGTGCAATATTATCTCGAATTCCGATTAGTTGATTCCAGACCAAGGGCGCTAAGTCTATAGAACAAATCCAATCACCATTGTCATAATTCATCCATTCTTGGACTGAAGCAATTTCTTGCCTTAATTGGTTTGCTGCTTCGTCTAAAGCTTTGAAAACTTTGATGCCCTTTAAACCAACTTCTGAGGTTGTAACCTTCACTAAGTCAGATTCTTGTTCATCTTGAGAATATTTGAGAACATCTGTCCATTTTGGAGCATTACTCTTGGTTGTCTTCTTTAACTGAATCTTGAAACGGATGCGAGTTTTATTCAATTTAGAGATGTTATATCTTTCAACAACAGCGTCTTTTAGAAAAGTTTCGGTTGAATTGGTAATCACTGCTTGTACCACATTTACTAGGAAAAATAATGTTTTTCACCCCAATAAAATAAAGCGTCAGCTTTACCTTGTCGCCACTAAATTGGGCTATGATTTTTGTGGTTTAAACTTTGAGTTTGCCGCAACGACAAGGTTATGGTTGAAAAAGTGGATATTGAATTAACGTGAGTATTCAACGAAGGCGCACCTACGGGAAGGGCGAAAGAAAACTGCGCCCCTAAAAATTTAGAAATAATTTGGGATAATTTATTTTTTGTAAGTCCCTTACACAAGCTGTGACTTTCTTGGTACAGATGGGAACAATAACTTGTAAGCATTTCCCTTAGCCGAGATTAGGAGTTTTGTACTACTTATGCTGACTTTTCCCACCAATTCTTCAAGCACCGAAAATTGGATGTTAAATGATGAATAATGTTGAAGGTGTCCTCCTAGTGGGAATTCAAGGAACTGGGAAATCCTTGTCTGCGAAAACTATTGCCCATGAGTGGCGTTTACCTCTGTTGCGATTGGATGTGGGACGGTTATTTGGGGGAATTGTCGGTGAAAGCGAAAGTCGTATCCGCCAAATGATTCAACTATCAGAGGCGATCGCTCCCCTTTTCCACATCTTGTGAAAAGTCAGAGGAGTAGACAGACCCCAAGACAGCGGATAGACTTGCAGTTTAAAGCTAAAAAACAATTGATTTTGTGAAAAATGTTGTAGAGGGGTAAGCTTGTGAAGCGTATTGTTGAATTTCCTTTGGAAAATGGAGACTTGATTCTTGTAGAAGTGGATGAGCCTGGACCAACTGATCATCGTTTTGGTTTGCGAGATGAGATGATTCAAACAGCTAAAAAAACTTTTGAGTCTGCTCTGGATCAAGTTAAACCGATAGCCAATGTCATTATGACTAAAGTTAATAGTCTCAATCAACCTGCGGACGAAGTGGAAATCAAGTTCGGTATCAAAATGAGTGCAGAACTTGGAGCAGTCATCGCTTCTGGCAATGCCGAAGTTAATTATGAAGTTACTTTAAAGTGGAAACGGGAGCCATAAGATGTCCACACACCTGGAGTCATCAATTGTCAGGATTTACTCAATCAATGCCAAGGTTGTTGGTGCTGGCTTTTTAGTTTCCCAAAAATATATCCTTACATGCGCCCATGTGGTAGCAGATGCTCTAGGAATTGCCAGAAACACTGCTGAAATGCCTAAGACAGAAGTCTGCTTGGATTTTCCTTTCTTAGCGGCAAAACAATTCTTCACAGCCAGGATAGTATTCTGGCGACCTGTTAATCCTAATGAGTTTGCTGAAGATATTGCGGCATTGGAATTAGAAAGCTCTCCTCCTAATACCGCTCAACCAGCACGACTGGTAGCTTCAGAAGACTTATGGGGGCATCCTTTCCGAGTTTTGGGTTTTCCAAAGAACCAGCCCAATGGAGTTTGGGCTGCTGGTGAAATTAGAGCCGGACTTGCCAATGGTTGGGTGCAACTGGAGGATATAAAACAACAAGGTTATGCATTAGAGCCTGGTTTCAGTGGTGCGCCAATATGGGATGAGCAGCTACAGGGTGTAGTAGGAATGGCAGTAGCGGGGGAAATAGAGCGAGCGACAGCCAAAGTGGCGTTTATTATTCCTACTCAAGTGCTGATTACAGCATGGTTAGAGTTGAGCGAGCAAGTTCCTGTAACGGAAGTGACACCAGGCATTGACATTAAAAAATGCAAACAAGATTGGGGACTAGCACAAAATATTTATAGTTTCTATGGACGTACTGAGGAAATCTCCACTTTAAAACACTGGATCATTGAAGAAGAGAAACCATGTCAATTAGTCTTGTTGCTGGGCATAGGTGGGATCGGAAAAACGAGCTTATCATTGAAGCTAGCACGAGATATTCAAGATGAGTTTGAATATGTCTTTTGGCGTTCATTATTGAATGCTCCATTAAGTTCAGATATCTTTTCAGATTTAATCAATTTTATATCCGATCAGAAGAAAACTGGTTTATCAGACACTGTAGATGAGCAAATAACTCAGTTGATTACTTATTTGCAGCAGCATCGTTGCTTGCTAATACTTGACAATTTAGATGCAGTCCTGGACAGCAGTAATCAATCCCGGTTTAAAGAGGGGTATGAAGGTTATGGTAAGTTTTTATCAAAAGTTGGTGAAGTTACCCATAATAGTTGCTTGCTGTTGACTAGCCGTGAAAAACCTCCGGAAGTTGTGAAGTTGGAAATAGGAGAAAAAGGACTAACTCGCACGTATAGTTTAAGTGGCTTGAACTATTCAGACAGCCAGGAAATATTCGCCGACATCGGTTCCTTTGCTGGTTCAAACGAAGAATGGAAGGAAATAATTGAGTTTTATAGCGGCAATCCTTTGGCTCTAGAGCTTGCTGCCAAGCATATTACCGAAGTATATTCGGGCGAAATTTCTGATTTTTTGAAACAAGGAAAACAGGTATTTGGTGAACTAAATGATTTATTAGATTGGCATTTTCAACGTTTATCAGACAAAGAGCAAGAGATAATGTACTGGTTAGCAATCAACCGTGAGCCAGTTTCACTTTCAGAGCTAATAGAAGATATTTTTGCATCCAAAAGCGTCAAAAATGAAATTCCTTCAATTCTACAAGTCTTACAGCGAAGATTTCCTCTCGTGAAAAGTCAAAAGCATTTTTCATTGCAGCCTGTGCTTATTGAGTATTTAAGCGAACGCTTAGTTAAATGTGTATATAAAGAGATTAATGAAGAAGAAACAATATTACTATTAAATAGGCATGCACTCATTAAAGCATCTACAAAAGATTATGTCAGGGAAGCTCAAATTCGCTTTATTATTGAGCCTATTGTCGAGGAATTTTTTTATAATGATGATAAAAAATTTGAAGATCAGCTATTTAAATTAGTATCAAAATTGAAAAGGGAAGAACTGCCTCAGCGAGGTTATTTGGGTGGAAATATTCTTAATTTACTTTGTCATATAGGTACTGATTTGAGCGGTTGTGATTTTTCATGCCTAAAACTTTGGCAGGTATATTTGTCAGACGCAAATTTGAAAGACGTAAACTTAGCTCATTCCGACTTATCTAAATCCTCTTTCGCAGAAACCTTTAGTAGTATCTTAGCAATAGCTTTTAGTCCAGATGGAGTATCGCTTGCCACTACTGACCCCAACGAAATCCACTTGTGGAGAATTTCTGACGGTCAAAACTTAATGACCTATAAAGGACATGTAGGCTGGATCTGGAGTGTCGCTTTCAGTTCAGATGGAAAGATTTTAGCTAGTGGAGGTGAGGATTGTACAATAAAGCTATGGGATGTCAATAATGGTCAACTCCTCAGAACGTTACAAGAGCACAAAGATTTCGTTCGCTTTCTTGCCTTTAGTCCAGATGAAAAGATTTTAGCAAGCAGTAGCGACGATCTGACAATAAAGTTATGGAATACTAACACTGGTGAATGTTTGAACACAATTCAAGCCCATGCTGATTGGATTTGGTGTGTCGTGTTCAGCCCAGATGGTCAAACTCTTGCTACTGGCAGTGATGATCAAATGGTAAAGCTGTGGGATGTTAAAACTGGTCGTTGCATAATAACTCTTCAAGAACACAGTGATTTTGTACGGTCAGTAGCATTTAGTCCTGATGGGTCTAAGCTTATTAGTGGTAGTGGAGATAAAACAATTAGATTATGGGACATTAAAACTGGTGAATGTTTAAAAGTATTTGAGGGGCACAGTGGCTCTGTCTGGCGTGTTGCCTTTAGCCCGGATGGTCAAATTATTGCTAGTGGAAGTGATGATAAAACAGTGAAGTTATGGGATATTAACACTGGAGATTGCACCAAAACACTACAAGGATACAAAGGGAGAGTTGGTTCTGTTGCCTTTAGTCCCCCCGATGGTCAAACTCTTGCTACTGGCAGTGATGACCAAATGGTAAAACTTTGGGATGTTAAGACTGGTCAATGCTGGAAAACGCTAAAGGGATCTACTCATTGGATCTATTCAGTTGCGTGTAGCTCCAATGCTGGTATGTTAGCTAGTAGTGGAGAAGATAGACTTGTCAGGCTATGGAACCTTGAAACTGGTCAATGCATCAAAACTTTTGAAGGGCATACAAATCGAGTTTGGTCTGTTGCATTTAGCCCTGGTAATGATTTTCTAGCTAGCAGTGGTAGTGAAGATAAAACAGTGAAGTTATGGGATATTGCAACTGGGCGTTGTCTGAAAACATTCCAGGAGCATAGGGATTGGGTTTGGTCTGTCGCGTTTAGTCCAGATGGTCAAACTCTTGCAAGTGCTAGTGACGACAAAACAGTAAAACTATGGGACGTTAATACTGGTCAATGCATCAAAACTTTTGAAGGACATACCAACTGCTTGGCTTCAGTAGACTTTAGCCCTAATGGCAAGCTCATTGCTAGTGGCGGTGGAGATCAAGTCGTGAGGCTTTGGAATATCAATGAAGGAAAGTGTTGCGGAATTTTGGAAGGACATACTGGTCTAATTTGGTCTGTTAGATTTAGCCCTAATAATCAAATGGTTGCCAGTGGTAGTCAAGAGCAAACTATAAAGCTATGGAACATTGAAACGCAACAGTGTATTAGAACATTGAAGGAGCACTCTAATTGGGTATGTGCAGTTGCATTCAGTTCAGATAATACAACTTTTGCCAGTGGTAGTGAAGACCAGACAGTAAAAATATGGAATATTGAAACTGGTCAATGCATTAAGACTTTTCAAGGACATACTGGCCGAGTTTGGTCTGTCATATTTAGTCCAGATGCGAAGACTTTATTTAGTGGTAGTCAAGATGGAACAATTAGAGTCTGGGATATTAATCAAGGTGAATGTATAAGAACACTAAGGGTTAGCCGACCTTATGAAAGAATGAATATAACAGGAACTACTGGCTTAACAGAGGCACAGAAAGGAACACTAAAAATTTTAGGGGCAGTAGAGGATGAAAAATGAGTAAGTCATCAATTTTGGGAAGAGCTAAGATACTGTTGACAAATATAATACACATTTGTATTTTTACGTATTACGCAAGGCTCAAACCTTCAATCTGTGGTTAAGGATGCTTGCAGGCGATTTATTCTCTCGCGTCGAGACTTGTAAACTCTAATATATAACAGTTACATGAATTGTAATAGCAAATCTCAGGAACATCGTCATCAGTTTTCGTGTTGGGTGTAGGAACCCCGACTTCTCTAATAAATCAGGGTTCTCGCTATTCACGAATGATTAATCGTAATTTTGTGTCGAGATTGCTTTATTCATAACAATATGTAGCAATCCTCGAACCATTGGTGAATAAAAATATTCACTATTATAAGGTCTATGACAACACTTTGCTAAATAATAATTACAAAGTGGTAATTTAATTTAACCTTCCCTGATGCGATCGCCAGTAGCCCAAAATTCAGACAATCAGGCTTATCCAGCAATCACAATATATTCATTATCCGTATTTGATTTTAGTAAATGTTATATTTAAAACATTTAGCTACTAGCAGAAACAATAATAGTATTAAATTTTAAAATACTAGGCGTATGTAAGTCAATTGACTTTTGCTCTCAGGTGTTTATTATAAAATTTAATCAAGAGGTAGTTACAATTCACCGTGTACAGCTTTGACAACTGTCCACAAAAGTGTTGCACATCTCAAGCTCATGGTAATATTATTTTACTGTCAAGAGATATTATTTTATACATTCAATTGAACACATGCTGAAACAGCTAGTTAGGTGTGCTACCTCCAAAAAAACAAAACATTATTTAACCTAGCACCAGAATCGCTCAAAACCTTACTGTACATTGTAGACAGCTTTTATAATTCTGGTTATACAAGCTATCAAATAGCTAACAAAGCCATTTGTTTTGTAATCATTACAAACAGAAAGATATCTCATAAAATCTTCTAAAAATGGCACAAATTAGATTTGAATATAAAAAAATGACATCATGTCAGTTGTTTTTCGTATATGTAAAATTATCGAAAAGCAATCTTTCTGTTGTCAACAATACTTTAAAAATGTGCATTTTATTTAGATAGTATTTATGTCTATTACCGTGGAGTTACCTATATCAATATAGTCCTATTTGATTTGTGAGAACCTTGCCTATCCTTGATTAAATGAGGCAAAAACTTAAATTTAGCAAATAATTTAACATTACTAGATCAATCCTGATTTAGTAACAAGTTGAATATTGACAACGTAAACAAAAGTAACAGGATAAATTATGAATATTATTGTTCGTTTGTTTGGAGTATTCGTTTTCCAAGTATCTGCGTTGGCTGCAATGTCTAACATCGCAATGTCTGATGACAAGCCTATGGGTACTTACACTCAAGAGACTCCCACTGTTCCTCAACAGACAACAAACCAGAGGATTTGCTCTTTAGATCCCATTGAAGATTTATTACCTCCACCCCAAACCAAAGCAAGTAATTCTTTGCTTTCTTACCTTGCTGACCAGGGTTTTACACAGAATCAAGAAGGTTCGTGGGTTTGTTATGCGAACGATCCTAAAGAAGAAGGGCGTTACTTTACTATTTTTAAAGTTAAACAAGTTGATAACAGACTCATAGCAAGTTCTTTCTTAGATGAGGGAAGTCTGATTGAGGGTCAAGAAAATCGTAGCTTGGACTTCTTTATGATGCTGATTGACCGTCATATGAATAGTAGTCAAGAGAACCGTCAAGGTATACGTAGATATTTAGAAGCCTTCGTTTCTCTCGTCAAGCAAGGGAAGATCAAACCCACACGTCGCGGATTTCTTTTCGACCAACCAAACCGGGCATTGGTCTTATATCACACACTCTCATCAGGAAATCTCAAAGGCACTGGAATCACAATCAATATTTATTTACCAAAGAGTTGAACTAGGGGATTGGGGATTGGGGACTGGGGACTGGGGACTGGGGAATAAGATGAAAAATCTTATTTTCCAATACCCAATACCCAATACCCAATACCCAATCCCCAATCCCCAATCCCCAATCCCCAATCCCCATTTACCGGAGGTACATCTTGCCTAAATTAACTGTTCAAAGAATTGCTATGCCGAAGGCGGTTCGCCTAGCGAGTATCGCATTTTCATCTGTTGCAGTAGTACTCACTGCTTGTCAGTCTGCTTTTGCACAGCTAAATATTGGTCGTTATGGTATCCAACGAGGACTGGAGTATGAGTATCTTCAGTACCAAATCAATAACCAGAATCTAAGTCAGATGCGAGTAATTCCTGCATGTAATGTGGGATTTGGTTTGACTTGCAATAAGACTGGAACCGTAATCCAGCGATTACTTGAGGTAAACAGTGGGACTAACTATCAAAATCTTCTGATACGAGCAGCTGGTGGGGAGAAAAATTTCCAGAATTTCGCTAGCTTTTACGGTAACAATCCGAATCTCTCTGCGGTGCCTTTCGCTTCATTTTGGAGAAAAGAATCCTCCACAATCATGGATGGCTCTCAATACGTCCTTGGACAACCTTTTGGTCGTAATCCAGTTGAAGGACTCGGACTTGTAACCAAGCAGTTCTACTGGGCACCATACTCAGGAGTCAATAACTCCGTTAGCCTCCGCAATGGACTACTAGACTTGAAAATGTCATACGGACGGCTGCTGTTTGAGGAGGCCTCAAAAATTTCCAACCTGAAAGAGCAGATTGAATCTCTAGGTCTATCGCCAGAAATGACGAATTTTTATGTAGATAAAATTTCTAGAGGCTTAGATGCGCTGAATTCTGGAGATCAGAGCCTACTCGAAAAGAGGATTTTTGAAGTACTATCCTTTCCATACTCCGAAGACGGTGGGGAATTCGGACGCCCCAATAATGTGATTCCAGAAGAATTTAATCAACTGTTGGGAGAAGATATCCCAGGAGATATTTTGCTGGGTGAGAATCCAATACCGTTGGATGCAGAAGCAATAAACCTCGATAATTTCCCTGGTTCTGAGGGAGATGTCATGGCACAAGACAGTTCTAATTCTTTTCCACTCTGGCCAATAGTTGGAGCTGGGGGTCTTGCTTTAATTCTGCTTCTACTACTGGATGGCGGTAGTTCTTCAGGTCAGCCATCTATTTCTTCTTCCACAAATACACCTTTGTCTCTCACCGGCAAAGGAGAATGCGATCTGACTCCCAATAATAACGGTTCCGATCACACACACGTTATTGAAATTCCATGTAGTGTTACTCCTCCAACCCCTACGGAAGTGAAGAAAGTAGTCGAGCCATCTACGGCCAAAGCCTTAATATTGCTAATTGTTCTACTGTGCATACTCCGTTACAAACAACAAACTTTAAAAATTCGTAGTTCGTAAGGTAAGGGCGAATGGCACTAAGTTAAGCTGAAGGGTATGCAGCGTAAGGATTGCAGAGGGACAGGGGTGCTATTCGGTGGAGAGGGGAATTTCTAAATATCCGTTCGTATACCTAAAACTTCTTCTTTCTCCCCTGCTCGTCCGCTCCTCTGTACCCCTGCTGCCTCAAAGATTTTCCCTTTTCTTAGTGCCATTCACGTAAGGGCACACCAATTATTCACACTCCCCTGGCTAAATCTGCTAGATAATTGAGGTATATCAGTAAAAATCCGAATAAATTGGTGAAATTACTGTGGAATTTTCTGGAATGACCATTAGTTCACTTGTATATACCCTCTAGAACACCGATTTTATAATATACGAGACTGAGAAACCCTGTTTTAAGGTTTTTCACAACCAAACATTCGTTGTTACAACCCAAGGAAACCTGGCTTTTTCGTCATGATTGTGAATACTAAATTGGTGTTCTAGACAAAAAATATTAACTTTACAGGAGTTGATTATGAGTCCATCTACTAAAGCAACAATTAGTGCCGATTTAATCCCTGTTACGCAGCTACAACTCGAACAAGGAAGGGCAGACGCTTATGGAGGCACTACGTCTGTAACAAATACGACAAAAACTAATGTTAATAACATTGATGGTTTGTTAATAGGAACTGAATGGCTGTCGAACACAGTGACCTTCAGCTTCACTAGCAGCTTTACCAACGACTACGAAGATGAATCTGGCTATCCCGATTCGGTGGTACACGCTTCCAGCTTTCAAACCCTGAACGCGACCCAACGTGCTGTTGCACGCCAGTGGTTTGATATGTACGAGTCTGTCTCTGGACTCAACATGGTCGAACTGACCGGTGCTAGCGATCGCGATGCCACGATCCGCATAGCAGAGTCGAACGACCCTGGCACAGCTTATGCCTATTACCCTGGAAACAGTGTTGCAGCAGGCGATGTATGGTTCAATACATCTGATTACAATAACCCAGTGATCGGGAACTATGCTTATCACACTTTCGGGCATGAGTTTGGACATGCGCTGGGACTAAAGCATGGTCATGAGACTGGTGGCATCTCAAACGTCGCAATGGATGCTAACCGCGACTCTATGGAGTTCTCGATTATGACCTATCGCTCTTATGTGGGCGACCCTCTCAGTGGCGGATACTCGAACGAGACCTGGGGGTATGCACAATCGTTGATGATGTACGACATCAGAGCGATTCAGCAGATGTACGGTGCGAATTTTAATCATAACTCCGGCAACACGACTTACACTTTCTCGACCACAACTGGAGAAATGTTTGTCAATGGTATCGGACAAGGTACACCAGGTGGCAACCGCATCTTTCGCACGATCTGGGATGGTAATGGCATAGATACCTATAACTTCTCAAACTACACTACCAATCTGGCGATCAATTTGGAACCAGGCAATTGGACTAATCTCAACGTCGGCGGTAATTTCCAACGAGCCAATCTAGGTGATGGCAACTATGCCCGGGGACATGTGTTTAATGCCCTACAGTTCAACGGCGACACCCGTTCTTTGATCGAAAATGCCAACGGTGGCTCAGGCAATGACAACATCAAGGGCAACAGCGCCAACAACGTTTTGCGCGGCAATGGGGGCAACGACACAATCAGTGGTGGTGGTGGCGATGATTACATGGATGGTGGTGCGGGAGTAGACACCGTTGATTACACACATTGGAGTGGTGGTGGCACTTACAACCTCAGCACTGGTGTAGCATCCTTCCCTGGCTTCTATAACGAAGAGATTCTCAACTTCGAGAACATCCTGACCGGCGGTGGCAATGACAACATAATTGGTAGCGGAGCAAATAACCGCATCATTGCTGGCGCTGGTAACGATACAGTCAGTGGTGGTGGTGGCGATGATTACATGGATGGTGGCGCCGGAGTAGACACCATTGATTACACACATTGGAGTGGTGGTGGTACTTACAACCTCGGCACTGGTGTAGCATCCTTCCCTGGCTTCTATAACGAAGAGATTCTCAACTTCGAGAACATCCTGACCGGCGGTGGCAATGACAACATAATTGGTAGCGGAGCAAATAACCGAATTGTCGCTGGTGCTGGTAACGATACAATCGTTGGCGGATTAGGCAATGATACCTTGACTGGCAATGCAGGTGCAGACCACTTTAGATTCCGGTCTTTAAGTGATGGTGTTGACCGGATTACAGATTTCAGCGTACTCAATGATACAATTGATGTCTCAGCGGCTGGTTTCGGAGGAGGATTAGTAGCTGGAGCATTCATTACATCGGCTCAATTTGTTATCGGCGCGGTTGCGACTGATGCATTTGACCGATTCATCTATAACAGTACCAGTGGCGCTCTCTCTTTTGATAGAGATGGAAGCCTTGGAACCTTTAATCAATTTCAGATAGCTACACTTAGTGCTGGGCTTGCCATGACGAATAATGATATTTTCGTCATAGCTTAGTTTCAGTTCGGTAATTCCTATCTAGCAAGTCATTGAAATCTAAATAGTCGTAACCAAAGTGGGCAAGGGAAAATCAAAAACCTTAAAAGTTCCTTGCCTACTCTTTCACAATTTTTAAGCGACAATGCCAAGAGGCATAGTATGTGTATTGTTTGATATTTTCTAGTTGAACCTGTGAAAGATTATCTTCAGGTGATGCTGGTGGGAAAGGTACTGTTTGATTGCATAGTCGGAACAAGCTTGCATCCAGATATTCCAGTTTGCCGCTCGCACCATAAATAGCTCTTTCAATATTTAGCGCTCCTTTGCCCCATCTTTGACATCCTAAAGAGCCATGAGAAGGGTCAGAATATAGTTGACGGGAGTAAATCATTACATCTGTTATTGGTGTTGACCTACTATTGCCAAATTCATAAATCCCAGGCTTTAATTCATCTGTTTTTGCTGCAATTTGCACGTCTGCAACATTTCCCATAGCAGGTCTAGCTGCTGTAGCCTGCTGACATGCTCGAGTAGTATCTGATTGGCATTGCTGCTCAGGCACACTGCTGATTCTGAAAAGATATTCAATAGTATCATCCTGTTTGGTAAGAATAATATCGAAAGCCCCGTTTTTGTCGTGAGTAATAAACTCTTTATATTTATCTGAATCTGTCGCAATTGCAGCAGGAAATTTGACATAAGCGTTAAACTTAAATTCCTGTGCATGTAGATGGGTTGTACCATAGTCTTCATTTGAGGATTGGGAAAGTTCTTGATTGTTAGACTCAAGACTCTGTATTTGGCGATGAGTTATTTGATGTCCATTATTTAGGAAAGAAAAGTTCTCTTGAAAAAATCGGTTTACAACAGTGAATAGAACTAATGTAAGAACTGCAACACTAAAAATTAAAAAATACTTTCTAAAATATCTTTTCATTAGACAATACCTTCGCCAAAAAAAAGAGGATGAGGAGAGGGTCGAGGTAGTAGAGTTATTGTCTTCCACAACGACAACTCAAAAGCTACAACAAGCCCATGTTGGACATACTAACACTGTGGAAGATGCTTTATACCAGAGATCAACGCCAGGACGATAGATACAACAAATGACAACAGGCGTGAGGTACAGATAATTGTACGGAACATGGCTGTGCCCATACCCATGTACTTCATTTAGGGACTTCCAGAAAATAAATTATCCCAAATTATTTGTACATTTTTCGGGTAGCACAGCTGTGCTACCCTACTATGGAATATTTTTTTCCTTGAAAGTCCCTTAACACAATTGCATTTGTCTTGATAGCGATCGCTTCTAAATAGTGCTACTGTTTTGATGAGAGTTGCGCTCGCCTGTTAATCTGCGGCCAGTTCACTACATTCCACCAATTATTTAAATAGTCAGCACGACGGTTGCGATATTTAAGGTAATAAGCATGTTCCCAAACATCATTACCCAAAATCGGGTATAAACCGTCCATAATCGGGTTATCTTGATTGGCTGTAGTCACAATCTGGAGTTGATTTTGAGGGTTACGTGCTAGCCAAACCCAACCACTTCCGAAACGAGCTGCGCCAGCTGCGTTAAACTGTTTTTTAAAGGCATCGAAACTGCCAAAAGTTTGGTTAATTTCTTGAGCGATGCTTCCTGTGGGTTGTCCACCACCTTGGGGACTCATCAGTTGCCAAAAAATCGTATGGTTGAGGTGACCACCAGCATTATTGCGTACCTTTGTCCGAATATTTTCTGGTACGCTGTTCAAATCCACTAGTAAACTTTCAACACTTCTTTTTTGCAAATCTGGATACTGCTTCAATGCATCATTTAAGTTGTTGACGTAGCTAGCGTGATGCGCGTCATGATGCAATTTCATAGTTTCAGCATCAATAGCTTTTGCTAGCGCCCCATAACCGTAAGGCAATGGTGGTAATTGTGCGGGAGAAGCACTGAGTGCCCTATTCGGATAAGCTACAGAAAGAAGCGACCTATTAGTTGTTGTTGGTGTTGTTGTAGAAGGTTGTGCCTCAGCTATAGGTACTGGATTGTAAGAGATTATCAGAATTGCCAGCACAATTGTTGTGATAAAAAAAATTATTGTTTCTCGCAAAAATCTGATCATAAATTATTGCCTCGAAATCAATATTAGTAATTTGTAATCTAATGATTGAGTATTGTTTTACAGCTCAATCAATCTAGATATATGTCTTATATCATAATCTGTCTAGTTACTGAGCAATAAAAAATTTATACTTCACAATCAACGCGTTATTTCCCACAATATAGAATATTTGGAACATCGATACTGGTATCACTTTTTGATTTTATTAAAAACTAAATTGCGGTATGAAATTATTTTTAATTTTTGTTCAAAAATACCTAGTTTCTCAGGTAATTTGAGCCACGATATTCAAGAGAATAGAATTAATAATTGCCAAAGCAATTGAGCCACTTAACGCACTCCAAAAACCCCACCTTAAGCGAAAACCTTCTACTAGATAAGCTGCCAATGCAAAAATAATTGCATTCAAAATAAAGAAGAATAAGCCAACGGTAAGGATAATCAAGGGTAAGGTAAACAAACTGAGTATTGGTAGCAAAATCGCATTTAAAATTCCGAAAACAACCGCTGCGATCGCCGCTTTTTTAAAACCATCAATTTCTATACCCAAAGGTAATCTAGAAATAATCAAAAAACTGATAGTAGTAATTAACCAAGTTAGGAAAATATCAAGCATAATTATTTCTCCAATTATTTATATCAGTGGATAATTCCAGTTTTAAATTAACCTGAGTAATAAATATTACTCTGAATTAATTTAGGTGTAATGTCCAGCAAATTTCGAGAAAATCGAGAAAATTATTCCAAAAATAATAACATAAAAGTATGAACTTTTGAGAATTTTGTATAATTTATTCCCCTGGATATATAGCTATAAATCATAAGCAAAACTCTTGACAGATATAGCTGAAATTTTATTTTGCTAAACCTATAATTAAAACCTTGTAATCTTGTATTTGAACTTTCATCTGATGTACTCAAAACTGTGGATTCATTTTCAGTTAATTAAAATACAAGTGAATAAACCTAATTCATCAACACACACACTTACTTAATTTTTTTATCCGTATTTTTTTAACATCGACAATATGGATAATTTTTGAAGTCAGAATTTATAAGTCACCATTTCAAAAAATCAAGGAATTAAAGACCATAGCAAAAGGTAAATAATATGTATGATAATCAAATCCTGCAAATATCTGTACCAGCCAATAGAAATTTAGATTACGCAATCCAGAATGAAATTAAAAATGAGCAACCACCAAGAAATGAATTAACTATCCCTGATATAGCTATATCTTTATCACCCCTTGGATTTATCATTGGTTGGGTAGTTTTTTTGCTGATCTTGCAAAAAATACGGTCATTTTTAGATTACAAGATGGTTTTTCCCACAAATAGTTCACACAAAGTTCCTTGTAAAAGCTGTCGATTTTATTCAAATAATAATTATCTAAAATGTGCAGTCAAACCTTCTATTGTTCTAACTGAAGAAGCGAGAAATTGCTCTGAATATTCAGCGAATAAGAAGAGATTTTACTGAAAAAATCTCCTGGAATAGAAGAATATTCATTAAGTTGACATTCTAATATTACTTGCCACATTTCAGATTTTTATTTCTGCTGTATTCAGCGCATCTGGTTGCCTAAATCTCGCTGGCGCTGTAACCAATGTGCTACATCATTGGCAGTGATAATGCCTTTGAGTGAACCATTTTGAGTTACAAGCACACGACGAATTCCTGATTCTTGCATTTTTTCCAAGACCTGAGACATTTGTTCTTCTGGACGAACGGTAACTCCTGTATGCATAGGAATCATTGTCTCTCTAACAGTGCGATCGCTCCATTCTTGGCGCGGGACATCCTTGACCTGATTTAAGGTAATAATACCCACAGTATGGCTATCTTGAACTACTGGGAAAGACTGATAACGACGACTGAGTAAATATTTGTCCACTAAATCTTGTAGCGTCAAGTCAGTATTTACCGTTTCTGGATAGGGAGTCATGATTTCCTGTGCCCTGACTCCTTCGAGACTTGTACGGATCAAAAGCTCCTCGTAGCCAGCTTCTGCGGCGTTGTATAAGAACCAACCAATCAAAATCAACCAGAGTCCACTCAACAGGGCTGAACCAAACAACTCCCAGAAGCCAAGGGCAATCAACAGATATGCTAACCATTTACCGCCCATCGAGGCGATTTGAGTCGCCTTTTGTTTGTTGCCGGTATACTTCCAAATAATCGAGCGGAAAACGCGACCGCCATCTAGAGGAAATCCAGGTAGCATATTGAAAATGGCAAGGATGAGGTTAATAGAGGCAAGGTAAGACGCAACGCCTGTAACCACAACACTCCATCCCGCAGTTTTACCGATATGCCAAATCAAGCCAAACACAGCAGCCAGCACTAAGCTAGTAAAAGGCCCGACAATGGCAATTTGGAACTCATCATCAGGACGTTCAGCATCCATACGAGTGCGCGACACCCCACCAAAGATAAACAGAGTGATACCTTCGACAGGAATTCCTTTAGCCCTAGCCACAAAGGAGTGAGAAAGCTCATGAGCCAGCAGCGAGGCAAAGAACAGAAGCGTTGCTACTAGACCCATACCGAAGTAAGTTGCATTGGCAAGTCCTGGATAGTTGGTTGGAAATAGACCTGCGCTTAATGTCCATAGGACGAGGAAGACAATTAACAGCCAGGACAAATCTACTCGGATTTCAAACCCGAAAATAGAACCTAAGCGAAAACCTTGCATATATTCCTCTTTTTTAAAGCAATTTTTGTCTATAAATGCTGTTGCGAAAAAAAGAAACAGGTGAGTGATACTAAATCACCAAAAGCATAGGAAATCACAATCCTTACTTCCTCTGGCAAACGATAGATGTTGGAAAATACGGCCAAAGTAAGCTTTTCACTAGTCCTGCCACACGACTTTTATAATTGTTCCAAAATTTATTTGTCTGTACTTAATACCCAATCCCTAATCCCCAGTCCCTTCTACTAACAATAGACCTGCCTGGAAAATCCAATTATCCAGGCAGGTCTAATGTGTTTTTTATGTGTTGTGGGAGCAAAAAACGCGCCCTTTACTTGGGCGCTCATATCAATAATGCTTAGAAGTTGTAGCCAACCCCTAATAGCAATCCGACATCAGTTTCATCCATAAAAGCGGCATTTACAGCACCTGTAAGTGTGAATCGAGTACCTAAAGGAACATCTACACCACCAGTTAGCAATAATCCAATATCAGTATCGAGATTAGCTTCAATAGCTACACCAGCACCCAGATAAGGAGATATGCTCAGGGTTCGTTGACCCACCGAACCTGCTGTACGTTGAGAAAAATCATAAGTCAACGGAACCAGAAATACTGTATCGTCTCCAAACAGCACTGACGGTCTTACTGACAGATTGTTTGTCAGACCAAGTTTGCTGATGACTGTAAAGTTACCTTCGCTCAAAGCTGTATCGCCACCGGTTAAACCAATGTTACCAGCAACTCCGATATAGCTTCTGCCACCACGAGTAGCTCTACCTACATCTACACCAGATGTTCCACCATTAGTAGTGCCTCCTTGTTGGGGCTGCTGATTTAACTGACTGATATTAATATCAGGCGGGATGAGGACTTGGTTAATTGCATGGATAACACCATTGCTGGCTGGGACATCCGCCTGGATGACTCTAGCATTATTGACTGTGACTTGATTGTTAGTGCGATCGATTTGAATATTTACAGGTCTTTCTTCAATGGTTTTCAGTTCGCCGTTTGAGAGTTGACTACCAGTTACCGCACCAGAAACTACGTGATAACTCAAAATCTTAACCAATGCTTCTCTGTTCTGTGGTTGCTGCAATTGTTCTAAGGTAGCAGCGGGTAAAGCAGCAAATGCATCATTTGTGGGAGCGAAAACAGTATAAGGACCTGGCTGTTGAAGAGTTTCTGCTAAACCGGCTGTCTTTAATAAAGAAGTCAGTGTTGTAAAAGAATTACTGGATGCAGCCAGAGAAACAATATCGTTACCTGTTTGAGTGCCGCTACCAGATCCAGCGACAATATACTGAGTAGCTGGCAGATTGCTAGCAATGGGTTGTAGCCGTCCCTGTCTCACTAAAGCTTGATATAAAAGTGCTGCTGCTTCAGCACGAGTTAGGGCTTGTTGGGGATTGAGTTGTTTAACATCTGGGTAGTTGACAACAAGACTAGCTTGTGTTGCTGCTGCTACACTACTAACGGCATAGTTGGGGATAGCTGAAGCATCGGTGTAGTAGGTACTAAGAATACTTGTATCGCTAGCAGACAAACCCAAGCCATTGCTGATAGAAACGATCGCTTCTACCTTGGGTATTTGTTGATTTGGTCTAAATACATTCCCTGGATAACCTGACAAAAACCCAATTTCGTAGGCGTTCTGAATTGCTGAAGCTGCCCAATAGCCAGCAGGAACATCACTAAATCCACCCGCACTCAATTGGCGAATTCGGTTTTGGTTACCGAAAGCTTTTTGAATGAGGGCGGCAAATTCAGCACGAGTCACAGATTGATTCGGCCTAAAGCTGCCATCAGGAAAGCCACTAATTACATTATTGTCAGCTAGAGCTTGAATAAATGGACGTGCCCAGTAATCTGAAGTCACATCTGATAAATTAACTGTTGAAGTTGGGGATGGTGTAGCAGATGGAGTAGTACTTGGAACAGTGTTTTGAGATGAAGCTGGTGCGGAAATCACAATGGGAGCTACTGTGGCAGTTGTCATTCCCAGAACTAGCAAAGCAACCCTGAGTGATGACCAACGAAACAAACTAGACATTACAATATCCTCCAGGAGAAAAAGTGATTGAACAAGGCGAAAGGTAAAAGGTAAACTTCAAAAGAAGCATGAATTGAATATTAGTTTTACTTTTTACTTTTTGCTTTTTGTTGGATTTTTCCAGAACCGCAGATAACACTAAGAATAAAAAGAGATACTGTGGTCGTCTGATATATTGCAATCATCAAGACAGCTGCTACAGTCGAGCGATTTTATCAGGTATAGAATCGCACTCAAACAGTATATTATCTGGCTTTCAATAGCCGTGTCTTTATAATTGCTGAGAGAGGTTAATACGGTCAAGCTTGATGCATCATGAGATTTATTAATATTTAAGAAAGGCAAATGCGTGTTTGCGGTATTAAGTAATATTCTTGAGCTATTATCTAAATTACACAACTAACTAATGGCTGTAATTTGTGGTAATATTTTCACTCTTTAGATAGTTGTCCCTCAGGCTAAATTTAATAATGCTAGAGTGTAAATCAGCGATCGCAATCAAAATTTTCGACCATGATTAACCTCAGATTTTTGACTAGCTATTCAGCAGAAACTAAGTTTTAAAGCCAGCTATCAAGCCTGTTTTACTTAAGACTTCTGAATTCTAAATTCTGAATTCTGCTATATCTGATTGACTAATCGTGCTTTGAAGAGTCAGGCATAATTGCTTCTTCAAAATTGACACCGCTGAGGTTAGCTCCCCTCAGGTCAGCTCCTCTGAGGTTTGCTTTTCTCAGATTTGCCCCTGCCAAATTCGCTCGTCTAAGGTTAGTCCAACTTAAATCTGCTTGGCTCAAGTCAGCCTCATTTAAGTTAGCAGAGAATAAATATGCACCACTGAGATGAGCCTTGGTCAAATTAGCTTTATACAAATCAGTTTTATAAAGATAAGCTCCCAACATTTCGGCTTCGTATAAACTAGCCTCGCCCAAATCAGCCCCAATCAAGTTAGCTTCAATAAGGTTAGCAAAACAGAGATTAGCCCGAATCAGTTTTGCTGCATCTAAATCTGCCTCCCTCAAGTTAGCGCTTTTTAAGTCAGTACCAATAAGATTAGCATGAGTAAGTGTAGCACCTCTGAGATTCGCCTCACTCAAGTCAGCACCAATCAAATTGGCATCACTCAAATCTGCCTGTGAAAGTGTAGCACCGCTCAGGTTAGCAACACTGAAGTTAGCACCACTCATGTTAGCTTCAATGAGCAAGGCTTTACAGAGGTTTGCGCCACTGAGTTCAGCATTGCTGAGGTTTGCCCGCACAAGTAAAGCGTTAGCTAAATCTACCTTGCTCAAATTCGCCCCCCGCAGGTCTGCACCTCTGAGGTTATCTCCTTGCAAGTTTGCCGCGTTGAGGTCTGGTTGAATCTCGGGATTTTTCTTTCTCCACTCAGTCCATGTAACTGCACCTGCTTTGAGTAAAACCAGATGCTCTCGATTTGCCATTTTCTCTCCTTTAGGGAACTCCAAAAATTAAATTACTCTACTCATCCATTCCAGACAGCTATGACATTTATTCCTCCCCCACCTCCCCTGCTCCCCAAAGCGATTGATTATTTTTTGAAAGTCCTTTATTCCTGACGCCCACTCTGAGGATTTCGACCAGGTACACTTTCAATAGCCGTTAATGCTCCCGCTGCACCTGCTAGAATATCTCGTTCTTCTCCACCCAAGTAAAGCCGTCCAAAACTTCCTACAGCTTGCACCTCAAGAATGTTAATCGACGCTGCTTTCTCTGCTTCATTCGCAGCCAAGGCGGCGTAAGCAGCAGGCTCTACTTCTAATACATATAGCGTTTGCCCTGCTAATAGAAGTTGTCCCCGACGCGTGCGATTGATAAGTTGTGTTTGGTAAGCATCGATGTTGCGAATAATTTGGCTAGAAACAACACGGGGTTTGAGACATTGCTCTCTTCGGACTCCCAGCATTGCCAAAATGGCTTGGCCAGCAGCTCGCGTTTCCCCTTGGGAGCCAGAATGAACTTCTAATAAACCATAGAGGCGTTCAACTACCTGTACTCCCGGGCGCACAGAAGCAGCTTTCAGGGCTACATCTGTAATTTTATTAATTTCGATACCAGGTGAGATTTCAATCCACAGTGATGTATCTCCTGGTAGTGGTAAGAAACCTTGGGCTACTGTTCCCATATATGCTGCATGTTGAGGTTGCAGGCTGTCGAGAAACACGAAACTGCGTAGTTCTATTCCCAAGATTTTGGTCTCCAGTCATGAGTAAAAGTTATCTATTGCACTATATCAGCGCCTAACTTGTGGTATTCTAGCCACAAATGAAGGATGAAAAAACACAAAGTGGAAAAATTTTGCTCTCCATAAATCTTATAGGACTAGCTCTTTCAAAGTGAGCATCTGTACTATCCAAGTTTTTACAGTATTTCACACATCGGCTGGAATTGAACAAAGAATCTATCTATGCATGAAACTCCCAATTTTTAGACTGTAAATCAAGCACTCGCCTGAGCAAAAATCCCAAAAATGGGTTAAAGGACTTCCAGCAAGTTAATGGTTTCAAAACTAAATTCTAAGACTGCGATCGCAGTAGAGTAAATCAAACTTTCAGTTTTTTCTCTGGCGAGAATAATAAAAAAACTAAAATAAATATTTCAAATATTATAAATGTTAATCCAAATAGTTATTTATCTTAATCTTATATTTAGCATAAATATGCAATTATACTTATTAAGTATTTATATATAGGACTCGTATTTGATTTATGAACAAAACTCACTACACTTAATCTTCTATAATTCTGTTGCATGAGTAACTTTTGCCTACCTACACAAATAATTTCAGTAATCAAACCGGATTCCTATAGGACTCACATTTGATTTTTGAAATATACGTAGGCTAACGCACCATACATATACTCACTCCGACGCATGGCTTTCTTGACCACTTGCTCTAAGTTCGAGTCAGGGTTTTTATCGTGGCATCAAAAGATGTGCGGCTTTTTAATGTAACTAGCATTTGACAAACTGGCAAATAGCCATTCCATCTCTGATTGAAAAGGACTATGAAATTTTACCATAAATGAGGGAATCTATGATTTACACAGTCATTGATTGGTTGTTGAAAGCATGGAAAAAGTATTCTTTAGATTACTCTATAATAATTTACAAATAGCCTAGAAACTAAGTTAAAAAATATTATTTGTCAATAATTAGAAAATACTAGACAATTTACAAAAACCTTGATTTAGTATATTATTTTCCAAAATAAACGTTTAAATCATCGCTCGACTCAAAAAAGGTTGCTCTTATTTTTATTGTTTCAGAGTGATTAAATTTCTCATGGGCAATTGTCCATGAGAAATTGAAAAAACATTTATATTTTTTAGGAGAAAATTTTAATTAAATCAAAGTTTTAGAATTTTGCTTTGATTATTGTTTTCCGAGAGCGACAAAACAGAGTTATTCAACCTTGCAAAAGGTCAAAATTTCAATTCATTCCCAAAGCAATTACCGTATAAAAATTAACATGCCAAGTGTAACTATTAATATTGCAGGTCGAGGGACGGCTCTTGCTTCTGGCGGAACGTCGTCCGTTGGGCATATGTGGTACTCACTGACAGATAACAATGGAAATACAACAAGCTATGGATTTGCTCCAGATGCTCAACATCATGGGAGTCCATTTGCACCGGGTCAAGTTTACAATAATGACAACACTAACTATTTATCTCGGGATTACTCCAGAACTATAGAGATTTCTCAGGCACAATACGATGCCATGAGGAACTTTGGAGAAAATCCACAAGGTAATGGTTTCAGCACTTATTATAACGGAATTAACAATAGTTGTATTGACTTTACTTGGAGAGCCCTTGAAATAGGTGGGCTTAATCCCTCGGGATTTCAAGGTGATGTGTGGCCTGTCAATAATATTGATGATGTAGAGAATCTTGTCGGTGGAGATCCTTTTACAGGAAAGCCGTGGCCTGGCGCACCTATTAGTGACCTTCAAGACGCATTCAACACTGCTGGAGTCACCCGCAGTCCTCTCATTTTGGATCTAGACGGCGACGGCGTAGAGACTATTGGCACTAGTGAAGGCATTCACTTTGACCACGACGGCAATAACTTTGCTGAAACTACAGGCTGGGTCGGCAAAGATGATGGTTTGTTGGTTTGGGATAAAAATGGCAACGGCAGCATCGACGACGGTTCAGAGCTTTTTGGCAACAGCACCACCTTAGCCGCTGGCGGCAAAGCCAGCAATGGGTTCAAGGCACTCGCTGATTTAGATGCCAACCATGACGGCAAAGTGGATGCAAACGATGCCGCCTTCGCCCAACTGCGGGTTTGGAAAGACGGTAACAGTGACGGATTCGTGCAGGCAGGTGAACTCAAGAGCTTAACTGACGCAGGGGTTAAAAGCTTCAATACAGCTTATACTGAACCCGGCGTGGTTGATGCTAATGGTGATGTTCCCGCTAGCGTCATTGATGCCAACGGTAACCAGCATCGGCAAGTAGGCAGCTACACCCGGCTCAATGGCACTACTGCCAAAATGGAAGATGTATGGTTTAAGGCAGATACTGCCCGCACAGTTGATAAAAACCTTGTTGTGGTGAGTGCCACTATAGCTGCTTTGCCTGAAGTAAAGGGTTTTGGAAATGTGCATAGCCTCCACCAAGCTATGGCGCGAGATACCAGTGGCAAACTACAGAGTTTGGTGACGCAATTTGGACAAACAACCGATGCTCAAGTGCGCCAAGGTTTAATGAACGAGTTGCTTTACCGTTGGGCTGGAGTGCAAGACGTTGATCCTAATAGTCGTGCAGCAACTCAGATTTACGGCAATGCAATAGGTGATGCTCGTAAGCTTGCCACCTTAGAGGCATTTCTAGGCCAAGGTTACTTGGGTACATGGTGCTGGGGTACTCGTGACCCCAATCCACACGGACAAGCCGCGCCCATCCTGCTTGGTGCCTTTAATCTCTTATCAAGCTACGTATATAGTCAGTTGATGCTGCAAATGCAATATAGATCCTTGCTCGAAAGCATCGATGTGAACGTTAGTGATAGCGCAATAACTTTAGATGTCACTCAACTTGCATCCATACTCCGCACTCAATATAACGCTAATACAGATCAAGGCGCAGCATATCTAAGTGAGTTTGCAACTAGCCTCAAAACTATCGGTATCTTCGGGACTGAAGTCATTTCCAGCTTGCGTCAACTAGGTAACGTCAACACTACAGGATTTGATTTCTTCCTGGCAACTTTGGGATTCAATTCTTTGACCGGGACGGCAGGCAATGACTATTTGACTGGCTCAGCCAGCGATGATGTCATTAATGGGCTGGCAGGTAACGACAATATCAGTGCAGGTGCAGGCAAAAACAGCGTCAACGGTGGAGTAGGTGACGACATTATCACAGCCGGAGCGGGTAATGACGCGATCGATGGCGGCGATGGTAATGATCTTATTGAGAGTGGAACTGGGAATAATACCCTCCAAGGTGGAGCCGGCAATGACATCATTAGTGGAGCAGGCACCCTAACTGGGGGTACGGGTAACGATGTACTGACTGGTTATAACGGCACAACGGATACCTTTGGATTCAATGTGGGTGATGGTGCTGACACAATCAGTACTTACGAGTCCACAGGCGTCGCCAACGATGTCCTGAAGTTTGGGGCAGGCATTACAGCAGCCAGCTTGAAGTTAGAACGCATTGGTTACGATTTAATCTTTAAGATTGGCAGCAATGGCGACCAAGTGCGAGTCAGCAACTGGTATTACGGTGCTTATTACCAATTGGCAAAACTTCAGTTTGCGGACAATACGTTTTTGACTAATGCCCAAATCAGCCAGTTGTCGGTGAGCCAAACTGGTACCACAGGTAATGACTATCTCTATGGCTCAGCCAGCAATGATCTGATTGATGGGCTAGCAGGTAACGACTACATCAGTGCAGGTGACGGTAACAACACTGTCAGTGGTGGATTGGGTGATGACAACATCAGTGCGGGAGTGGGCAACGATTCCCTCAATGGTGGCGATGGCAATGACAATATCCAAGGGGGGGCTGGAACTAATACCCTCCAAGGTGGAGCCGGCAATGACACCATTAGTGGAGCAGGCACCCTAACTGGGGGTACGGGTAACGATGTACTGACTGGTTATAACGGCACAACGGATACCTTTGTCTTCAGTGTGGGTGATGGTGCTGACACAATCAGTACTTACGAGTCCACAGGCGTCGCCAACGATGTCCTGAAGTTTGGGGCAGGCATTACAGCAGCCAGCTTGAAGTTAGAACGCATTGGTTACGATTTAATCTTTAAGATTGGCAGCAATGGCGACCAAGTGCGAGTCAGCAACTGGTATTACGGTGCTTATTACCAATTGGCAAAACTTCAGTTTGCGGACAATACGTTTTTGACTAATGCCCAAATCAGCCAGTTGTCGGTGAGCCAAACTGGTACCACAGGTAATGACTATCTCTATGGCTCAGCCAGCAATGATCTGATTGATGGGCTAGCAGGTAACGACTACATCAGTGCAGGTGACGGTAACAACACTGTCAGTGGTGGATTGGGTGATGACAACATCAGTGCGGGAGTGGGCAACGATTCCCTCAATGGTGGCGATGGCAATGACAATATCCAAGGGGGGGCTGGAACTAATACCCTCCAAGGTGGAGCCGGCAATGACACCATTAGTGGAGCAGGCACCCTAACTGGGGGTACGGGTAACGATGTACTGACTGGTTATAACGGCACAACGGATACCTTTGTCTTCAGTGTGGGTGATGGTGCTGACACAATCAGTACTTACGAGTCCACAGGCGTCGCCAACGATGTCCTGAAGTTTGGGGCAGGCATTACAGCAGCCAGCTTGAAGTTAGAACGCATTGGTTACGATTTAATCTTTAAGATTGGCAGCAATGGCGACCAAGTGCGAGTCAGCAACTGGTATTACGGTGCTTATTACCAATTGGCAAAACTTCAGTTTGCGGACAATACGTTTTTGACTAATGCCCAAATCAGCCAGTTGTCGGTGAGCCAAACTGGTACCACAGGTAATGACTATCTCTATGGCTCAGCCAGCAATGATCTGATTGATGGGCTAGCAGGTAACGACTACATCAGTGCAGGTGACGGTAACAACACTGTCAGTGGTGGATTGGGTGATGACAACATCAGTGCGGGAGTGGGCAACGATTCCCTCAATGGTGGCGATGGCAATGACAATATCCAAGGGGGGGCTGGAACTAATACCCTCCAAGGTGGAGCCGGCAATGACACCATTAGTGGAGCAGGCACCCTAACTGGGGGTACGGGTAACGATGTACTGACTGGTTATAACGGCACAACGGATACCTTTGTCTTCAGTGTGGGTGATGGTGCTGACACAATCAGTACTTACGAGTCCACAGGCGTCGCCAACGATGTCCTGAAGTTTGGGGCAGGCATTACAGCAGCCAGCTTGAAGTTAGAACGCATTGGTTACGATTTAATCTTTAAGATTGGCAGCAATGGCGACCAAGTGCGAGTCAGCAACTGGTATTACGGTGCTTATTACCAATTGGCAAAACTTCAGTTTGCGGACAATACGTTTTTGACTAATGCCCAAATCAGCCAGTTGTCGGTGAGCCAAACTGGTACCACAGGTAATGACTATCTCTATGGCTCAGCCAGCAATGATCTGATTGATGGGCTAGCAGGTAACGACTACATCAGTGCAGGTGACGGTAACAACACTGTCAGTGGTGGATTGGGTGATGACAACATCAGTGCGGGAGTGGGCAACGATTCCCTCAATGGTGGCGATGGCAATGACAATATCCAAGGGGGGGCTGGAACTAATACCCTCCAAGGTGGAGCCGGCAATGACACCATTAGTGGAGCAGGCACCCTAACTGGGGGTACGGGTAACGATGTACTGACTGGTTATAACGGCACAACGGATACCTTTGTCTTCAGTGTGGGTGATGGTGCTGACACAATCAGTACTTACGAGTCCACAGGCGTCGCCAACGATGTCCTGAAGTTTGGGGCAGGCATTACAGCAGCCAGCTTGAAGTTAGAACGCATTGGTTACGATTTAATCTTTAAGATTGGCAGCAATGGCGACCAAGTGCGAGTCAGCAACTGGTATTACGGTGCTTATTACCAATTGGCAAAACTTCAGTTTGCGGACAATACGTTTTTGACTAATGCCCAAATCAGCCAGTTGTCGGTGAGCCAAACTGGTACCACAGGTAATGACTATCTCTATGGCTCAGCCAGCAATGATCTGATTGATGGGCTAGCAGGTAACGACTACATCAGTGCAGGTGACGGTAACAACACTGTCAGTGGTGGATTGGGTGATGACAACATCAGTGCGGGAGTGGGCAACGATTCCCTCAATGGTGGCGATGGCAATGACAATATCCAAGGGGGGGCTGGAACTAATACCCTCCAAGGTGGAGCCGGCAATGACACCATTAGTGGAGCAGGCACCCTAACTGGGGGTACGGGTAACGATGTACTGACTGGTTATAACGGCACAACGGATACCTTTGTCTTCAGTGTGGGTGATGGTGCTGACACAATCAGTACTTACGAGTCCACAGGCGTCGCCAACGATGTCCTGAAGTTTGGGGCAGGCATTACAGCAGCCAGCTTGAAGTTAGAACGCATTGGTTACGATTTAATCTTTAAGATTGGCAGCAATGGCGACCAAGTGCGAGTCAGCAACTGGTATTACGGTGCTTATTACCAATTGGCAAAACTTCAGTTTGCGGACAATACGTTTTTGACTAATGCCCAAATCAGCCAGTTGTCGGTGAGCCAAACTGGTACCACAGGTAATGACTATCTCTATGGCTCAGCCAGCAATGATCTGATTGATGGGCTAGCAGGTAACGACTACATCAGTGCAGGTGACGGTAACAACACTGTCAGTGGTGGATTGGGTGATGACAACATCAGTGCGGGAGTGGGCAACGATTCCCTCAATGGTGGCGATGGCAATGACAATATCCAAGGGGGGGCTGGAACTAATACCCTCCAAGGTGGAGCCGGCAATGACACCATTAGTGGAGCAGGCACCCTAACTGGGGGTACGGGTAACGATGTACTGACTGGTTATAACGGCACAACGGATACCTTTGTCTTCAGTGTGGGTGATGGTGCTGACACAATCAGTACTTACGAGTCCACAGGCGTCGCCAACGATGTCCTGAAGTTTGGGGCAGGCATTACAGCAGCCAGCTTGAAGTTAGAACGCATTGGTTACGATTTAATCTTTAAGATTGGCAGCAATGGCGACCAAGTGCGAGTCAGCAACTGGTATTACGGTGCTTATTACCAATTGGCAAAACTTCAGTTTGCGGACAATACGTTTTTGACTAATGCCCAAATCAGCCAGTTGTCGGTGAGCCAAACTGGTACCACAGGTAATGACTATCTCTATGGCTCAGCCAGCAATGATCTGATTGATGGGCTAGCAGGTAACGACTACATCAGTGCAGGTGACGGTAACAACACTGTCAGTGGTGGATTGGGTGATGACAACATCAGTGCGGGAGTGGGCAACGATTCCCTCAATGGTGGCGATGGCAATGACAATATCCAAGGGGGGGCTGGAACTAATACCCTCCAAGGTGGAGCCGGCAATGACACCATTAGTGGAGCAGGCACCCTAACTGGGGGTACGGGTAACGATGTACTGACTGGTTATAACGGCACAACGGATACCTTTGTCTTCAGTGTGGGTGATGGTGCTGACACAATCAGTACTTACGAGTCCACAGGCGTCGCCAACGATGTCCTGAAGTTTGGGGCAGGCATTACAGCAGCCAGCTTGAAGTTAGAACGCATTGGTTACGATTTAATCTTTAAGATTGGCAGCAATGGCGACCAAGTGCGAGTCAGCAACTGGTATTACGGTGCTTATTACCAATTGGCAAAACTTCAGTTTGCGGACAATACGTTTTTGACTAATGCCCAAATCAGCCAGTTGTCGGTGAGCCAAACTGGTACCACAGGTAATGACTATCTCTATGGCTCAGCCAGCAATGATCTGATTGATGGGCTAGCAGGTAACGACTACATCAGTGCAGGTGACGGTAACAACACTGTCAGTGGTGGATTGGGTGATGACAACATCAGTGCGGGAGTGGGCAACGATTCCCTCAATGGTGGCGATGGCAATGACAATATCCAAGGGGGGGCTGGAACTAATACCCTCCAAGGTGGAGCCGGCAATGACACCATTAGTGGAGCAGGCACCCTAACTGGGGGTACGGGTAACGATGTACTGACTGGTTATAACGGCACAACGGATACCTTTGTCTTCAGTGTGGGTGATGGTGCTGACACAATCAGTACTTACGAGTCCACAGGCGTCGCCAACGATGTCCTGAAGTTTGGGGCAGGCATTACAGCAGCCAGCTTGAAGTTAGAACGCATTGGTTACGATTTAATCTTTAAGATTGGCAGCAATGGCGACCAAGTGCGAGTCAGCAACTGGTATTACGGTGCTTATTACCAATTGGCAAAACTTCAGTTTGCGGACAATACGTTTTTGACTAATGCCCAAATCAGCCAGTTGTCGGTGAGCCAAACTGGTACCACAGGTAATGACTATCTCTATGGCTCAGCCAGCAATGATCTGATTGATGGGCTAGCAGGTAACGACTACATCAGTGCAGGTGACGGTAACAACACTGTCAGTGGTGGATTGGGTGATGACAACATCAGTGCGGGAGTGGGCAACGATTCCCTCAATGGTGGCGATGGCAATGACAATATCCAAGGGGGGGCTGGGAATGATATTCTTACTGGCTCAGGTGGCAAAGATATCCTTGTTGGTGGTTTAGGTAGCGATCGCTTTGATTACCGCAACCTAACCGATTCACTCTTAGCTAACTTTGATATCATTAGTGACTTCAATGCCGGAACCGATAACGACTTCTTCCGAGTTAGTACCCCCCGAACAGCATTTGGCAATGGCATAGCTGTAGCTACTTTGGATACAGCAGGCATTAGTGCCAAGCTCACCACTGCTTTGTTTGCTGCCAATGCCGCTGCCCAATTCACTTTCGGAAGTCGTACTTTTGTTGCTATCAACGATGCTACGGCCGGCTTTAATGCCAGCACCGACGCCATCATAGAAGTGACCAATCTCACCGGAACCCTTGGACTAACTAGGGCGTGTCATCAATTGAGCCAAATGACAGAAGCAGCCAAATAAATTGCACCCAGAAAGTTGGCAGCGCGTTTGTCGTAGCGCGTTGCGATCGCTCGGTACTGCTTGAGTTTGGCAAAAAAGTTTTCAATGAGATGACGGGCTTTGTATAAATCTCGGTCGTAGTCACGAGGTCTGGTACGGTTGCGTTTAGGAGGAATCACTGCGGTTTTGCCCTGTGCCTGAAGTCGCTCAATTACTCGCTCATCGGCATCATAGCCTTTATCTGCCAGTACTGTGTCCGCCACAATATTGGGTAGCAGTTGGTCAGAGCCATCAAGATCACAAGCTTGTCCGGGTGTCAGGTGAAAGCTCAGTGGGTTGCCCAAAGCATCTACCACAGCATGAATCTTAGTACTCAATCCCCCTTTGCTGCGACCAATGGCTTCTGTGGACGCATCCCCCCCTTTGCACCCGCACTATGCTGGTGGGCGCGGACAATTGTCGAGTCAATCATGGCATATTCGTTATCGGCATCATCGGCCAAGTGCTGAAACACCAGCTCCCACACGCCTGTTTTTGACCATCGACTGAAGCGGGTGTGAATCACCCGAAAATCCCCGAATCTCGATGGCAAGTCACGCCAGGGAATGCCTGCTCGATAACGATATAATACTGCTTCAACAAACAATCGATTATCTTTAGCTGTGGCTCCCACATAGCCCTCTCGCCCAGGTAGCAGGTCTTTGATTCTCTCCCACTGATCATCTCGTAGTGCGTATCGGCGCGTCATCGGTTTCAATAGTGTTTATTCTTTTCCAGCAGTTCTGATTCCAGTTTATCTAATTGATGACATGCCCTAACTTTACAACCTAATAAACGTAGAAATAACAAGAGGAAAGTCCTCCATTGAACTTTCCTCTCTACCTTTTAAATGTTGGCACTCAAACTGACATCTAGAAACACAACAGCAGGTAAGAACCACTGGATTTTTCAGGCCGCCTACTTTGTGGCGATCGCTATTGCTCGATCCACAGCTTCCAAGGCAGTGTTGACTTCGGCTTCTGTGACAATCAACGGTGGCACAAATCGGATGACTTTTGGTCCAGCTGGTACGAGCAATAAACCCTCGTTGATGGCAGCATTCACCACATCGGCTGCGGTTAGCGCAATCTCAGATCGCAACTCTAAACCATTGATTAAACCCCAACCGCGAACTTCGCTAATATGATGAGGATATTTAGCTGCGATCGCTTTTAATCCAGTTCGTAACTGTTCGCCCCGATCTTCGACATTCTGCAAGATATTTTCCCGCTCTAATGTTTGGCAAACACTCAGTGCTACACCACAGACAAAAGGATTTCCACCAAAAGTACTGGCGTGTTCTCCTGGTTGAAAAACATCACAGAATTTTTTGCTCATCATCGCACCGATGGGGATACCGCCACCCAAGCCTTTAGCACTAGTGAAGATATCCGGTTCTACGCCCAGATGTTCGTAAGCCCATAACTGACCACTGCGCCCCATGCCAACTTGCACTTCATCAAAAATCAGCAAAATTCCGGTTTCGTCGCAAATCTGCCGGAGCTTTTTGAAATAAGCAATGTCTCCCGGACGCACCCCGCCTTCTCCTTGCAAAGGCTCAATCAGAATCGCTGCTACCCGATAATCTCCTTCATCCAACTCGCTAATGGCCACTTCCACAGCGTTAATATCGTTGTAATTTACGTAGTGGAACCCAGGCATCAAAGGATCGAAGTGTTTTTGATACTTCGGTTGTCCCGTGGCGGTAATGGTGGCTAAAGTCCGTCCGTGGAAACTGGCATTGGCGGTTAAGATAATCGGTTTTTCAATGTCTAATACTGTGTGGGCGTATTTTCTGGCTAATTTAATTGCTGCTTCGTTAGCTTCAGCTCCAGAATTGCAGAAAAAGACGCGATCGGCACAGGAATGTTCAACGAGCCACTTTGCCAATTCACCTTGTTCGGGAATATAGTACAAATTAGAGACATGGTGCAGCTTTTGGATTTGGCGCGTCACCGCCTCTACCATAGCTGGGTGAGCATGTCCTAAAGTACAAGTGGCAATTCCCGCCACAAAATCCAAATATTCCCGCCCTTGTGTATCCCAAACCCGACACCCAGCACCCCGCTCTAAGGCTAAGGGAAACCGCCCATAGGTAGACATGACAGCTTCATTAAAGCTATCTGCATCAAAGGGACTAGATGTTAGAGACCCTGAATTTGGGGGGATGGTGGTTTGTTCAACTAGAGTTTGTAAGCTCACTACCGCTCCTCCTGGAAGTTTTTCATCATATAGTTATTTACTAGTTTCCTAGAAATCCCAGAAAATTACTTTTTATTCTCCCAAAGCCTGATTGTTTCGTTAATGCCCCAGGGTTTTTGACCCTCCGAATTTTAGATTTTAAATTTTGGATTTTGGATTTGGCTATCTATCCAGTAGATGTACTAGAAGTCTTGCAATGTCCACTGTTTAGTGAATAGCTCTACATCACATAAGTAATTTAACGGTTATGTAGCATTTTACACCATTTTTAATGGTATATGGGCTTTGTCTGCGATGGTACACTATGCTGATGCTAACGCACCTACATCAGCGATCGCACTTGCTGCAATCAAAGAAGAGGAAATGAAGAGTAATAACTTTGGGGAATTAAAAGGTAAAAGTCATTTGTACCAAACCAGGCCAAATACTATAAAGTTAGTACAAAACTCAAAAATATAGGCCCAAAGTACTATTTATACGTCATTCTCAACTCTTGAGCAAAAATATCAACGTATCCAAAAGCAGTTAATGGCCGGGGCGATCGCTCTTGGTGGTGTTTTCTTAATTGGCACTTTGTGGTACTCGTTAGTGGAGGGCTGGTCATGGGAAGATGCAGCTTACATGACGGTCATCACCTTAGCTACCGTGGGATATGGAGAAACCCATCCATTGGGTAGCCGAGGACGGTTGTTTACAATTGCCCTGATTTTGTTGGGTGTAGTCAATATCGGTTACATTGTCAACAGATTTACAGAAGCAATTATTGAAGGCTACTTTCAACAAGGAATTCGACTACAACAACAGAGGCGGTTAATGGAATCCCTGTCAGAACACTACATCATCTGCGGATTTAGTCGGACTGGTCGTCAAATTGCCAAGGAATTTCAAGCAGAAGGTGTACCCTTTGTAGTGATTGACTCGGAGATGGAATCTGTGCAAAGGGCACAGTCTGAGGGTTATACAGTATACCAAGGTGATGCAACGCTAGATGATACGCTTTTGAAGGTGGGCATTCAAAGAGCGGTTTGTCTGGTTGCGGCACTGCCTTCTGATGCTGAAAACTTATACACAGTTTTGTCGGCAAAAACACTTAATCCAGATATTCGGGCGATCGCCCGCGCCAGTACAGAAGAAGCTTTACAAAAGTTACAACGCGGTGGCGCAGATGAAGTGATTTCACCGTATATTACCGGTGGGAAGCGGATGGCGGCTGCGGCTCTCAGACCCCAAGTTTTGGACTTTGTAGACGGAATTTTAACAGGTGCAGACCGCCAGTTGTACATGGAAGAATTTTTACTCGATCCCGCCTTTTGTCCTTTCGTAGGTCAAAGTTTGCAAAAAGCGAGATTGCGATCACAAACTGGGGCATTAGTTCTGGCAATTCGCCGCCTTGATGGTACTTTAATCGGTGGTCCCACTGGCGATACGGTGTTAATGTCGGGAGACCGACTAATTGGTATGGGTACAGCTGAGCAGTTGCGTAACCTCAACCAAATTCTCGGTCCGATTAATTCCAAGCAACTACGGCGACCGAAAAATAGCTGATATTTTAATTTTGAAAAAATGACCTATACCTCGAAAAGGCTGATTCCCTATTGCCTACTCCCCACCTACGCAAATAATTTCAAAATTTAACTACAAATTGCTGTAAAAAACTGACTTATAACTGAGTTTTCTAGGAATGCAGGGAAAAAACTCTATAATCTGAGCATCCTTGCCGCACAAAAACCTAGCAATGTCACGCTCAGTTAAAGTTCGCAAAGATTGTATTCAAAAAGTCAAGTCGGCTGTTAAACGTTATGGTTATGCACGCCAAAAAGATTTGGCTGACGATTTAGGATGTTCTCTGGCGACAGTTAGTAACTTCCTCAACGGTAAACCTGTTGATTTTTCGTATTTTGAAGAAATTTGTCAAAAGTTAGGACAGGATTTGCAAGCGATCGCAGATCTTGACTACAACGACAGCAACAGTAAAACTAAAACTGAAGAGCCGTTTGTCTGTGAGCCAGAACCGGACTTCATTTATGTAGAACGCCCTCCCATTGAGTCTCTTTGCTATGAGACACTTTTGCAACCAGGGGCTTTATTGCGGATTAAAGCTTCTGGCTTGATGGGTAAAACATCTTGGTTCTTCAGTACATAGTATGCTTAACTAATAGTTAAAATGCCAATTCAATAAGCATCTAACGCGGAAATTGTCAAAGTTTCTAAATCCATAACCGGAACGTTTAATCAACTTGATCTTGTTATTAATACCTTCCACAGCACCACTATTTGTCCCATTATCAAAGTAAGCAATTATCTCATCAAACCAACGGATAATAGTATTGTTACTCTTGGGAAAATGTTTTTTAGCTTTCGATAACCACATACCAAGTTTATAAACTCCCGGATACCAATTATCTGTCTGATTAAAAATCTTTCTAAATTTTTCTTTTAATTCATGCATTTCTTTTAAGACAGGAGATACATTCTTGACTTCAGAAAGTTTATTTATTTGCTCTTCATTTAAGTCTGACTCATTTTTAAGTAAAACGTACTTACTATTTTTTAATCCCGACAAAACTTTTTAATATTCAGCTTTTTTTGATGATAATTGCGCTTTTTGAATTAATTCTTCTAGACTCCGCTTCTCTCGTTTTCTCTGTGTATCTAATTCTTGATTAATCTGTGTCATTACATGAAATCTATCTGCTACTACTTGAGCATTGGGCATTAATTCTGTGACAACGTTTTTATAACCAACCCACAAATCTATACTCACTTCCTCAATTTGTTCTAAGACCTCATATCCCCATTCTAAAAGGGTTTTTTTCACTACTTCTTGCGTGCGCCCATTTTAAATAGTTACTAGCTTAGATGTATCTAAATCTATTAGTACGGCGCAGTAATTACCCTTGCCCTTAACCAGAGCTATCTCATCGATTCCAAGTCTTTTTATCAGAGAAGGTTTGTCATCAGATAATTCAATCGAAGCGTCTTTTAACATTCTTTCTATTTCTTCTGTTGTTACTATCCCTTGATCAGCTACACTGTGGATATCATTTTCTACTACCTCTTGTATTATTTTGTATGCCAGCCGTTTTGTATAAGTTCTTTTCTGGCTCACGAAATCTAGATTCTCACTAAAGGGTTTTTTACATTCTTCGCATTTAAATTGTCTTCTATTTATTTCTAAAAATACTGGTTTTTCACCGAAAGGCAAATCTTGAACAATGTATCGATGATTTTGATGTAATCTATGGCTTTTTGTACCACAGCGAGGACAAGTACTGTATGATTTTACTGATTCTATTTGTAAAATCATTCCTATCCCGATATGAAGGCGATGTGATATAACTTTCACATCTTTTAAATCTAGAAGCTCTGTTAGTATTTTAATATTTTGTTTCTTGTTCATAACTGTAAATAGACAACAAATACTTTTTTGGTATTCACAGTTAATAATGAATCTACGTCCTAAGTCAATTAGGTCAAAGGTTTTACTAAAGATTTTATGCAATTATTTATATTTTTTAACCTTCGTAGCTAATAATTTAGCATAGTAAGTACTGAAGAACCATAAACATAAGTTATTAATTCATGCCAATACATCATAGTTAGACAGGTTAAATCACTACGTAAAGTGAGAATTTCTAGAGATTCAACTAATTTAGATGTACACCAACACATCCTAAGCTGCGTGAATACAAATATTCCCAATGCGATAGAAAATCTGGTGGCTCTTTTGTTGGTATTTGACACTGAAAATTCCAAATTACTGAGTGCCAAATTTCTCTATCTTCTATAAATTCGGCATTGTAACGAATACTTAATATTTCTTAAAAATTTGCAGTTTCTCTTGGTTAATAGACTCCAGCAACATCAAATCAAGTTGTGAATGCTTGTGTTCAAAATCAAGCCCAAACTTTACCAAATCCCTTTACAGATTGACTACTCATTACCCAGCAGAGCAAAAATTCCACTCGGATTTAATATTCCATCGCTTACCGTCGTGAAGCAATAAAGTTAATTTTTCAGCCGTAAATTCAAAATACAACTGACGTTTTTCAAATTCTGGCCAAGCAGCTTTAAAGTTCTGCTTTGTTAAATCCCGAAACGCAACTGTCATGTGGGGTGCAAAAGGTCGGGTTTTAGAAACTTCGTCAACAATTCCCAACTTGTTTTCTACATAAGCCATTAAATCAGCTTGCAAAGTCAAAAGTTCTTGACTTCTCACCACATCAATATAGATCACACGGGGTGGAAAGGCAGCAAAACCGCTGAGTGTAATGGGTATTAACTTTTGTTCCCTAGCAAATTCCCTCACAGATGCTTCTAGCAATGAAATGTTAGCATCTGCCCATTCAAAAGGCGGTTGTAGGGTAATATGAGGCGGAGACTTTTGTGCCCCACAACTGGCATAATTATCAGCAAAATACTGCTTGATCTCATTAGCGTAGTCTTGAATGTCTTGTGGTGGTAGAAGCGCAATAAAAAAACGGCTCATCATTAATTATTTTTATTCCTTAGTAATTAGAGAACACCAGAAAATAAATTATCCAATATTGTGGGATGGGCATCTTGCCTGTCCTTTAGTATTAGCGGGCAAGATGCCCGCACCACAAGAAATTTTGGCATATTTTTTTTATTTGCAAGTCCCTTAGTGGTTAATGGGAAAACTTAGGGAAGGCGGATCGAGTTGGCGCTTGAACCACCATGTTGTGCTAACGAAAGAGAAAACTAAATGAGCGATCAAATTATTCTGTCCGATAAGGATGTTGTTTCTATGGCTCAGGATGCTAATTTTACTGGGGCTTCAACATCGACAGCTGAAGAATTGATGGAACGTCTGAAGTATTTGGTGCATAGAAACAGCAATTTACAAAAAGACAAGGCTGAAGCCTGGGCTGCGAATGGCGTCAACTGTAACGTTTTACTAGCTCAGGGTGGCGGCTGGCAAAAAGGTAAAATCCGAATTTGCTTTGAATTTGTTCCTGACAAGCCGACACCAACAAAATCACTGATTTCCACTAACTCGGTATCTCCACTGGATGATCTGCGATCGCACCTAGAGGTCTAACATTCACAGATGCCTAGCTTGTGCTGTTTTAACGCCGCACCTTGAATTGTTGATGGTGCATTACGCCGTAGGCTAACGCACCCTACACAGGCTATATTTACGTTTATTAATATAGCTGGAAATATTAAGGCCGACTTACAGCAATTTTCAGGTAAATAGACCAAGCAGTAGGACACAGAATTGCTGTGACCCTACGGCTGATGTGGTTCCAATAAATGAAAACTACTGTAATTAATATAGTAGATTCTTAATATGGGCTTTTCTCAGGATATAAGAGCTTAATGCGCTTCTGGCGTAGTGCAAATTCTTCTTTTTGTAGCTGCTGTAACTGCTCTACTACCTCTTCTGTGACCCCTATAATAGAAGCCATTTGCCGAATTTTGGCCTTTTCCTTTTCATGAAATTCTCCATCAGCAGCACAAGCCCTAATTGCCGTGAGGAGTAGATCTCTCTGTGCTATGGAAACCTGAGGAGAGCGAGCAATTACTTCTTCTAAATCTTCATCCGCCTCATATGCTTTTAGCTCTTCAATCACCCAGTCTGCTACTCCCCAAGATGCACAGAATCCAATAGCCCAATCTTTTTCTTCTGGGGAGAGAATTCCATCTCCTTTAGCACAACATAAAACTGATTTCATATAAATGCAACAATCCTCATCTGTAGGAATCTGGGTAAAACCAAAGAACCAGTTAAATATCCATGATTGACCAAGCTTTTTGATTTCAGACATAAGTTTGTTTTCCCTGTTTGCAACGGTAGTATCTTCTCATTGTTGTTGCAAGAATACAAAGACACTTAAAAAAACATAATTAAGACAGTTAAGACAGTTAATTATGAAATATCTTAACTTTCTTTGCATTTTCATTAAGAAGCTATGAATATGAGGTTAAGGATTCCGGTATCAATAAAAACGGAAAAATCAATGTGTGTAGAAATAATCCAATTATCAGACTAATAGGTACAGCGAATCAGCGATCGCACTACTGTCCGCCTTGATTTAGCCTATGCCCAGATTTTTGATTGCTACTCAAAATAGTAATAACTTGAGTAAAAAGCCTTTTGTCATGGGAGCTAGTAAGTAAATGCCAACATTTGTCAAGATTGAACAAGGGAAAGTCGATAAATCTACCTTTGACCAATATATACCTGCCCATAAAGCCTACGTTCAGGATTTGATTGCAAAAGGACACAAAGCGCGAACAGGCTATTGGGCAGAAGCACCAGGCGGAATGTTGCTGTTTGAAGCAGCCTCAAGGGCTGAGGCAGAAGCGATTGTAGCCAGCGATCCCTTGGTGCAACACGGTTGTGTCGATTACCAACTTTATGAATGGCGGATTGTTATGGAATAACACACATTTACTGAATTTTAATGTTATGCTTTTATAAGACCTGGATCTATGCGACTTCAACACCCAAATCTTGTCAGAACCGGAAGGTGGCAGCAACACGGGAGGCTTGTGGTAGGCGTAGTCTCCGGGTCGCCCTATTTTTAGGAGCGTTCAGGAGCAATGCCTGGTTTTGGAGATATTGTTCAAAAAGCTTTTTACCTCGGTGTAGGACTAGCTTCTTACGCAGGCGAAAAAGCAGGGGGAAAATTAGCGGAAGTGCGATCGCAAGTCCAAAAACTGGCAGACGAAATGGTGGCCAAGGGCGAAATGAACACGGAAGAAGCCCGCCGCTTCGTCGAAGATATGATGAAGCAAGCCCAACAACCCCAAGCATCTGGTGAAACCCCTGAAAAAACGCCTTCTTCAGAACCTCGCCGCATCGAAATCTTAGAGGAAGATGAAGAACCAACGGTGAAAGAGGCATCAGGTGAAAACGTCGATGAATTACGCCAACAAGTGCTAGAACTGCAAGAAGAGTTAAAACGATTGCAACGCGATTAGTAAAAAGCATTGTTTTAATTCTAAATGATTAATAACTGGCATTTTGACATGGTGCTATATATACAAACTTGATATGATAAATTGCCCAATGTGTACTTTAGTGCTTCAAATGAGACAGCACAAAACGTCCTGTTTATAGCCTGTAAAGGCATCAAGTTTATGGAGCAATGGCAAAAAGATTTAGTAGAAATCGTAGAAACAGTGGCAGATGAAGTAGAGCGTTTCTTCCTGGGAATGGGTGAAATGGTAGACGCCTTTTTTGAGCTAACGGAAGAAATTACTGAGCAAGTACACAGTAACATTGTCACTGAAGTAGATCAGTATTTACAAGATTTAGCTGAACCAATGATGGAAGCCTACTGGGAGTTAGAAGACGTTGTAGGAGACGTAGATCCCGGTTTTCCGTATTCAGTTGAACCCACAGCCGAAAGAAATCCAGCTTGCATGGGTTGTACTCACTACCACGGTCAAGTTTATGGCGGTAACTTGTTAGTTTGTGCCATGCATCCCCACGGTTATGAAGATGAGAATTGTCCAGACTGGGAGAAGGAGGAGGGAGTAGGGAGTGGGGAGTAGGAAGATGAGCCAGACGCAAACAAAAACAAATGACAAATGACTAATAACAAATGACTAATAACAATTTACCTGAAAGTGTATCTGGACCAAGCCAAGAAATAAAGTATGGCGAGCGTAATATTGCGGAAGGCAAACTAATCACCTTTCCGAATCCGCGTATGGGAAGGCGATACGACATTAACATTACTTTGCCGGAATTTACTTGTAAATGTCCGTTTTCCGGGTATCCTGATTTTGCGACTATTTATATTACCTATGTGCCTGATGAACGAGTAGTGGAGTTGAAGGCACTCAAGCTTTATATTAACAGTTACCGCGATCGCTATATTTCTCACGAAGAATCTGCTAATCAAATTTTGGATGATTTTGTCGCAGCTTGTGACCCGTTAGAAGTTACCGTAAAAACAGATTTCACCCCTCGCGGCAATGTTCATACCGTAGTTGAAGTACGTCATCAAAAAAGTCATTAATTATTGGGCATTGGGCATTAGTTTTAGACTAATGACAAATGACAGCTGACATTAACAGTCAGGATGTGTAAAGTAGTTGAAGATCAGTTAGCCAATCTCATCTTTGACGCATCCATCTATGGATAGAAAAAGTAGAAAAACCCGACGCCTTCTGCTGCTAGTTGTTTCCTGTAGCATAACTGGTGTAATTTTAGGGGGTACTGCCAGTTGGGCAGAAAGCAATCTGTGTTTGCAAGATAGCAAGGTTACAAGTGATTGCCTAACACAAGATCCTATTGAAAAGACTATCCAAGGAATGAGTACAGGATTGTTAGCTGGGGCTGGAGCTGCTTTTGGTGCAGCATGGCAGTTACGCCATGAAGATTAAACTAATATGCGCCCAATTTAGTCGCCCATAAGGTGAACGCCAGCCAGTAGCCTGTGGCTGGAGTTTTCTTTTTGGGTTTGTTATACCAATTCAAAAAATTTTTGCAACATAATATATCGACTGTAGGGGCGTACAGCTGTACGCCCCTACCCATACTACAGCAGATTGCAAGTTGGTGAGGTACAGATAATTGTAAGGGCACGGCACTGCCGTGCCCCTACCCGCGTACCTCATTTACCTGAAATACGCTGTATGTAGCCGTCAGTGGCTCCTTTTATAAAGGGGACTTTGATTCCGGTTCCCCCTTTTTAAGACTACGGGTGTATACTTGAGCCGTTCGCCAAATCTCCCTCGATTTCCGAAAATCTTCACAAATAAATTCAGAATTTTCCGAAATCAGATCGCCAAGAAGTGATTTTATAAATACCCGTATCAGTGTTGCTGACATCAAGAGTAAACTAAACGGTTTCGTTTCAAAAGAAATCTGGAGGTAAAGGTATTAAACCAAACCCAGCCCAAGTTTTACCAGTAGGGACAGATGTCCAGTAAACACGGCATAGAAACGAGATAACCGCAAAAACGGAAATTAAGCCTCAAAGCTTTTGTTATATATAGCTTTCAGCTTTTTAGCTCTCTCTAGTGTTTTCCAAATATTGAGAAGGCTAGATTTAGTACACGGTTACTAATAAATCCGGTTTTTACTCTTGCAAATAGCAACATTTGGGTGAAAGTCGGTAACAGTCAAAATCAACAATAAACACATCAATCCTTTATTGATAAGTAAAGCGAGGACAGTTTAGTATGGCATTCAATTCTCATAATGAGCGAGAAGACCAAGGAAGTTTGTTGTTTTGGGAAGAACAGGAGGGAACTATAATTACTGGCACAAGCTTCAACGATACTTTAGGTGGTTTTGCCGGCAATGACACCCTTTATGGCGATGCAGGCGATGATATCCTTAGAGGGGGTGCAGATAACGATATCCTTAACGGGGATTTAGGTAATGATACGCTTTTGGGTGGAACTGGGAGCGATCTACTCACAGGTGGTCAAGGTAACGATGTCTTAACAGGTGGGCAAAATGGAGATATCTTCAGTTTTAGTGGTGTGAGTAGCTTTGGTGATTTAGGCATAGACACCATAACTGACTTTACCAAAGGCAGCGATAAAATCCAATTATCCTTACGTTTATTTAGATCGTTAACCCTGAGTAATGGCATAGCTGCCAATGAATTTGCAACGATTACTGCCGATACTTCTACTGAAAGCAGTCTTGCCGGCAGTAGCAGTGCCTTCATTGTTTACAATACATCTACTGGCAGCCTTTTCTATAATTCTGATGGTGCGGTTGCAGGATTAGGAAGTGGTGGACAATTTGCAGTTTTGAATACTAAACCTCTGTTAGATAACAGTGATTTCTCTTTATTAATCACACAAATAACAGGCGGTCCTCAGCCACCAATACCGCTTGGTTAATAATTTTTTTAGGTTGGGTCTTACACCAACCTATAGGACTACGATTTGATTTTTGAAAAGATACGTAGGGGAGCCAGCGCTGTACGGGGGTTCTCCCCGTTAAGGCGACTGGCGTTGCGTTTCGCGTAACGCACCATTCTTAAGGATTTGATGCCGTACTCTCTGTGCTAACGCACCCTACAAAGACTTAATTTTGTTCAAAAATCAAACCGGATTCCTCATATAGTTTTTATGCTTAAAAAGCAAGTGTCCTTAGATGGCGAATTCTGGACACTTGCCACGGTTATATCTCGGTTGAATACCAAGAAAGGCTATCTGGAAATCCTTGAGGAACAGGAGAGTGTAAACCGTATTTCGTACTTCAGGCAAGGGATGAAAGATACCAGAAGGCGTAAACGTCTTACTCAATTGCGTGATAACCTAAAAGCGATAGTTGCGATCGCGTACCCACATACTAATCGGTAGTGCGTTTCCCTGGGGATCGACTTTCGCCTTCACCACGATGGGTGGTACTTGTCCCCTCCTAGCGCGTTGGGTTTGCAAATCATTGCGAATCTGCTGCCGTTGGTTTTCTGGGATGTAATATGTTTCTAAACCGTAGTTGATGGAACCATCTTCATAGACGCCTCTTAGGGCTACTTGATTAGCTCTTAGGGAAGCGGGGCGCGAGCTACTTACTCGTAACGGTCTCCAAGCTCTAGGAACACCACGACCAGAGGATACTTGTTCTTGTAAAGTCACGTAGATGTTGGTTCCTTCAGGCAATCTTCTACCACTTCCACGACCTTTACTGACTATGGTCTGCCAACCAGGCAGTCTGCTCAAATTAGCAGTCCGGGATATATTATAGTCCAGGGCTAGGCTGTTTCCTTGTAGGACATCATTAGGGTTTACAGGCGCGGTTTGCAAAATCACCGTCTTGCCCGTCATGTCTGTGTAAAGCGCTTGGGCTGGTACTGCCATAATTAGCGCTGTTTGCACCGCCAATGGTGCTAGTAACCGCCAAACAGGTAAGGGCTTATTCGATTTTTGTTCAGTAGCAATCAGGTAATCCCGAAAAGTCACCGTCTTGGAAAATTCAGCTTCGGGAGACAAGGATTTATTTTTAGATTCAGAGGAATTACTTGTCATGAGCGTAGTCCTAAAAAGCAGGGGGTGATGAGGAGGACAAAAGTAACGAGATTAGGACTGACGCAGAGAAACTTTAACAATTTTAGATTTTAGATTTTAGATTTTGGTGAAGCAGCGCGGTCTTGGGGGTTTCCCCCATGAGTGACTGCTGAACCCGAAAGGATTGAAGAAAAAATCTCAAATCTAAAGTTCCAAATTTTTACTGAATTCTGAATTCTGAATTCTGAATTCTTTCTTTCATCTTTTGCACTACTTCTGACTTGTAGCCTTAGATGTACCAGGTTGGCGGCGTTCAAACCAAAGTCCAGCACTAATTAAAGCTGAACCGCACAAAACAAAGACCAGGGACTTAAAAAGTAAGTCGGTATCATACTCCTGCACGCGACTGATAACTTGGAGTGTTACTAACAGCATACCGCCCCAAAAGGAACTTCTGTTGTTTAATTTCAATCCTTCTTGAATTAGTCCCCAGGCTAATGTTGCTAGAAGTACATTGAAAATAAAAATCCCAAGTTCATCAATTCGGCTGATAGTTTGATGCCAAAAAGGTACTAAGGCAATAAAGACAAGAAAAGTAGTAATGACAGCAGTCGTAAAAATCACTTCGCGGCGGGGAGGATTATTTCTTTGACGCAGGAGAAACAACCACTGCAACACCGCTAAGCCGCTGAGAATTCCCAAATCAATTATCGGCAGAGACTCGAACAAGTTTGTCAAAGTCGTTGGCTGATTATAGCTATAATCTGGAGAGTCCCAGACCCAACGAAAAGACAGGACATAGAAGACAACACCAAAGCTTACCAACGCTAAATTACGAGCTAGAGATTGAAACAATCTGTAATTTATGGTTGGAAACAGCAGGTCATCATAACTCCAGAATAATGCAGGTGGGAGTGCAAAAGCAAAAGATGCCACCCAAGGGGCTATATCAGCATAATTTAGCAGTGGCAGAGGATTGAGGTTGGCTTGCAAGGAACTAGCAAAGACAAAGGCTGCTAGACCGAAAATCCAACGCGATCGACAGAAGTAAGCCAAAGGTACAAATACCAGCCATGCCAACAGAGGCATATGCTGCACCACTATTCGTGACCAACTTACTTCACTTGAAGAGTACCACAAATCTTCTAGCCCCGTCCAATAGCCAATTTCCACAAGGATAATCGATAGAATTCCTAAGGAATTTAAGAACAGACTATAGGCTATGACTGCGACACCAAATCCCCAGGCGAGAAACAATTGGGAAATTGAACCGCTAATATTGAACATCTGGGCCATCAGCAGTAGATTTGCGCCTAAAATGAAAGCACTTAAAATTAGCAAACCCTCTCCCAGTAAGCGTTTGCTTTGTTGTGCCTTCTTTCCTTGAGCTTGTCTCCAAGTATAAAAACCAGTGATAGCGGTTGCAAAAAACAAACTCATCAGCAGAATAAACTTGACTTCTCGTGAGCCTGATTGCCAGTTTGCTGCTACAAAGGTAATTATGCCCAAGCATAAAAGGATGCTGCCTATAGCAATCACTATTGCAACAAAGCGATCGCGTGCAGCAGCTTCCACGTTTTTAAATTGGTAACGTTCTGCTATTTGTTCATACTGCGAAGAACTAATTATTCCTTCATCCCTCCATAATTGTGCTTCTTTGCGTAATTTTTGCGGGAAATTATCTAAGAACATGACCTTCTCCAGTGCAGTGGGGTAGCTTGGCCATTGCATTCCCAATGGCGGTCATTATATTTTGAGTATGAAGCCAAAAGCTTTAATTACACTGTTCTTGTGTAACAGTTTTAGTTGGATTCTGATACAAACAAATTAGTAAGAATTCAGAATTCCGGAGTCAGAATTGAGAAGTCAGAATTCAGAAGCCAGAATTTTAACGGCAATTATTTTTATATCTACATGGAAAAACCTTCTAATTTATTACTAAAACTTTCACGCCGGTTGTTTACAAATCTAGATGAACAAGAAAAATTTATTGAGGCGTTAATAAATCCTCAGCCTTTTTCATCTAGCATTCTTTGGTGTCAGGAAAAACCAGAATTTTCGCCTTTTGCAGTGGAAACACCAACGCATTGGCAACCGCAATTTATAGATCGGTTACACTTGGGAGAAAAACCTGGTCAAAATTCACTGCATCAAAAAGGATATTTCTATTGTTTGGATTTTTCTTCGGTGTTTGCCGCTGCTACTTTGTTAGCAATTCCTGAGCCAGTAGGTTTAATTTTTGATATGTGTGCTGCACCTGGAGGGAAAAGCATCTTCGCTTGGAAAGCTTTGCAACCAGATTTACTCATCAGCAATGAAGTGATTGGCAAACGTCTGGGAATGCTAATTTCTAATTTGAAGCGTTGTCATATCAGCCCTAGCGCTATAGTTAATAGAGATTCGAGTATATTTGCCGAAATGATTCCCGCTTCTAGCAACTTGGTAATAGTTGATGCTCCTTGTACTGGACAATCGCTACTTGCTAAAGGCGAAAAAGCACCTGGTTGTTTTCATCCAACTGCTATTAATAAAAGTGCAAATCGACAAAAACGCATTATAGCTAACTCTGCTAAACTTGTTTCACCACAAGGATATCTTGCTTATATGACTTGCACCTATTCCCCAGAAGAAAATGAGCAGGTTTGTGAGTGGCTTTTAGAACGTTTTCCTCATTTTAAAGCGATGGAAATTAGTCATTTAGCAAAATATCAGTCTCATTTAACTACAATGCCTTGTTATCGAATGTTTCCTCAAGATAGGTTAGGGGCTGGTGCATTTACAGTATTATTTCAAAATACTAATGAAGGTGAGAGTGAGGAAATCAATTTAGATGCAATGTCTTCCCTGTATATCTACCAAAATCTGCAAACATCAACTGCGATTAGTTAGTGGGGATGTCGCTTGCCAAATAATATTACTATTTTTAACTAATTCGGCGGAATTCCCCATCCGTCTATACGGTGGGGATGGATAGCCAGGTGACGACGAAAGCACCTCCGACTAATATTAACCGCAGGTTAATTAAGGAGTGGGGTGAATGAGCAAGTCACCAATTATTTTATTTTGGCACTTTATCACAATCTATATTTATGGTAGAGTAATTATCTCAAGGAGGTGAAAGTGAAGTGTTACACAAGGTTGTACAAGTCCGTTTATATCCGTCAGTTGAGCAAGAAATACAACTAGCGCAAACTTTTGGGTGTGCTAGATGGTGGTGGAATTATGCTCTGAATAAATCTATTGAGACTTATAAAGAAACGGGTAAAGGGCTTGGACGTGCTGCACTTAACGCATTTCTTCCTGCACTCAAAAAAGCTGAAGAGACGATGTGGTTATCTGATTGTTACAGCCAAGTTTTACAGGCTATAACACTTAACCTAACTACGGCGTACAAAAACTTTTTTGAGAAACGTGCTGGATTTCCTAAATTCAAATCTAGACACGGAAAACAGTCTATCCAGTATCCTCAAAACGTCAAAATTGTAGATGGCAATGTTAAACTTCCTGGCAATATTGGGATAGTCAAAGCCAAAATACACAGGACTATTGAGGGGAAAATTAAAACTGTTACTGTAAGTAAAACGCCTTCTGGTAAATATCTTGCATCTATCCTGACGCTCGTAGAGGGTGAAAACCCAGTTGTTACATTCGGTAAGATATATGGTATTGATCTAGGGTTGAAACATTTTGCTATTGTTACTGACGGTGAGAAAATCTCTAAATATGATAATCCTAAACACCTTGCCAAACATGAGAAAAATCTCAAACGCAAACAAAAGAAATTAGCGCGTAAAGTAAAAGGGAGTAATTCGAGAAATAGATACAGAAAAGTTGTTGCCAAGGTGTACGAGCGAGTTAGTAATTCCAGGCAAGATTTTCTACATAAACTTAGTTATAAGTTGGTCAGCGATAGCCAAGCTGTCATAGTAGAAAATCTTCATGTATTAGGCATGGTTCGTAATCACAAATTGGCGAAATCAATATCTGATGTTGGATGGGGGACATTCACTAACTTTTTAGCTTACAAACTGGAACGCAAAGGTGCAAAGTTTGTTGAAATTGATAGGTGGTTCCCCAGTTCCAAACTCTGTTCTAATTGTTTCTACCAGATAGGTGAGATGCCATTAGATGTCCGTGAATGGATTTGTCCTAATTGCAATACTCACCATGATCGGGATGGGAACGCCGCGCAGAATATTAGAGCAGAGGGTATCAGAATGATAAAGGCGGAAGGTTCAGCCGTCTCTGCTGTAGGAGGAGAGGTAAGTCCTACTCTTGGGCGAAAGTCTAAGTTTAGGCACTCCCCAATGATTACAGAAGCCCCAACTTGAACCGTACTCAGTAAGTTGGGGTAGTTCACGAGCAAAATCAAACTAAGGGTTAATATCAAGCCCGCTATGTACCAGGCTTGATATTAATCCAAAATCTAAAATCTAAAATCCAAAATTGTTTGAGTGTGGTTTGAGGTTCAATACGGGCTGGCTGTGGGGCGCACAATAATCTCGTTGACATCCACATCGTCTGGTTGGTCGATGGCAAAGGCGATCGCTTTGGCAATGGCCTCAGCCGGAAGTGCAATCCTGCGGAATTCCTGCATCCCTTTGCCAGCTTCGGCGTCAGTGATACTATCGGCCAGTTCCGACTCTGTTACACCAGGCGAAATCACTGTCACGCGAATATCAGTATTTTCCTGGCGCAGTCCGTCCGAAATCGCTAGCACAGCGAACTTGGTAGCTGAGTAAACGGCAGAGGTTGGCCAAACGGCGTGTCCACCAATGGAAGACAGGTTGACGAACTGGCCGGACCCCTGGCGTTTCATTAGGGGCAGTCCGGCGGCGATGCCATTGAGTACCCCACGGATGTTCACGTCGATCATCCAGTCCCATTCATCGACCTTGAGGGCTTCGAGCTTCGAGAGCGGCATAACGCCGGCATTGTTGACGATCACATCAACGCGCCCGAATTTGTTCACAGCGAATTCTACAAAGGCTTGGAAGTCAGCGCGACGGGTGACATCAAGAGTCTGATACTCTGCCGAGCCGCCCTCAGAACGGATTGCAGCCACGAGGGTTTCCAGCCGATCCGTGCGCCGTGCGCCCAGCACTACGTGGACACCGTTGCGAGCGAGTAGACGTGCTGTGGCCTCACCAATGCCACTGCTTGCGCCCGTAATCAGTACGACTTTCTGTTCTTTAGTAGTCATAAAACAGTATCTCCAAGTTTTAGTAGAGGTATCTAAATTGCGCGGAACCTTGGATTGATTGGATGTCCAGCACACTCTTAATTTAAGAGAGTCAAAGCCTGGTGCGGTAATCTGAACCTGCTCAATTCTTGCCTAATCCTGCATTCTTTTTATTGCCTACCAGCAAAAGACAGGCTGACGCAAGTGGCTGAATATATTGCGGCTGCCCTGAATGTTAGTCTGATAAAAGATTTCAAACGAGATTATGGAACAGACAGTTAGAAAGCAGCAGTCTGAGCTTGCCGCTTTGATTGCACAGAACAGTAGTGCAGATGGTGTCCATGCCACGGCGATCGAGCGATTGTTTTTAATCCGCTGCTCGCAACCAACTGCGCCTCTTCATGCTTTGCATGAGCCTGCTCTGTGTATCGTCGCTCAGGGCAAGAAGCAGGTAATGTTGGCGGAGAATCTGTATGTTTATGGTCAAGATCAATGTCTGGTGGTGTCCATCGATCTGCCTGTGGTCGGTCAAGTGATTGAAGCCACGCCAAGCTTTCCGTATCTATGCCTCAGGCTCGATTTAGATCCAGGAGAACTCAGTACACTAATGATGGAGGCGAAATTAGACGCTGCTGCTAACCAACCACCAGAACCAGGCTTGTCTTTGAGTCCCGTTACTCCCCAACTGCTGGATGCAGCGATCCGACTTGTAGAGTTGTTGGAAACTCCCCAAGATATTGCCATCCTCGCGCCTTTGGTTGTACGAGAAATTCTCTACCGTTTGCTATCAGGCGAACAAAGTGCGCGATTGCGACAGATTGCCCTAGTCGATAAACGGCTCCAGGGGATCAGCAGGGCGATCAACTGGCTCAAATGGAACTATGAAAAGCCATTTCGCATTGATGCGATCGCCCACGAAGCCTGTATGAGTCCGTCATCTCTTCATCATCACTTTAAATCTGTCACCGCCATGAGTCCTTTACAATATCAAAAACAACTTAGGCTCCAACAAGCCCGTCGCTTAATGCTAGGGCAGGGCATGGATGCGGCAACAGCTAGTCATTACGTGGGTTACGAAAGCCCCTCACAGTTTAGCCGTGAATACAGTCGGTTGTTCGGCGCACCACCGTTGCGTGACATTGCGCGGCTCAAAAGTGGTCAATAAATGTAAAAGGAAGTGGGTAAAGACGCGATTAATCCCGTCTGTAAGGGAGTAGGGAAAAGAAATTGATAAACAAAGAATAAATCAAAAATTACCCGGTATCAGCTCTCGACTTTATGAAGTAAACATTGTACAAAACAATTAAAGAGTACAGGATGTAAGTTGTATGAGTCGAAAAGTTAGCAAAGTTTTTAAACAGTCTGGAGTTATTCCTTATAGAGTTAACAATGGTAGAGTCGAAATCCTATTGATTACAACTCGTAACTATCAACACTGGGTAATTCCCAAAGGAGATATTCCGTCGGGAATGAGTCCGCCTGATTCAGCAGCCAAAGAAGCATGGGAAGAAGCAGGGGTGATTGGACAGGTGGACGCGAATCAACTGGGCACTTATAAATACCGCAAACAAGGCAAAGCTTACCAGGTCAAAATGTATTTACTACCAGTAGATATCTTGAGTGAAGATTATCCAGAAGCAACTAAAAGAAAACGCCAGTGGGTAGAAGTGAATCAAGCTATCAGGTGGGTTAAGTTTAGTTCACTCAAACGAGTCATGAAAGATTTTTTTCAGGTCAAATCTTCCTGTTGTGCATTTCGATGCTAATTCAGTTTGCAAACTTATCTGTTGCCTCAATCAAAGCACTACAAATTCCTGGTTCGCTCATGGAATGAGCTGCATCAGGAATTACAATAAATTCGGCTTCTGGCCAAGCACGATGTAATTCCCAAGCTGATATCATTGGGCAAACTACGTCATAACGTCCCTGAACAATTACAGCGGGGATATGGCGGATGCGGTCAACATTTAAAAGTAATTGATCTTCTGTTTCCAAAAATCCCTTATTGATAAAATAATGGCATTCAATCCGAGCAAAAGCTGAGGCAAATTCACTGTCGCCAAACTTTTGCATGAGTTCAGGATCGAAAAAAAGTCTACTTGTACTAGCTTCCCAAATTGACCAAGCACGCGCTGCTGTCAATTGAATTTCTAAATCTGGACTGGTCAAGCGTTTGTAATATGCTGCAATTAGATCGTCACGCTCATCTATGGGAATTGGTTTTAAATATTCTTCCCAAGCATCAGGAAAAATATAGCTAGTACCTTCTTGGTAGAACCATCGCAACTCTTTTTGTCTGAGCATAAAGATACCACGAAGAATTAATCCCGTGCATCGAGAGGGATGGGTTTGGCTATAGGCTAATGATAAAGTGCTACCCCAACTTCCACCAAAGACTGTCCATTTTTCTATATTTAAATGTTGGCGTAGTTTTTCGATATCACTGACTAAATCCCAAGTGGTGTTTTCTCGTAATTCAGCATGGGGCTTACTTTGACCACAACCGCGTTGGTCAAACATCACTACCCGCCATTTTTCTGGGTGGAAATATTGGCGATAAAAAGGTGGACATCCGCCACCAGGTCCTCCATGCAGCAAAACGATGGGTTGACCTTGGGGGTTACCTGATTCTTCAAAATGAATAGTATGCAGGTCAGAAACCTGTAAATTTCCTTCTAGGTAAGGCTCGATCGCTGGGTAAAGTTCTCGCATTTTAGATATTTTATCAGTAATGTAGTCATGGCGATCGCTAGTCTTTTGGAACCAACTTCAGTAATTGATGTCAGTACGATTGAATAATATTTATATAAAACCTACCGTACTCTTCCTGTCAAGGAATTTTAAAAGATGTGTCCAGTCGGTGTTCGTACTAGTCACTCAACTCATGCCTTAGAAACCGGCTTAGCAAAGCTTTGGCTGATACTGGTGGGAGTAAACCAATACGAGGATGAGCAAATACCCTGTTTGCGTTACTCAGCAGTAGATTGTCAGGGTTTAGGGGAAGCATTAAACGCTGCAACTATGGGATTTCCCCAAAAGGATGTCAGAATCTACCATGATTTTGCTCAGCAGCAGCCCCGATTAGAAAATATCCGTACCAGTCTCAAAGAAGTAGCTGCTGCTACTAAATCCATTGACACTGTTCTGTTTTATTTTTCCGGACATGGAATGCTAGAGCCATCGAGTCAACAGGTGGTATTGTGTCTCCAAGATACTCAAAAAGACAACTTAATAAATACTGGTTTGAAGTTGCAGGAATTATTGCAATTATTAGAAAATTGTCCTGCCCAGCAGCAACTTTTATGGCTGGATGCTTGTCATAGCGGTAACATGACATTGTTGGGTGCTAGGGGAGAAACACCAATAGATCCCCAACTCAACCCCACACAAGAATTAGTAGAAATTCTCCGACAACGCGCTGCTAAAAGAAAAGGATTTTATGCCCTATTATCTTGCGACCAAGGGCAACAATCTTGGGAATTTCCGCAATTAAAACATGGAGTATTCACTTACTATTTAATTCGGGGATTGCGGGGAGAAGCTGCTGATTTCCAAGGCGTGATTGAAGCAGATGGACTTTATCGCTACGTCTATCACCAAACACTGGCATATATAGATAAAGCTAACCAGCAATTGCGGGTAATTAATCAGCTAAAAAAAGGCCGAGGCGACAACCAAATTCATTCAGAATATCCATCGCAAACACCTAAGCGAATTGTGGAAGGAATTGGAGAGGTAATTTTAGGAATTAAACCAGATAAAACAGTGTCTACAAGACATCCACGACAAGCATTAGTAATAGAGGGATTACCCAAAAGCAAGAGTGCTTTAGCTTTGAGTAAAATACTCAATACATCTGGTGGCTTTGAGGTAAATTATTGGAGTGTTAGCGAAAAAACCCCGGCTTCAGATGTCCGTAAAGCAATTCAAAAGTGTTTGTTATCTGAATCTTTTTCCGAATCACCCACTAGCAACAATCTTCTAGAAGAAATTCCAACTGTATTTTTATATCTCAGAGGACAGATTCAAGAAACAGAACAAGGAGAAGCTGTACTCGTACTTTCTGATAATGTTGTAATTAATCGTTCTTGGTTAAGAAAACAGCTACGCCGCTGTCGATCGCAACAAATTATTATCCTCGATTGTCCTCTAGGAAGCAACAGCTGTGTATCTCTCCGGGATTGGGTGGAAGAACTGCAATTAGGACTAGACGCTGAACAATGTTTAATTGCTGCTGCTGCGCCATCTTCGGAAAATCAATGCTTTGCTTCTTCTTTGGTGGACACTCTCAGTAAGTTAGCACAGCTGTGCTACCCTACCACCCCTACGATTCAACAATCTGGACTAACCGCAGCAGCTTGGATTACACAATTACAAGTTGAATTGTCAGGCATTGATATCCAATTATATTTTTGGTTGTTTGGATCTCAAGGTGTGATTGAAGTTTTCCCAGGAAAAAATTTCTTTTCTAGTGATACTTCTGAGCAAAAAGCTGAAGATGTAGATGATTTGAGTTCAGCAGTGGGTGTAGATTACACTCAATTGCGAGATTTACTCAAAGCTGGGAGATGGTTGGAGGCGGATGAGGAAACCACAACTCTGATGTTGAAAATAGCTGGTAAAGAAGAAAAACGCTATCTTGATTTAGCAAGTTTGGAAAACTTTTCTGGCAGTGATTTATCTACTATGGATAGACTCTGGGTTAAATATAGTCATGGACGCTTTGGTTTTAGCGTTCAGAAACGCATTTGGGAGAGTATTAAAGATACTTCTGGCGGCGATCCTGTGCTAGCTTTGATGATTGGTAATGATAATGTCGCTGGTTCTCAAACTTGTATTGATTTTGCCAATCGCGTTGGCTGGCGTTTAAAAGATTCCTGGATAGATTATAGTGAGCTAAATGTAAATGACGATGCTCCTAATGGGCTGTTACCTTACTTTTGTTTTTTTGAGCAAGTTTGGCGGGTAAAGGTATTGGGTGTTTGGGAATGGCATAGTGCGATCGCCACAGCTTCCTGGTGGCGATTATGTGTTGCTTTATTCTCTCGCATTCCGACTTGTCAAATCAAGTAGGAATTGGGGCATTGGGCATTAGTCATTTGTTATTAGCAAAGGAGAAAGGACAAGTGACAAAGGACAAATAATAAGAGGCTATTTATAAAGTAAAAATAAAATTATTGTCGGGTGTGTTAGGCGCATATTTTGAGATTAATGATCGCGAAAAATATGAACTGCGCCTAACGCACCATCTTGTATAGGACTCATATTTGATTTTTCGGAAGCTAGGTACACCTTTATTCCTTCTTCCCAGTCCCCAGTCCCCAATAAAGAGTCCCTTACCTCTACAAGTGATTCTCCAAATCAAATCGGATTGCTATATTGCGGTGCGTGATAGCAAAGCCGTAACGCACCCTACTTAAGATTTACTTTATAAATGGTCTCTAAAGGACAGATTACAATTTGTTTTTCAGACAAGTTTTTTAATATTTGGAGTGACTCAAGTATGGTTAAACTACCGTTATACTGATCGCTTTGGAATACCGCCCAATGCATAGAAATACGAAAAGATTTGCTGCTATTTTTGTGTTGGTGTTTTGTCTAATTGTTTCTCTCAATTTTGCTGTCATCGCTCAAGATACTCCAGATGTTCCTTCTCTGAATTTTGCACCATCTCGGACTTGTTCAGTTCCTCCTAATCTCAGAACTCAACAAGTCATCGCTGACAATGGTGGTGGCCGAGTTAAAATGGGCGATCGCATTAAGCTTAGAGTTGAAGGACTGTCAGCAGCCACAAACTCAACTGCTAAGGGCAATCCATTCGATCCTCGACAATTAGTCTTGTACTTGAATGGCTATGAACTAAGGGAGGTATACGCACAACCAACCATCGTTATGGTTGAGGATCAAGATAAAAAAAGAGTTGTTGATGAGAATTGGTTAGCCTTTCGACTTGAACGTAATGACTCATCTCAAAATGCATGGAATGCTCTGATTGGTAGAGCCAGTAAATACAGTATTAACGTCATAGTAGGCGTAGGCTGTCCCAACAAAATTGCAATTCCATTCAGCGATCCTCAGTCACCTCCGCAAATCCAAATAGTTCTGTTATCGTGGCGCTTTTGGCTGTGTCTTCTTCTACTTTTAGGTGTTCTATTATTATTCACCAGGTATTGCCGAAATACTCTTCGGAGTTCTGGGATAGAAGGAGTTTACTCGAAAAAAGAGGTGATCGATGGTGAGGAAAAGTTGATCACAAAACAAGTTAACATTGAACCTGAACAACGGAAAAGCCGAATTGCTCAAATTTTTCTTGGTAGGAAAAAAATAAATCAAAATCCGTTCAGTCTATCGGTGTCTCAACTTGCTTTCTGGACATTGATAATTTTTGGTTCTTACATGATTATCTACGGTATAACAGGAGATTATACCAATATTTTAAACCAACAATCCCTAGTATTATTGGGGATTAATTCGGTAACAGCATTTGGTAGTTCCTTAATTGATGGACAAGGTGATGATAATAAGAGAAAGGGGACTCAACGAATTTCTGAAGGCTTTTTTCAAGATATATTATCAGATATTAATGGAGTCAATTTTCATCGTTTTCAAACATTTATTTGGACGGTTGCCATCGGAATATTTTTTGTTTGGGAGGTCGGCAAAAATATGGCAATGCCGGAATTTGATGAAACACTTTTAACTCTACAAGGAATCAGTTCCGCCACATATCTAGGACTGAGAGGACAAGAGCATCATGGAATGACCACAACTCCCAAACAACCTGAAAAAGATAGCTCATTTGAAGAACATTCAGCACAAGAGAACAATCCACAGGAAAGTACAGAAACATACAATCCACAGGAAAGCGATTCTCCGAGTAATTCTGGCTAAATAATACAGACTTGTTTGGTGTATTAAAAGAGAATTCAGAATTCAGAATGGGCTACGCCCCGCTGCGCTAACAGAATTCTGAATTAATTTAAGGCTTATAACTCCGATTTATTTAATAAATCGGGGTTATTTTTATTCAGTAATGATTAATAATTTTAGATATTGTTGAAATGTACAGTCAGATTTGCAATCATACCTTGTATGGTAATTCTGCACCTCGTTTCCGATTTCATAGACTGTGATTTTGCTCTGGGCGACTCATCCCCTAGTTATTACTATGAAGGCTGTTGTTCCCAAAGTGGCGTAGGCGTAGCCCCTCGTAGACATCGCTTGAAATTACCCCGCACCCCATTGTCCGAAGCCATCGCCCACGGACTAATGCAACACCTTGCCAAAGATGACTGTTATTCTCGTGAAGGCAAAATGTATGGCATATTATTGGTTGAGTTGCCTAATGGCGAACAACGAGTACTTAAAGCTTTCTCTGGTCTTTTGCATGGTTGCAGTGTGGTTGAGGGCTGGGTGCCACCAATTCCCGGAAGAGACGAAGTTGCTTTCCAGGAAGCCCGCACCTTGGCAGAGTTAGACGCCATCAAGGAAGAAATCCTCACCTTGAAGCAACTCAACGATCGCCAGCAGTACAAAACATTGTCTGGTGAGTTTGAACAGCAACTACAAGCAATGAGCGATCGCCATCGCATTTGCAAACATCAACGACAAGAAAAACGCCAGCAAATCTGCAATACTTTCACTGGAGAAGCCCTGAATATTGCCCTTGAACAACTCGACGCCGAAAGTCGTCAACAGGGAATCGAACGACGACAACTTAAACGCCAGCAAAATGCAGTATTACAGCCCCTCCAGCAGTTAATTACAGCCGCAGATGCCCGGATTCGAGAACTCAAACAACAGCGTAAAGCACTGTCACGGCAATTACAAGCTCAAATGCACGCCAGCTACAGCCTGACAAATTTTGCGGGGCGATCGCGATCGTTGCAACAATTGATGCCAGAAGGCTCACCCACTGGCACTGGAGACTGTTGTGCCCCAAAACTACTTCATTATGCTGCAACACATCATCTCAAACCATTGGCAATGGCAGAATTTTGGTGGGGGGCATCTTCACTAAATCAAGATAAAATCCAGGGAGAATTTTATGGAGCATGTGCCGAACGATGTCAGCCATTGATGGGGTTTTTGCTCTCTGGCTTGAAACCTAACTTCCCTGCTAGGGAAGGGGGAGTAAGAAGCCCCTCCCCTGATAGGGGAGGGGTTGGGGGAGAGGTCACTTTTATTTATGAAGACGAATGGCTGATTGCTGTGAACAAACCGGCTGGACTACTTTCGGTACCTGGGCGTTATGGCGATCGCCAAGATAGTGTTTGGAGTCGCTTGTGTAATCTGTTACCTGATGGCACGACACTTGCATCTGTGCATCGATTAGATCAAGAAACATCTGGTATTTTGTTGTTGGCACGCGATCGCCAAACTCATCGACAACTGGGCCAACAGTTCCAGCAGCGAGAGGTTCACAAGGTTTATGAGGCTTTACTTGCAGGTTTTGTGAGAGTCGAGCAAGGTACAATTGAATTGCCATTGTGGGGAGATCCTGAAAATCGCCCTTATCAGCAAGTTGATTGGCAGCGGGGTAAACCGAGTTTGACGCAATTCCAGGTGATGGCGAGGGAAGGAGATTACACCCGCGTAGAGTTTACGCCTCTAACAGGACGTACCCATCAATTGAGAGTTCATGCGGCAGATGTGCAAGGATTGGGGGTGACTATTTTAGGCGATCGCCTTTATGGATGCTGTGCGAATGCTAATCGGTTACATTTACACGCTAGAGAACTTTGTTTCAAGCATCCGCGATCGGGAGAAACTCTTCATTTAGAAGTAAATACACCGTTTTAAATTTATCATTATGAATACCGTAATTACACCAGAAAAAATAGAGTTGCCAGCTGGGGCAGTGTTGAAACTTTTGGGATCTTGGCAAGATTATCAAGCACTTAGTGAGCAACTTGGCGATCGCGCCATCCCTCGCATTAAATATCGCAGAGGAGAAATTTTGTTAATGGCACCGCTACCAGAACACGGAAGAGATGTCAGCTTGCTGGCATTGATAATAATAGCTATACTTGACCACTTAAACCGCAGATACGACTCATTTACGCCCATCACTATGAGTTTGCCAGAATTTAGTGGTATTGAGCCTGACTATTGCTTTTATATTGAAAATTGGAGATCCGTGGTAGGTAAAAATCGTATTGACTGGCAAAAAGATCCTCCACCAGATTTAGTAATTGAGATAGATATTACTAGTTATACGGATATTAATGATTATCTTCCTTATAAAGTGCCAGAAATTTGGCTGTTAAAAAATAAGCAGTTATTAGTTTATAGATTGCAGGGTGAAAACTACGCAATTACAGAAAGCATTTACTTTCCTAACGTTGCAGAAATTGTACGGCAATGCCTCCAAATTGCAAACGAGCAAACAACAAGTGAGGCGATTAGGTGGTTAAGAAGCTTTTTGCGTGGGTAAATAGGCAACTATTAGCGACTAGCCTCAAAATTAGCGATCGCTATTATTTGCCGATAATATTATCGTACTCTCCGTGAGTGCCGATCCAAAACCATAAGATACCCTTTTGGACTTCTACACCTAATGCTCGGTAGTTTTGTCCTGCTCTGACTGACCAATACTTGCCAACTTTTTTGAAATGTAGGGATGGGTGAGAGGGATCTGCTTTAAGTAACTCATAGCATTGATCCGCTGTTTTTTGCACATTTTCAGGTAGAGCATCGTAAGATTCCCAAAATCGACGAGTGGTGTAGTGCATTAGATTTCCCGATAGAGGCCAGCCTCAAAATCAGCGATCGCCTCTTGGGCTAAATCTTCCAACTTCCCATCTTCAATGTCTTTCTCTACCTGCTCATCCCAGCGCTGATTATCCAAATCTGAAAACCATTCCAGAAATTTTTGGAATTCATCAGGCGGAAGCTTCAGAATGGCAGCTTCTATTTGCTCAAGTGTCATAATTGCCTTTTCTGTTCGTGATTATAATCCTAGTATACTCAACATTGACCTTCCATCTAGGAGCAATAATGCTGTTTTGATACATTCATAAAAGGAGAGAATATTCTCTATCTTCTACTGAAGAACTACTGCTTTAATCTTCTTACAGATATTTACCCAAGCTTGATTCTCTTGTGCAGAATTGAGGCTCTCTAAAGGTTGATTGGGAGGGTGCGCTGACTGATACTTTTCAATTTCTGTTTCTTCATAGTTGCTATAAGTCAAAGGTATCCAAATAATCGTCAGCCCTTCGGCTTCAGCCGCATCTAATAATGGGGGTAACTCATTATCAGCAATAAAATCTGATGCTAAAAAATCAGGGCTAACCAACAACACTGCCACTTTTGCAGCTACTAAAGCATTTTCAATTTCTTCGCGCCACTTTGCGCCAGGTTGAATTTTACTATCGTCCCACACAACAATATTTTGGTTGCGAATCATTGGTTTGAGGTGCTTCTGAAGTTTGGTAAGCCACTGCTGATCTTGATGACTATAGCTGATGAAAACTTGATTTCTGGTTATATTTTCAGACATAGGTTTTTGTGAAGTCAATCAAACATCATCAATTAATCTTTGAACATCTACCATACAAAAGCTATGTTGGCACTGGATTTGGAAATTACCCGCTTCCAGTGATTTGTACAACACTTCTCGACTATAAAAATTGAGCTAATTAATAATGTAGCCTGTATCAACGATTGCATTAGCGCGTAGGCGTAGCCCGTCGTAGACATCGCCCCCCCTTCAAACCCTTACCATTCCACCTCCAAACTCAAATTGTCTAATAAAAAAGGCGATCGCTTAAGTCTTGTGTGTATTTACAGAATGATTACTCTTACATATTTAAATTCAATCAAACTCTTGTCGGGTCAGCATCTTGCCCGCCCTAATTCTCCAAGTTAAATATAGAGCAGCTTAGATTAGATTTCCTGATCGCAACTAGGCGCACAGCTGTGCGCCCCTACCAAGGTATTTGTATCAACCTTAAAGTGAAACTGTATGACTCCTAACTCCTAACTCCTGAATTCTGAATTCTGAATTCTGAATTCTGATTTTTCAAGTCCGCCCAACCAGACTGGCCACTACTGTTGCTAACTCAGCCGGCTCAACAGGTTTCGGCAAATGCATCTGATAACCTTCTTGTATCGCCCGCATCCGATCCTCCGCCCTAGCATAAGCTGTCAGTGCTGCTGCGGGAATATTTCCTCCTAATTCTGGAGATTGCGATCGCACTTTCCGAATCAAAGAGTAACCATCTTCTTGGGGCATACCAATGTCGCTAACTAATACATCAGGTTTCCATTGTGAAATTACTTGCAATGCTTCTTGAACTGATTCTACTGCTTGAACTTCGGCTTGGTACTGTTGGAGTACTGTGGTGATAAATTCACGGCTATCAATTTGGTCATCGACAACCAGTACCCGCACACCAACAAGGGAGGGGGGCAGATGGGCACAGGGGCAGATGGGCACAGGGGCAGAGGGGCAGAGGAGCGGACTCTTCAGAAGTGGTAGCTTGACTGTAAATGTTGCGCCTTGTCCTTCACCCGGACTATCTGCATAGACGACACCGCCATGTAATTCTACTAAATGACGGACGATCGCTAATCCTAGTCCTAATCCCCCATAGGTTCTGGTACTAGAACTATCAGCTTGACGAAAACGCTCAAATGCATAAGGCAGAAAATCAGCACTCATGCCAATACCTGTGTCAATTACTTGAATTTGGGCATATTTGTCGGTTATTTGTTGTTTTTCTTGACCATCAACTACTGACAATTGCACCTCTACCCGTCCTCCAGTCGGTGTAAACTTGATGGCATTGGATAGTAGATTCCAGATGATCTGCTGCAACCGCTCGAAATCACCGGAAACTAGGAAGATTGAATCTTTGCCAAGGAGGCTGTGTTTTGAATGTTGATTGGTTGGGAATTCTATTTCTCGATATTCGGAATTTTCGGTTTCTGGCGAAGGAACGAGGGAAAATCTCAAATCGATTTCTTTACATTGGGCAGCTAGCCTAACAGTCTCTAGACTCGACTCAATCATCGGCACTAAATTACAAGTATGGACATTCAGGCGTAATTTGCCTCGAATCATCCGCGATATATCCAGTAGGTCTTCAACTAGCTGAGTTTGCGCCTTAGCGTTGCGCTCAATTGTCTCCATCCCTTTAGCGATTTGGGTTTCGTTGAGCTTGCTGCGTTGCAATAGTTGTGCCCAGCCAAGGATAGCATTGAGGGGCGATCGCAATTCGTGGGATAATATGCCGAGAAACTCGTCTTTCATGCGGTTAGCTTGTTGCAGTTCCTCAGTTTGCTGCTGTAAAGATGCAATTAAACTAGCTCGTTCCATTGCGATCGCAATTTGGTCGCACACAGCTTGCATCATCCCCTTTTGATTCTCGGTGAAGCTTAGCCGAGTCTTGCTGCCAAAGGAAAGAGTACCCAACAGCCGTCCCTGTGCCATTAACGGGTAACAATAATAAGCACTAATTCCTAAAGAACGAATCAATTGTGTTTTCGGGTCAGTTGATTGCTGCACATTCTCTACAGATCTTGGATGACCCTCCTGGGCGACAGTACCGCAAACCGCTTGACCAAATGCCAAGCACTCAATTTCCTTCGCCAGTTCTGGGGAAATGCCACCGTAAGACTGCAACCGCATTACCTGAGAGTTATCCTCAACCATATAGTTAAAGTAAACATCTAAACCAATTTGCTCCGAGAGTTTTCGGAAGACACTATCGATTAATACCACTGGTTGCTGGCTCGATAGCAGATCGTTAGCTGTCTCAAAAAGTAGCTTTAGCCTTTGGTAACCAACGGAAAGCGCTTTTTCTACCTGCTTGAGATTGCTAATATCTTGAAACACCAAAATACAGATAGCTGGATGGCCGTGCATTGCTGGCAAGGTATCAGCAAATATCAGTAGAGAGCGCACACCAGAACTAGTATGCCAGTCTACTTCCAACCCATTCAGACGTTCGCCAAGAGCCACCCGTACTCCTGGCATTTGCTCATTGGGAAGGCGATTTCCTGCCGCATCCGTATAGTGGTAAACTGTGTGATATTCTGCTGCTGGTATACCTTTAGGAAATTCGCCCCCAGCTAATTCGTCAGCAGAGCGATTGGCAAAAGTTACCCGTGCCGTTCCTGGTTCGATAAACAACAGCGGTCTTGGCATGAGATTTAACACATCTTCCAGCCATTTTTGCTGATTGCGGAGTACTTCTTCTGCCTGCTTGCGTTCTGTAATATCCAAAAATGCACCAACGCACCCTCTGGTCTTCCCTTCCTCGTCAAACAAAGGTGCAACGTACTCCAAAAGGTTGACTATTTTTCCGCTTTCATGTAATATTTCTAGGTCTACATCCAACACTTCGACACCATGAGCAGCAGAGTACTGCATGGGAAGTTCTTCTGGTGAGAGTTCCCTTCCCTGGCGGCAAATTTTAAAGCTTGTCACTTTTTCATCCAAGGGAGCGCTCAGGGAAGCATTTGTCTCTAAAGATATTCCTAACTGCTTAGCAAAAGCAGGGTTGACCTTAATATTTTTGCATTCTGGATCTTCGGCAATGCCAATGCCAATGGGAATTACCTCCAGCAAAGTTTGTAATTCAGTGATGCGGCGCTGTAGATCCTTGTTTAGTTGTAGGATTTGTTCCTTAGCCTGTTTTTGCTCGCTGATGTTGCGAGTCACAGTGGCCAGAGCAATTGGTTGTCCTGTGTTGTTCTCTGTAACGGTGAAGATGTTGTAATCAACTGGTATCAATTCACCTGTTTGCAGATGTCGAAAGCGGAATTCTCCCTGCCACCGCCCTTGCGATCGCACAGTCGGCAGTATATGCTGTTGAAAATAATCTTTGTCTTCGGGCATGACATAATCTAATACTGCCTTTTGCTTCACCTCTTCAAGGCTTGCAAGCCCTACTAACTTTTGACCTGCATCATTTATATAAAGTAATTGTCCCTCAAGGGTAGCGATGCCGATAAAGTCAGAGCTATTTTCTACCAGCGATACTAATTTTTGTTGCTCTGCTTCTGCTTGCTTGCGTTCGCTTAAATCTAGGATAAACGCTACTGACTCTTCGCGTTTTTCTCCCAACAGCACGTAACCAATTAAAATCGGAATTCGGCTACCATCTTTGCGAATGTATTCTTTCTGGTAAGGTGTACAAGCACCTTTGGGATTTCCCTTGGCTTCGGCGATACCTTGTTGGTCTAAGTGTCGATGCTCTGGAACAGTAATCTCTCTCCAGCTTAAGGCACCTGCTAACACTTCTTCCCGCGTGTAACCAATTATCCTGAGATATTCGTCATTTACCTTGTGGATACCGCCGTACACATCAGCAAAGGCAATGCCGATAACGTTAGCATCTACGAAACTTGCCAGTTTATCTTCGTAGGCTCTGAGTGCTTCTTGGGCGCGTAGGTGTAGGTCATCAGAAATATCACGCTGATGACTGAGGTGTTCAATAACCCTCGCACTTTGCCAAATCAAAACCGTAAAAATTACAATCAAGATAATGGCAAACACTGATACTGCAAAAGCTGGATCGTATTGTCCTGCCCGTTGACCTTCAACAATTACCCACCCTAATATAAAAGGTACTGCGATCGCGGCAACCAATAAACGACGTGCAAGTAAGCCGCCATAGTTATCACTTGTAACTACTCTCATTAACCCCTGTTCTGCCCGCGCCCACAAAATGCCTATACCTAGTAAGTTGAACAACACCGCTGTGTGTAACGCCATTGATGTTGTATAAGGAGCAAGTCCATAAAGAACTTTGACTTTGTAGGCATAGCCCATAAGCGCTTGAAAGGAAATCAAAGTAGCTATCAAAGCCAGAATTTGGGCATACCAATAACTGCGGTGATTTCTTTGATGAATCAGAAACTGTAAGGCTACACTCACCAACATAAAATTGAGTGCTGTGTTCACCCCCATTCGCCCCGGATGGGATGTTGCCAAACTGCTTGGTGAGTCACGAATTACCAACTCATCAATACCAAAATTCCAGCCGAACAGATATTCACAGATTGTGAGTCCAGCAATTGTGGTCACCGCGATCGCACAAACCCTGGAAAATAGAAGAGTCCAGGAGTAGCGGTAATTTTGAATTGTTCTTTCCCCCTGCCCCTCTGCCCCCTGCCCCTCTGCCCCTGTTTTCCCCTCCTCTTAAAAACAGCCACAGCGACATCCCAGACAGCACAAAGCACAGCGCTGTGTTGAATTTCATTGTGGCGGGACTACCAGGAAAACCGCGCTTAAGAAGATCAATTTCAAGCCACCAGCCAATTAGTACTAAATTACCAACCAAAAGGGGGATCGCACTTGCGATTTTTGCCACAAATGAATTTGCAGGAATTTTAAGTATATCTTGCAGTTGCAAGCGGTTAACCTTTAACATTGAGTGTTCTCTAACCGCATCTATCTAGCGTAATAAATTACCGTATTTCCTACGGGTTAATCATTTATGTCCATTGTATTTTATGCTACCCCTTTAGTTGTTTTTCATCTACCCCTATGCATATTTTTTATTGGACAATTTAGAGTAAGCAATAATGGTGGTTCAAAAATTGACCTTTGTGAAGATTTTCTAATTCCAGGGCATTTCACTTGGCATCATCTTGGCAGCGCTGTTTTTCATCAAGGGACTTCCAGAAAATAAATTATCCCAAATTGTTTGTACATTTTTCGGGTAGCACAGCTGTGCTACCCTACGAACGCGAGTGCGTCCCGCAGGGATGGAATATTTTTTTCCTTGGAAGTCCCCAACACCACAAATTCTACAATCACTCCAGACGGTGTAAGTGTCCATAGCCGCTCTCTGGGTGGAATTTACACTAATGTTTAGCTTGTCTACATCCCACAGTTTTGACCAACCGACCCTTCTCCTGAGGGGAACGCTACGCGAACGTGGGTTAAAAACCTTGCTTTTTACTTAGTCCAGGAAGATGGACTTTGCTTGTGTAGCCCAATACATTTCAAACATTCTCTTAGAGTAACCAAATTTTCAAGGCACTAACTAGAGCATAGCACCATCAAAAAAATCGCCAATACTAGTAAAAATAGTCAGTGAGCGCGATTTTTCAAATCTGATTCGTTGGTTTGTTCTCCTACTTTGATCTGAACGATCTTCACCATCACTCTTGAGTCCTATATGGCGCCATTCAGATGCAGTACAACATCATATCGCAAGGTGTAGGGGCACGGCACTGCCGTGCCCTTACAGGTGTACCTCATTCAAATGAAAATCGCTATATATGACGCCATTCAGATGCAGTACAACATCATATCGCAAGGTGTAGGGGCACGGCACTGCCATGCCCTTACAGGTGTACCTCACGCTTGTGGTAAAACGCTATAATTACAGCATAATTTAATTTTTTATCAAATATATATTTCTCTCGATTTCATCTTCAATAAAGTATATTTTAATGTCTATCATCGTGGAGATACAACATTTACAAATAATAGTCTAAGCTTACACAATAAGACGCTGGAATCGAAACCTTAAGTGATGTTTTACAAGGGTTAAAGATATATAGTTACAAAAATCACGGTAAAAATATCTTGATATTTTTTCTTTTTTGTGACTTTTGATTTTTCATTCCCCTGAGCTTAATAAAGCTATTTCCAGCAGATTAAGTTAGGCTTGAGACTCTACAAAAATATGCAAAACAACTCTGGTAAAACTACTTCTATTTGGATGACAACGGCAAGAGTTCCAGAACAACTGGCACTTACCGAAAATATTAATGCAGATGTGTGCGTTGTGGGTGCTGGGATAGCGGGGATGTCAACTGCCTATATTTTAACCCGCCAAGGTAAGTCTGTAGTTGTGCTGGATGATGGACTGATTGGTGGCGGTCAAACCGCACGGACAACAGCACACCTGTCAAATGTGCTAACTGAACGTTACTACGAACTTGAGCAAATACACGGTAAAGAAGGCGCAAAACTTATTGCCCAAAGTCATACAACAGCAATTAATACTATAGAGGCGATCGCTACCCAAGAAAATATTAACTGCGATTTTGAGCGACTTGATGGCTATCTGTTTCCCCCAGACGCGAAATCACTGGATGAAATCCAACACGAGTTAGAAGCTGCACACCGCGTCGGACTCACTAACGTAGAAATGGTGAAGAAAGCGCCATTGACTGATTTTGATACAGGAGTGTGTCTACGCTTTCCTCAACAAGGGCAATTCGACCCGTTGAAGTATCTCGCTGGACTTGCAGAAGCCATTCAACGCCGTGGTGGTAAAATTTTTACGGAGACGCACGTAGAAAAAATCAAAGGTGGTTTACCCGCCTACGTTGAAACGAGCGGCGGTAAACTTGTCACAGCCGATGCTGTAGTAGTAGCAACCAACTCACCCATCAGTAATTTGGCTACGATGCACTTTAAGCAAGCCCCATACATGACTTTTGTCATCGGTGTTAAAGTGCCTGGGGGTTCTGTTTACAAAGCGCTTTATTGGGACACCCTCGATCCTTACCATTACGTAAGATTACAGAAGCTTGATGACCAGTATGATGTATTAATTGTTGGCGGTGAAGACCACAAAACCGGACAAGCTGACGATGCCAGCACTCGGTATGCCAGACTCCAGACATGGACGCGAGAACGTTTCCCGATGGCACAAGAGGTTTTATTTCAGTGGTCAGGTCAGGTAATGAATTCTGATGATGGTATTGCCTACATTGGCAAAAACCCCTTTGATGAGGAAAACGTCTACATCGTCACCGGTGATACAGGCATAGGCATGACCCACGGCACGATCGCAGGTATACTCATAACTGATTTGATTTTGGGGCGAAAAAGTAGCTGGGCAGAGCTTTATGACCCGTCGCGTGTGAAAATTGGTGGAGTAGGTGAATTTATCTCAGAGAATCTCAATGTTGCTACCCAGTACTTAAATTGGGTGACACCAGGAGATGTTGATTCTGTGGAAAAACTCGCTCCGGGCAAAGGTGCAGTGGTGCGCCGTGGTTTGACAAAAATCGCAGCTTACCGAGACGAAAACGGCACACTACAGGAATATTCGGCGATCTGTACTCACCTCAATTGTATCGTTGCCTGGAATTCCTCAGAAAAGACCTGGGATTGTCCCTGTCACGGTTCGCGGTTTGATACGAAAGGAAGGGTAATCAATGGCCCAGCGATTAATGGGTTGGCACCAGTGGAAGATAAGTAAAAAGTTACATTAGATATTCACAAATGTTTTATTGAGTGGGGTAATTGCCCACTTTTTTATTATAATCTAGTAAATATACGGTAATTTTTGGTATTAAAAAACTTTTACGTCAGCGATCGCTAAACAATCAAACATTGAGTAAACTAAAGTCTTTGTAGCTGATTTTGGTTGATGTTATGCTGCTCATTTTATAAGGTGATTTTATAATTCATTTCCAGCTACCAGCTTTTTTTACCTGCATCATTTATGATTAAAGAATACAGTTATTCAAAAAAATAGAGTGCGATCGCAACACTTTTGAGTCTAATGACTTTTTCAATTAAATACCCTTGGCGCTCTTAGGCGGAAGCCTCCATTAGTTATTTTTGCTAACTTAACTGTATTGTTTAATACAGTTTTTTTTGTAACTTGATTGTAAATAAATATAAGTAAAATTAATTAATCAATGACAAAGATAATGCTATGCCTTATGCCATAACATGCTACTCGTTTTTTTTTATGCTGACCTACTGTATATGTAATTGAGAAAAATAAACGATTAAGTTGAGGTATCAAAGCTGTACAAAGACAAGATACTTTAGTCACGATTCTCACTTATCTTTTAGCCCTTAGCATGATTGTTTATATTTACGCTAAAAACTTCATGATAGCTATATACAAGTACACCTGACACCTTTTTTGCAACCAAAAACCTATATACTAGACTAGACTTTGATAAATTTGAGAGTTTTGTTAATTGCAACACCAAAAACTATTAATTTTTAGATGAAATACTAGCGTATCTTATAGTCTATAGTTTTTAAAGTTTAGTCAAAACTATATCCAGTATCATCAAAAAACTGCAAACTTCATGTGGTGTAAAAATCAAGCGGGGAGTGAAAACATGAATTTACGTAGAGATGCTTTGCAAATCCTCAAAGAAACTAGCCGAACTTTTTATATTCCAATTAGTCTTTTACCGGCAGGATTGCAAGAAGCAGTAGCATCAGCATATTTGTGTATGCGTGCTATTGATGAAATTGAAGATCATCAAGAACTAGATAACCTGACTAAGGCAAAACTTCTACGCACAATCAGTCTGACATTACAAGCAGGAGTTGATGGCTTCGCCGTAGACGCTTTCTTTGCAGGATTTTGTGGGTATGAGAATTCCCTAGAAGAAGTTACTCTCAGAATTCGAGAATGGTCACTGCTAGCACCTGAGAGCATTGCACCTCGAATTTGGGATGCCACTGCTGCAATGGCAGACCGAATGGCTTACTGGGCAGAAATAAATTGGAAAATTGACACAGAATCTGATTTGGATCGTTATACCTTTGGGGTTGCAGGTGCCGTGGGATTGTTACTTTCAGACTTATGGACTTGGTACGATGGAACACAAACCAATCGTACCCAGGCCATTGGATTTGGTCGGGCTTTACAAGCAGTTAATATCCTGCGTAACCACACTGAAGATCTCGGACGTGGAGTAGACTTCTTCCCAGAAGGTTGGAATGCAGCAAATATGCAAGAGTATGCGCGGCGAAATCTAGCCTTGGCAGAAGCTTACACCAAAAACCTTCCTAACAGTCCCGCCTTAGACTTTTGCCAAATTCCCTTGACCTTGGCGCACGGCACCCTTGACGCCCTTGCCAATGGTAAAGAAAAACTCAGCCGCAGTGATGTTTTAGCACTTCTCGAACAGCTGATTGGTGTGAACATGAAAGCCAGCTAATAGTTTCTTCAGGACTAATGGAGTCGATTCTAAATTGGCTCCAATACAGCGTTCCTCAAACGCCACTTGCTACCCTGGGGGTTCTGGGTTCGCCTAGCGTCTCGTAGAGAAGGAGTACAAGTCGGGAAACCGCAAGGGCGCAGTGGCTCCCCAGCCTACGCGATTTAAGGTTTTTAGCTCTAACCCAAGGGTATTGAATTATAAATTAGTATAAAGTTATTCAAGTATTATTGAATAATGTAAGTATAATAAATCATTTTGTTTTAGCGATCGCTGTAAGTAATCTCATTTAAACTTTAGAAACTCTTCAAAGGATTTCCAGCAAAAATTACCTGGCAAGAGTTGATTGAAATCTAAATAATTGAGAGAGAGTATAAAATTCACTATGATTATTCGCGCAGCGAGTTGACAGCGCATGAGCTACTGCTTAAATCCTACCTGTCGCAGTCCAGAAAATTTGGTAAATAGCCAAAGGTGTCAGTCTTGTGGCTCACGACTACTGTTGCGCGATCGCTATCAGGTAGTCAAGCCATTAGGCCAAGGTGGCTTTGGAGCAACCTTCTTAGCCAACGATCAAGCCTTACCAGGAGAACCAAGTTGCGTAATCAAGCAACTACGTCCTTCTGGAAACGCACCACATGTTTTACAGATGGCCAGAGAACTCTTTGAGCGAGAAGCCAAAACTCTAGGTAAGATTGGCAATCATCCCCAAGTACCACGATTACTCGATTATTTTGAAGAACATGAACAATTCTACTTAGTTCAAGAATACATCAGCGGTGATACCTTGCAGGAGGAAGTCAAACTCAACGGTGTGTTAAGTGAAACTGGAGTCAAGCAATTCTTGAGTGAGACTTTGCCATTGCTGCAATACATCCACGAACAAAAGGTAATTCACCGAGATATCAAACCAGCTAACTTAATTCGCCGTACTCAAGATGCCAGAATGGTACTCATTGACTTTGGTGCCGTCAAAAATCAAGTCACCCAAGGTGCAGCGAGTCCATCGGGACAGACGGCATTAACTGCATATGCCATCGGTACTCCTGGTTTTGCACCTCCAGAACAAATGGCCATGCGTCCAGTCTACGCTAGTGATATCTACGCACTAGGGGTGACATGTATTTATTTGCTAACTAGTAAAACTCCTAAAGATTTAGATTACAATCCCACAACTGGTGAGATGATGTGGGAGCAGCTTGTGCAAGTGAGTGACCACTTGAGCAATGTATTGCGGAAAATGTTAGAGGTATCAGTACGTAATCGCTATCAGTCAGCGGCAGACGTTCTCAGAGCCTTACAAATAGAACCATACTTAGACAGCTTAGCACAGGGTTTATTGGTTAAATCTCCTGATGCTGGAGTTAAAGCGCGAACACACAACAACATAGAAGATTCTGCTGTTTTATGTAGCAATCCTTCTGTTGCTGTTACTAGTGCAGGAGTAGCACAGGTAGCAGCAGCAATTCGCGCTAGACGAGCCAAAGCTGGCGAAGCTTCTGGAATGGGTAAATCAACGACTTTGGTTAACAGCAACGGTAATGGTTCCCAAATTCCAAATTCTAAAATTGAGCGCAAGTTAGATACCCAAAGTTTACTAACAGCCTATATGAAAGGGAGACGGGATTTTGCCCTACACAATTTAAGTTTACTGAACTTGCAAGGTGCTGACTTATCGGGAACAAATTTCCATTCCGCTCAATTACAAAAAACCAATCTTCAAGGAGCTAATCTCCATAATAGTGACTTTGGCAGAGCCAGTCTCACTCGAGCAAATCTCAAAGACGCTAATTTGAGCAAAGCATACTTTAATCATTCTGATTTAGAAGGGGCAGACCTCCGAGGCGCAGATCTCAGCCATGCTTATCTCAGCAATGCTAACCTCCGAGGAGCTAATTTGTGTGGTGCTAATCTCACAAATGCTAAAATTTCTGATGAACAGTTAGCACTAGCAAAAACAAATTGGATGACTGTGCGCCCCAATGGTAAACGAGGCTTATTGTGATTTGATAATTCGGGTTCATACAGAAGTTAAGGACTTCCAATTGAAGAAATAGACAAGGGGATACCTTGTCTCCACACCCCCTTGTCCTTGTGGTTACATCAAATTTTTACAAACAATCTTTAACTCAACGCTATTCCTTTATTAGTACCAGAACTGCGTCAAAAAATTTCTCGGTTCTAGCTGTAAACGATATTTTTTAACGTATTTATAACAGGAATTATTTTAATAGTATTACACAGCAAAAATACGGAGACATTTTAGCAATCTTCATCAAATCTTCATGATTTATATCTGTTACAAATAACAAAGGATTATTTACAATAAGAAATAAAGTATCACATAATTTCTTATAAAGATTACCATAATTTGTATGGTTATAAACAACAGGGAATTTAGTAACTAAAAGTTGTCAAATTTAACCCTCCTAAGCCAGTCAACTTCTCAGATGGCAGCGGAAACTTAAAAAGCAATTATCCCTGATTGTAGGCTGAAGCAGAATATTCACAACCGAAATCAGGTAGTAGAAGGTTTATAGTATGATGGCTGACTTTGCACAAACGGAAATAGAACGGAGATTAACTTTATATCAGGTATTCCTCAAGTTGTATGAACACCACAGCGGCCTGCTAGATGAGATTCTTCAGCTAGAAAACCTATATCAACCATCGTTGAAGAGGGCGAAGACATCTTATGTACATGGGGTAGTGGATACTGCTGCCATTTATTTGATGACTAATTTGTGCGACAATCAGACCCAAAGTTTACGACAACCACAGCGGATCTGGACAATAGGTCGTAATCGCAGCAGTGGGATTTGCATTGCTGATAGTTATATGTCTCGTCGCCATGCTGCGATTCAACATATTGACGACCAAGGCTTTTACTTGATTGATTTTAACAGTACGAATGGTTCCTTTGTCAATGAACAACGGGCACTTCAGCCGATCAAACTCAAAGATGGCGATCGCATTCGTTTAGGTAGTCTGACTTTTAACTTTTTTGTCGAGCATAAGTGCCGCGTTTTGCCAACTGTAGCAATAGAGTTACTGATGCAGCTGATGAATCGCAAGAGTGATACCAAAGCAGAAATATCTACTTATCCTGGTGACAGACAAAAACCTCTAATTGACCAAGCAAATGATAATTTAGAGATTTTGAGAAATTCGGGACTAGTTGAAAAATTTGACAATTGGTATGACAACTTCAGTTCCGAACAGAAATCAGAAATTTTAGACCGTTTTTTTAGCAGACAAAAACCGTAGAATCCCAGCTAAAAAATTTAAAATCAAACAGCAGGCGTAACGCATCACTATTCTGGAAAAGGTGCGTTAGCTGTTTTTATAACGCACCATACCATTAATAATTCCTGATTATTCTTCTTCTAATTCGATTTCTTCTTCTTCTTCTTCTTCATTGGACTTTGATACAGAGTTAGCAGAAACAACAGCGCCTTTATCTAGCTTTTCCCGCACCAGTTGCTTAACTTGTTCGGCAAATTCTGGCTTTTCTTCTAGATACTTAATGGCATTGTCTCGTCCTTGGGAGATATTATCACCGTTGTAGCTGTACCAAGCTCCTTTGCGGATAATGATGCCAGTTTCTTCTGCCAAATCCACAATGCAACCCAAAGTAGAAACACCTTTACCAAAAATAATGTCAAATTCCGCTATTCTAAAAGGCGGCGCTACTTTATTTTTGGCAACTTTGACTTTGACGCGGTTACCAAATTCATCTGTACCTTTTTTCAAGGTTTGAATCCGGCGAATATCCAAGCGCACGGAAGCATAAAACTTCAATGCATTACCACCGGTTGTGGTTTCTGGACTTCCGTAGGTAACACCGATTTTTTGCCGCAACTGGTTAATGAAAATAACCGTGCAACCAGATTTACCAATGTTACCAGTAATTTTACGTAAAGCTTGGCTCATCAACCTTGCCTGGAGACCAACGTGAGCATCACCCATATCGCCTTCAATTTCAGCGCGGGGAACTAATGCGGCCACCGAGTCAATAACTACAATATCAACCGCAGCAGAACGAACCAGCTGATCGACAATTTCCAAAGCGGCTTCTCCTGTATCAGGTTGGGAAACCAGCAAATTGTTAATATCTACACCCAATGCCGCAGCGTAGGTGGGGTCAAGGGCATGTTCAGCATCAACAAAGGCAGCGATGCCACCTTCTTTTTGGACTTCTGCGATCGCATGTAATGCTACCGTAGTTTTACCGGAACTTTCCGGCCCATAAATCTCAATTACCCGTCCCTTGGGTAAACCGCCTCCCAATGCCAAATCCAAGGTCAGCGCACCACTGGAAATTGTCTCCACCCGCATCCGGGTAGCATCCCCCAGGCGCATGATTGCTCCTTTACCGAAGCTGCGCTCAATCTGGTTGAGTACTATATTTAACGCTTTTTGCTTGCCAGAAGTATCGGTATTGATAGCCATTAGAGCCTCTAAGTATATGGATTTTCAGGAATGTGGGTTTGGAGTATGAGTAGAACAGATATACTATTTTAACCAGAAAATCCTGGAATCGGACTTCTCAAATTAAAAATCAACTGTGACAAGATCGTAACTCGATCGCCACCTGATTAGGGAAATCCTGCACAATGATACCAACTTGCATTCAGAGATGGCTTCCTTGGGGTGCAGAATGTGGGATTTCAAACAAAAATTATTTAAACAGCTGACTTTATTGACTGTACATAGCTTAGAATGCTTTGTCCTAGAGACAAAAGGCTAGTTACTATCATGGCGCAATTGTTCGTCGAATCCCGTTGCCCACAACAAAAGCCGCGATAGTCTCCGACATTGAATTGATAAGTTTAGTAAAGTTACCATTATCGTTAAATCGAGGCTGTTGGCATCAAGATAATCCATTGATATGCTGGTAATATAATTTACAAAAATCATATCAAGTAAACGTGAATAAGTCACAAAGTATTAAGCTACTTGAAAGTGAGGGTTGGACAAAAGCAGATGCTATGCGTGCATTGGAAGTAATTGACTTTAGTACCAATCCTGATGAGATTACCATTCGCAGAGCTATTTCGGCTTTTGCTGGTTCTGAGCTAATTAAGCGTCAACGTCTCCAAGCTGCTCAGAAAGGTTTGGTAACAAAGAAAAGCAATGAGATCGAGAAAAATAATCAGGAATATGCTGTCAAAATTGAACAACTGAATAAATATCAAAAACAAGAAAATCAAAAATATGAAGGTGAAATTGAAAAATTATCTGACACAAACAAAGTGTTAGAAACGAAAATTAAAAATATAACTATTCAAAATAACGAGCTAATGCAAGCAAATGAGCAACTCAAAAAAGATAATAAAGCATTAAAAAATTTAATAGATGAAATCAGGCTCAAATTAGCTATGAATACCAAAAAGCTTCTTCAGTATGAAGATAGTGAAATTCGTCAAGCTTTAATTATTATGTTCAAATCGACACTAGGCTAAGTAACTGGATTTATGACTTACAAAAAAAGAATTTTTCAAAGGATGAGTTATCGTGATGTTCAACGTGCTAACTCTAAGAATCGAACTCAGCTTCATCAAGATGATCAAGCTTGGCTAAAAGAAAATTGTTACAAAAATATTGGCTGGACTAATGTTATTAATCTTTATCACAAAATCGAAGATTTTTTAAATAAATATTCTCTGGATGACTTAACAGTTGAAGAATTATTTTTAGAAGCCGACCGAATTGGAAATAAATATCTCACCAGTGAAGAAATACAAAGTTTTAATCAAAATTTATCTAGAGAAGTAAATGATATTGCAGAAGAAATCGATAAGCAGTTTCCAGATACAGAAATAGAGTTTATTGATTTTAGGAAAAAGACTAGCAATAGATATTGGAATAAAGTATAAAAAATTAAATTTTTGCAAAATTATGGTAAATTTCAAAGATAAAGAACTTAGAGAATTATTTGAGCTTGCAAATAAAATTGGTAATAAGCGATATCACAAACTAACTCATCAAGATTTTGAAAACTACAGGAAATTCGATTACTGGCGCTATGTTAATGGTGATTATGAATGTGGAACAACCCAAGAAAGTAAAGATTGGGTCAAAGCAAATTCAAGCTGGTACTGTCCAATTTGTGGGTATCACTACTCTGATAAAGGTGGTAAGACGATAGATCACAAACTACCCCGATCGCAATATCCCTGGTTATCAATAGAATTCAAGAATTTATGGGTTATTTGCCAGGTTTGCAACCAAGAAAAGAGTGAGATGCATTGGTACGAGTATGAACACTATATATTTGTTCGCTATCCCGATGTTTATCTTTCTGTAAAAGCTGCACGTCCTAGCTTATTACTCCAGTCTTTAAAAGATTAAAGCAAGCAATGTAATTATCTACTGCTTTAATGTTATTTACAAAATCTAATAGCGATCGCATTCAACTAATTACTAATTCGTAATTCGTAATTATTGGGTTTGAGTACCACAGCAAAATCTCCTATTTGGTGGCCTTGAATTAGTTGGGGTCTAAGAGGTTGTTTGAAAAGTATTTCGCTGTGACTTTAGGCACTTTTAGATCCCCCCTAACCACCCTTATAAAGGGGTGAATCAGAATCAAAGTCTCCCAATTTATCGGGAGATTTAGAGGGATCTAAAACTTTTGATACCGACAAGAACACTTTTCAAACATCCTCTAAATCCCCAACAGGTAAAATACAAATTACGTAACTTGCTTCTCACACCCATACGAGTATTATCAATTACGAATTATTTTAATCTCTTTTAGCAATTGGTTACATAGATTGTCAAATTGAGTATGCTAGGCTGACAGTATGTAAAAAGCAAAGGTTAGTCTTAGCAATGACAGCCACGACATCCCAGAATTTATCAAATGAATTAGCTGAACGGGGCTGGCGAACTGAAATTGTCACCCAACCGGATGGTAGTATTGATTACGTCCAAATCCCCCTAACTTCAGAAGAGTTTCTCCATCCACAAGAAGGATATCACTTGCCTAACAGTACCTTTCATGACGATGCAGCAGGTGATGTCAAAGATATGCTGACTCGTCGTTATGCCAATGATTCAACCACAGGAGTCTTCCGCGATTTGATTATCAAATGGGGGATTCTCAATCTGAAAAATCATTGTCCAGATACTTTTGTCGTTTTTGGAATCCAAAATAAACAACAGAACCGTACTGAGTTTGTTGTGTCTGAAGAAGGTGTGCGTCCTTCGTTGATTATTGAAGTAGTTTCTCCCCGTTATCGCAAGGAAGACCGACAAACAAAAGTCAAGCACTACGCCGAAGCTGGTGTGCAGGAGTATTTAATTATAGATCGACGCAGACAACGCGAGCAGGTGATTGAGGAAGTTCTTGGTTATCGTTTAGTTGATGGACAATACTTGCCACTAACTCCAGATGAGGAAGGACGCATTTTGTGTGAAACAGTTGGACTGTTGATTGGACTTCAGGATGGGCGAGTCATCATGGAAGATGCTCAGACAGGTGAACGACTCCTGACTTCTCTGGAGTTGGAACAACGCGCCAGCCAAGCCGAACAACGCGCCAACCAAGCTGAACAACGCGCCAACCAAGCCGAACAACGGGCGGCAAGATTAGCAGAATTACTCAAGGCGCAAGGGATTAATCCAGATCAAATTTGACCGAATAATTCGTAATTCGTAATTCGTAATTAATTTATTCTCCCAGGCATCTTTGATGACTTTCGACCTCCCCGACTCTCTCATTCTCGATACAGCGCTTTCGGTATCTGGTTTAACTGACTATATCCGCTTGCTGTTAGAGCAAGATGAACAATTGCGGCAAGTTTGGGTAACTGGAGAAGTTTCCAGCGCTAACCACCATCGCAGTGGGTTATTTTTCACATTGCAAGATACAGATGGCACCGCAGGAATTAAGTGTGTGGTATGGAATAGCCAATTGCCAAAACTCGCCCAGATTCCCGTTCCTGGTGAGCAGATAATTATTTTGGGCAGTATTCGCGTGTATCCGCAACGGGGAGAGTATCAGTTATCAGTTTGGCAGACTTTACCTGCTGGTGTTGGTTTACAGGCGCTACGCTATCAACAACTAAAAAATCGCTTGCTGGCTGAGGGGTTATTCGATCCACAAAGAAAGCGATCGCTCCCCATCCACCCCCAAACCATCGCTGTGGTCACTTCACCAACTGCGGCGGCTTGGGGTGATATTCAAAAAACTCTCAAGCAAAGGTATCCAGGTTTACACGTTTTATTTTCTCCAGCCACAGTACAAGGTGAGCAAGCACCAGAATCTATCGTCAAAGCAATTGAGCGAGTTGACCGCGATGGACGCGCCGAAGTGCTAATTTTATCGCGTGGTGGGGGTGCGGTTGAGGAATTGGCCTGCTTTAATGATGAACGAGTGGTGCGAGCTGTTGCTAGTTGCTCGATTCCTGTAATTACTGGTATTGGTCATCAACGAGATGAATCTTTGGCAGATTTAGTTGCAGATATATGTGTGCATACACCAACGGCGGCGGCAGAAAGAGTTGTACCGGCAATTTCAGAGTTGTATGCTGAGCATCAGCAGCGAGTTTTAGCTTTGCATGAGGCGGTGCATGACTTTGGGGAAAATGCTGAGAATAAACTGCAAGCATTGCGAAATCGTTTGCGACGTTTGCGGTTAGATCGGCAAGTCCAGCAGGAAACGGACAAGCTAGTTTGGAAGCGTCGGCAGTTGATACAAGTGACGATGGGGCGATCGCAACAAGCAAAGCAGCATTTGGAATTGTTGCGGCAAAAGTTGGCAACTCTTGACCCAAAAGCTGTGTTGCAGCGTGGTTATGCGGTGGTGAGACAGGAAAATGGGGCGATCGCTCGTGCTGCGGCCCAGTTAGAAGTGGGACAAGATTTATCGATTCAGTTGGGACAGGGAGAGATTACAGTAAAAGTTATAAAATTGAAATAATTACCGCAGAATTCAGAATCTCGCTTCTACTCTCCAATATAAAACTGCCCTGGCTTTTGCCCAGAGCAGTTTTTGATAGAAGTAAATTGTATAGGAGACTTTTAGTGTTGTCCCCTGTTTATCCATAGTAAATATTGTTATACAATACTATTCACCTCAAGTTTCAGGCTTTACGCAAAAAACGAATAATCTTGAACTTGGCATTATAAAGTTTAGAAGTCAGCATTAGCCAAACTTAAAGGCGGAATGTATGAGGGAGTCCAATGTTGTGGAGAGGTGTTGACCCAATACGGTTCAGTTAAGCTCAAAAACAGGTAGACTGAGGGTTGTCACCTAAGTGTACTTACGTCATATCATTGAAGTGACGTGGTGCTTTTCCTCCTGGAATCTGGCAACAGTATCAGTTTCTTGGTTGAACTGAGACAGTCTGCTGTTGATCCTGCTCAAACGATCGCTCAACTACTGCTTAGTTCAGTGTTGTTCAAAAGAGCATTGAATCCCGATACAATTTATGTCTGCTGAGTCACCCGTCCCCAACGATCCATCCGACTCACTCCCCGTCAACCCAGACTCGGAGCCAAATCACCCATCCCAAACCGATGCTCCTTTTCCAGTGGTGGGAATTGCCGCTTCTGCTGGCGGGATAGAGGCGTTTACGGAACTGATCCGCCATTTGCCAACGGATACAGGCATGGCGTTTGTGCTAATTCAGCATTTGTCTCCCGATCATGAAAGCCTGCTGTCGGAAATTTTGGGCAGAGTGACTACCATGCCTGTGCTTCAGGTGCAAGACCAGATGCGGGTTGAGCCAAACGCGGTCTATGTGATTCCGCCCAATGCCCAAATGACCCTGGTCGATGGCATTCTGCGGCTCGCGCCCCGGCAGAAAAGTAAGGGCAAATATTTGCCCGCCGACATCTTTCTTGAGTCGTTAGCGACCGATCGCGGCAACAAAGCGATCGCCGTTGTGCTGTCGGGGATGGATGGAGACGGTGCTGAGGGGGTGAAAGCCGTCAAGATTGCTGGGGGTGTCACCTTTGCCCAATGTGATGCCACGGCGCGATTTAACAGTATGCCTAATACGGCGGTTGCAACTGGCAATGTGGATTTTGTGTTGCCGCCGCAAGCCATTGCTAGAGAACTGAGCAATCTCAGTCGCAACCCCTTTTTGGGGCAATCAGAGCCGTTGCCGATCATCCAGGAGTTACCCCCGGAACCGGGTGATCCCCTGAGCCGAATTTTTTCCCTCCTCCGCACGACAACTGGCGTTGACTTTACCCAATACAAACCGGCATCGCTGGAGCGCCGCATCCAGAGGCGGATACTGCTACATAAGCTGGACAGTCTGGCAGCATACGCGCAATATTTGCAAACGCACGGGGACGAAATTCAAGCTTTGTACGAAGAAATTCTCATCCATGTGACCAGTTTCTTTCGCGATCCCCACGTCTTTGAGAAATTGAAGACCCAGATTTTCCCCACGATCAGCCAAAATAAAGCCAGCGATCTGCCGCTGCGGATTTGGGTGGCTGGCTGTTCAACTGGGGAAGAAGTCTACTCACTCGCCATCTGCTTGTTAGAGTTTTTCAGCGATCGCGCCACCGTCCCGCCGATTCAGATTTTTGCCACCGACATTAGCGAAACAGCCATTAGCAAAGCCCGAACAGGCTTCTACCTAGAAAGCCAGATGGAAGGCGTTTCACCGGAGCGTAAAAGTCGGTTCTTTGTCCCCCAGGCAGAGGGAGGGTATCAAATTAGCAGTACCATTCGCGAATTTTGTGTGTTTGCCCATCATAACTTATGCGATGACCCCCCGTTCTCGAATCTCGATCTGATTAGCTGTCGCAACCTGCTGATTTATTTATCCGATCGCCTGCAAGAGCGCATCATGGCCTTGTTTCATTACAGTCTCAACTTAACGGGCTGCCTGGTGTTGGGTACGGCAGAAAGCGTCAAAGCTGCCTCAAATTTGTTTGCGCCCGTGGATGAAGCCTGCAAAATCTATGCCCGAAAATTGAGCTTATCTAATCGCTTATTTGCGTTTACAGCCACTTCTGGGCGCGTCCCCAGTCTCCATAATCCGCAGCCCATCCCAGAAAACCGTTCCATTCCATTTGATTTAGCCAGAGAAGTTGACCAACTGATCGCCAATCGCTATATGCCGCTATCGGTCGTGGTCGATGAACAGATGCAGATATTACAGATGCGCGGAGACCTCGATCTTTACCTGAAGTTGACCCCTAGCACCACCAGGGCTGTTTCATTCCATTTCAAACAGGATTTGTCAAGATGGTTAGCGAGAAAATTGTAAGTAAGGGTGACGATGAGATGAACATTTAAACATTGAAATATCAGTAAAATAGTTCATTTTCTGGGCACGCTGGTAACAAAATAACTAATTTTTAATTGCTAGAACCCTTGATTTTTAAAGCTCTTTGGGGAATGAAACAGCCCTGCTAGCACCACGGAGCTAAACCTGCTGTCTATGGCACGTGAAGGGCTGGTAACACCCCTTCGCACCGCCCTGTATCAGGCTCAGACAGAGAACGTGCTGGTGCGGCAGGAAGACATTCAAATGGAACAGGGCGAACGAGCACGGCTGAATCTGGAGGTGCTGCCATTTCGCCCAGCCCTGACGAACACACTCTATTTTTTGGTGCTTTTTAATCCCATCTCGCCTTCTGCCCCTGCCTCTAACACGTTCACCAGTCCCGCAACAGTAGAAAACTTGGAGCCGGCAGACTTAGCGCGTGAGCTTGTAACGCTTCGTCAGGCCCTATCTGCTGCCACCCAACGCGAACTCTCGGCCCAAGCGCATCTGCAAGCGGTGATACAGGAGCAAAACCAACTCAACCAAAACTTACGCATAGCGAATGAAGAGATCCTATCGAGCAATGAGGAACTGCAAAGCACGAATGAAGAACTGCAAACGGCGAAGGAAGAAGTTCAAGCCACCAATGAAGAACTCTCGACGACCAATGAAGAACTGCGGAGTCGGAATCTGCAACAAAATCGAGACAATAGCGATCTCAACAACTTTATCGCCAGCATTAATATCCCGATTGTGATGCTGACGAATGACTTAAGGATTCGCCGCTTTACACCAACCGCCCAGCGACTGTTCAATTTCATCCCCACCGATATCGGACGACCCTTGACTGACCTGCATGGCAATCTTGACGTTTCCCAGCTAGAACCGATGATTTTGGAGGTGTTGGAGACCCTGAATACAAAAGAACAAGAGATCCAAACAGAAGCCGGATACTGGTATAGCATCCGCATTCGCCCCTATCGCACCACTGAAAACCAAATTGACGGTGTGACAATGGTGCTACAGGATATTGATGCCCTCAAACGCTACACCGCCAGCCTAGAGAGCGCTCGCAACTATGCAGAAACCATCATTGAGACGGTGCAAATCCCGCTAGTTGTGCTGGACGCTGATTTCCGGGTGAATGCCGCAAATCGAGCGTTTTACGAGACATTTCACGTTTCTGAAGCTGAAACCATCCATAGGTTGCTGTTTGAATTAGGCAATGGGCAGTGGGATATTCCCGAACTGCGATCGATGTTGAACGGTATTCTGGCGGGTGAGCTTGCGGTGCAGGATTTTGAGGTCAATCATGATTTCGAGCAGATTGGGCATAAAAACATGCTGCTCAATGCGTGCAAACTGCACCGAGAAGACAACACAGAGATGATTTTGCTAGCGATCTCAGATGTTACCGAGCGCACGGCACGCCAGCAAGCTGAAGCGGCCAGTCGTGCCAAAGATGAATTTCTCTCAAATCTGTCCCATGAACTGCGAAATCCTCTCTCCTCGCTGCTGGGATGGGTGCAACTGCTCCGCAGCCGCAACTGCGACGAGGCAACAGTTGATCGCGCCTTAGCAGCCGTTGAGCAGAACGGTAGGCTACTCAATTACCTAATTGAAGATATTCTGGATACCTCTCGGATCGCGAGTGGCAAGTTGCAATTGAATAGCCACCCGATCGACTTGAGCTTATTGGTTCAAGCTGCTCTCGATAGCGTTAACTTATCGGCGGTGGCAAAAAATATTCAGTTAGTGTCATCGTTGAGTTCGATCGCCGTGCTGGGGGATGCCGAACGATTGCAGCAAGTGCTGGGGAACCTGCTCTCGAATGCGATCAAGTTTACGCCTGCGGGTGGACGAGTAGACATCACGCTGTCGCAGGTTGACAACCAGGCGCAAATTCAAATCAGTGACACAGGAATTGGTATTCCAGCAGATTTATTGCCACATATTTTCGAGCGGTTCTATCAGGGCGATTCCAGTACAATCAAAAGCAATCAAGGGCTAGGACTGGGCTTGGCCATCGTGCGGCATCTCATCGAGCTGCATGGTGGCACTGTGCTGGCAGAAAGTCCGGGCGAAGGACAAGGTGCCACACTGACTGTGCGGTTGCCGTTATACGTCCCGCCCCCAACCTCACCGCCGATTGTCGAACCGACGGTAGAAACATCTTTGGACGCTTCCCAAAATCTCCCCTCTCTAGAAGGCTTGCAGATCCTGGTGGTTGATGATCAGGTCGATGTGCTTTTACCCTTGCAGTTGATGCTAGAAACTTATGGGGCAGAGGTGCTGGCCGTAACGACTGCCAGAGCAGCCCTCTCTGCTCTCAGCGAAAGCCCTAACCGCTATGATGTGCTGATTTCTGATCTCGGCTTGCCTGAAGAAGATGGCTACTTCCTGATTCAACAGGTGCGATCGCTCAGTGCGGCAGCCGGAGGACAAATTCCGGCGATCGCGCTGACGGGCTATGCCAGTAAAGCAGAACAACAACGGGCGATGGAGGCTGGGTTTCAAATGCACATAGCTAAACCCTGCGATCTGGTTCAACTGCGTGCAATAGTTGCCGATTTGGCTAAACGAACTTAACGGCTTGCCATTACAAAAAAAATGGCGTTGCATAATTGAAGTATGAATTCAAGCGATCGCTATGCAATGTCCAAGGTGTGGATCTAATACGGTTCAGTTAAGCCAAAAACCCTATAAACTGACGGTTATCACCCAATTGTACTGACATTGAATGCAATTCAAAGAATTCTCACTGATCTCGCCTGCGATTGAACCAGGTACGGTTTTCAAAGCGTTAGAAACAGCTATCCCAGTAGTCAAAAAAACTAGAGCCAAATTCCCTTCCAATAAACCGATACATAGAGGGCAATGCGCTAAATTAAAAACACTCACTTTTTCTATTCTTAATACCGCTTAGAGCTTAACCGAACCGTATTGGGTGTTGACCACGAAAAGCAAGCGTTAGAGGTGGTTAAATTGATTGTATCGTAGTGGATTTTGAAGACGGGGAAGATAATGGCGATGATTGAATTGGGGCAGGCTGAGGTGTAAAGTGAAGATTGTGGAAATAAACGAACCGCCAAGACGCCAAGGACACCAAGAGTTGAATGGCTAAACGCAAGAGTGCTTCTAGTTCTGATTCGATGGAAGGTTGGAATTATGAAGCGAAGGTTATTGAAATAGAGGGAATTATCGCTCGCATTGAGGCGGGTGAATTGGAATTGGAAGAGGTTTTTGACCAATTTGGCAAGGCTGTTGAGTATTTGCGTCAGTGCGAAAGTTTTTTGCAGCAGCGACAGCAGCAGGTGGATTTGTTGATTGAAACTTTGAGTGATGAATAAAACAGGAGTCAGGAGTTAGAATTCGTATGATTTGCAATAGAATCTATAAATTTATGGTGCGTTTTGTTTCAAATCATTGAATTAAGCATAATTACTTCTTGACAAATAACCACTGACACAAAATAGAGGTGGCAGGACATTTTTTAGATTTTTTATGGTTTAATTGTTAAGTGGCTGGACAAAGTTACAGTCATTGCGAACGTCATAAAATGAAGTGAAGCAATCTAAACCCTTCTGATTAGTATATTTAGGTTTGCTATATTTGCAATGGCGCTGTGTAATTAATCATGTCCGACTAGTATTCCTTGTAGTTTGTGCTGTGTTCTTTTATGAAACCGTTTCTTTTTGTAACTGATTTAGATCACACGCTAGTCGGCGACGACAAAGCGCTAAAGGAACTAAATCATGACCTAGAAAGGCATAGACAAGAACACGGAACAAAGATAGTTTATGCAACAGGGCGATCGATTACACTGTATCAGCAATTAACTTCAGAAAAATCGCTTTTAGAACCCGATGCGCTGATAAGTTCTGTAGGCACTGAAGTATATTTAGACAAGGATAGTCAAACTCCTGACCTAGAATGGTCTACAAAGTTGTCGGTTGGTTGGAACCGTGAATTAATTGTAGATATAGCTGCAAATTTTGATAATGAACTGACTCTTCAGCAAGAATCTGAACAGCGTCCGTTTAAGGTTAGTTATATCATCGAAGAAGCCGCAGCAAAAGAAGTTTTACCTCAGCTGAAGTTATTATTAGAAAGCCAGAATCTCAAGTTCAATATAATATACAGTGGCAGCCAAGACCTAGACATTTTACCGCTTTATGCAGATAAAGGTCTAGCAGTAAAGTATATACAGGAAAAATTGGGATTTTTTCCTGAGAGAACAGTTGTTTGTGGAGATTCTGGTAATGATATTGCTCTATTTAGCGTGGGAGAAGAACGCGGTATTATTGTAGGAAATGCTCGTTCTGAATTAATTGAGTGGCATAGAAATAATCAAACTGAGTATCGATATTTAGCTAAGGCTTTCTATGCGAATGGTATTATGGAAGGCTTACACTATTTTAAATTTATTGATAAACCAGTCACTAAGTAGGGGCGTACAGCTGTACGCCCCTACAGCCGATTTAGTTGTTGCCGAGATTTTATGAATTTGTGTTATTTCACAACTTGATGTCTTTATTGTTTTTCTGAAAGTATAGCGGTTCCCATTCAGATGCAGTAGAACATCATATCGCAAGGTGTAGGGGCACGGCAGTGCCCAGTGGTGTCAACTTAACTCGAAACCCTTGTCCAGAAAGGATATTGAGTTCATTTACTCACCGCGTTACCCCACCCTAACCCTCCCCTTGTAAAGGGGAGGGAACTGGATTTCCTTGTAAAGAGGAGGGAACTGGATTTCTTTTTCCCCCCAATCCATCGGGGGATTAAGGGGGGTAAAGCGTATGTAGGACAAGCATTTGAGTTTAAGTTGACACCTATGGGCACTGCCGTGCCCCTACAGGTCTAACTCACGGTTGTGGGGAAAGGCTATATCCAAACACGAACAAGTATTAGGGACTTCCAAGGAAAAAAATATTCCATAGTAAGGGCGCACAGCTGTGCTACCCGAAAAATGTACAAATAATTTGGGATAATTTATTTTCTGGAAGTCCCTTATTAGTTATAAATAAATATCTTGAGTTAGTCGCCTCACATTTTGTGGCACAAGTGAGTTTTTTCTTACTAAAAAACCCATATGCCAAGAGACATACCACAACTTGGGGCAGATTTGGAGAAATATAAATTAAATGTAAAGTTAATCTACAGTTGCAGAATAGACCTTGACATTGTACCCCTTACCAGCGATAAAGGTCAAGCAATGCAATTTCTGCACCAAAAGTGGAAATTTGCAGCGGAACAAACAGTTGTCTGTGGTAATTAATGATATTGCTTTATTTGCTGTAGGCAACGAAAGGGGAATCATAGTCGGTAATGCTTGAAAAGAGTTACTCCAGTGGCACAACGAGTATCCGACTGACTATCGTTACCTAGCACAAGATTTTTGTGCAGGTGGAATTCTGGAAGGATTAAAATATTTTGGTATTTTAAAATGATTAGCTATCTCAAAGGAATCGTTGCTGGTATTCAAACAATTGGTAATCGGGCTGTTCTGACTCTGGAAGTGAATGGCTTGGGGTATGATTTGCAAGTTCCTCAACGCTTAGCAAACCAGTTACCAGATTCAGGAGGAGTGGCGCAAATTTTTACCCATTTCCAAATTCGGGAAGAAGTGCCGTTCCTCTATGGCTTTGCTTCTCCAGCCGAACGCGATTTATTTCGCCACTTGTTGACGGTTAGTGGTGTTGGTGCAGCCTTAGCGATCGCACTCCTGGATACTTTGGAACTACCAGATTTAGTCCAAGCAGTGATCGCTGGCAATACCCAAATCTTAATTCAAGCCCCCGGTGTGGGCAAAAAGATTGCCGAACGCATCTGTTTAGAACTGAAAAGCAAATTGATTGAGTGGCGCAAATCAGCTGGCTTCTTCGTCGCCACAGGCGGCCCTGCACCGGGAATTCTCGAAGAAGTGCAAATGACGCTGTTTGCTTTGGGGTATACTGCCCATGAAGTCAGTCACGCCTTGCATGTGGTGAGTGAAGACATCGGATTACCAAAAGACGCCTATGTAGAAGATTGGATTAAACAAGCGATCGCTCATCTCAGTAGTAGCGAACAAGTTGGTCATTAGTCATTTGTCATTGGTCATTAGTCATTAGTCATTTGTCATTTGTGATTAGTTTTTCTTTGCGTCCCCACTTCTCCCTCATCTCCCTCATCTCCCTCATCTCCCTCATCTCCCACTCCCCTCTATGCCCACTGACCCTTATGCTTGGATAGAAAAATCTCTGGCAACTATTCATCGGGCTGACTGGTATCGATCAGTACAAACTATCGACGGTCGGTCTGGTGCAACGGTGGTTTTAGCTGGGCAAGAGGTAATTAATTTTGCCAGTAATGATTATTTGGGATTGGCTGGGGATGAACGTTTGATGGCAGCGGCGATCGCTGCCATTGAGGAATTTGGTACTGGTAGTACTGGTTCCAGATTACTCAGTGGACACAGGGAATTGCACAGGGAGTTAGAAAAGGCGATCGCATCTACCAAACAAACTGAAGATGCTTTGGTATTTAGTTCCGGGTATCTAGCTAATTTGGGTGCAATTACTGCCCTTGTGGGCAAGCGTGATTTAATTTTATCTGACCAATACAATCATTCCAGTCTGAAAAATGGGGCGATTCTCAGCGGTGCAGCAGTGGTGGAATATCCGCACTGTGATGTTGTAGCACTGAAAACGCAGTTGAGTCAGCAGCGGCAAAATTACCGACGCTGTTTGATTCTGACTGATAGTGTCTTCAGCATGGATGGCGATTTATGTCCAATGCTGGCACTGTTGGATATCGCTGATGAATTTGGCTGTATGCTGCTAGTTGATGAAGCTCATGCCACTGGCGTACTCGGAAAAACTGGTGCTGGATGTGTTGAGCATTTTGGGTGTACGGGAAAGCCGTTAATTCAAATTGGTACTTTGAGTAAAGCTTTGGGTAGTTTGGGCGGATATGTAGCGGGAAGTAGTGCCTTAATTGACTTTTTGCGGAATCGGGCACCCAGTTGGATTTACACCACTGGGCTTTCACCTGCTGATACAGCCGCAGCTTTAGCAGCAATCAAGATAGTCCAACAAGAGCCGCAACGCCGTGCCCAATTGTGGGAGAATGTGCGTTATTTGAAAACCTTGCTCGAACGGCTACCTAATCTCAAATTACTGCCTTCGGAATCACCTATACTATGTTTTCAATTGCCTAACGCCACAGATGCCCTAAAAGCTGGAAAGTACCTCAGAGAGGCTGGCATTTTTGCCCCAGCAATTCGTCCCCCCACAGTACCCACAAGTCGCATCAGAATATCTGTCATGGCAACTCATGAAGCAGGACATATTGAAAAATTGCTAGGAGTGGTGAAGGAGGGGAGTGGGGAGTGGGGAGTGGGGAGTGGGGCATGGGGCATGGGGGCAGAAAATTAGACTTCAAAGATTTATTAACGGAGTTCAAAGACTCGTCAGCGAGTATCAAAGACTCGTCAGCGAGTATCAAAGACTCGTTCACGAGTATCAAAGACTCGTTCACGAGTATCAAAAACTCGTCAGCGAGTATCAAAGACTCGTCGGCGAGTATCAAAGACTCGTCGGCGAGTATCAAAGACTCGTTCACGAGTATCAAAGACTCGTTCACGAGTATCAAAGACTCGTCAGCGAGTATCAAAGACTCGTCGGCGAGTATTAAAGACTCATTCACGAGTATCAAAGACTCGTTCACAAGTATCAAAGACTCGTCGGCGAGTATCAAAGACTCGTTCACAATGCCCAATGCCCACTGCCCACCACTGCCCACTGCCTTTCACAAAACTGGTAATTGATTAAACAAGACCCAATAAAAACCAAGTTGTTGGACTGCTTGGTTGAATTGTTCAAAATCCACAGGTTTGACGATGTAGCTATTCACCCCAAACTGGTAGCTGTCGATCATGTCTCGGTCTTCGGCGGAAGAGGTCAGTACTACAACCGGAATCATTTGTGTACGTGGATCGGACTTGAGTTGCCGTAAAACTTCTAATCCGCTGATCTTTGGCAGTTTCAAATCCAGTAAAATGACTTTGGGTTGATTCGTCATGGTGCGGTGGGCATAGTCTCCCTGACAAAAAATAAAATCTAGGGCTGCTGCTCCGTCCTCAAGCAGTTGAACTTGATTGCCAATTCTGCCGCGACGCAATGCCCGAATGGTTAGTTCGGCATCAGCACGATTATCTTCCACTAAGAGAATGGAAATTGGTTGCTCGGAAGATGGGTCAGTGGGTTGGTCAATCATGGGTTATACCATTTCACCAAAATCTTGATGTATAGCAAGGGACTGGGGACTGGGGACTGGTGACTGGGTGAAAAGTCTTTTTGTGTCTAGGTTTTATCATCTGTTAATGTCCTAACCACCAAGGCTTTTGCTATATATACATTTTCCGTAGGGGCGCACAGCTGTGCATTGGTGTCAACTTACAGCAATTTTCAGGTAAATAGACCACGTTGTAGGGTAGCATATCTGTGCTACCCTAACGGGGATTGTGGTTCAAATAGATGAAAAACGCTGTAACGTAAAAACCTTGTAATCAGGTTAGAGCAAACTTACTCAATTACCAATCAATCCGGAGTCACCCCAATACTGCTCGGATAAGCAGGGGAGGCAGGGGAAGCAGGGGAAGCAGGGGAAGCAGGGGAGGCAAAAACAAGGGCGCCAGCCTCCATTTCTCCCCCTGCTCCCCCTGCTTGCCTCAACCAAGAAATTCCTTAACCGAGCATCACCCCACCCCGGCTTTGCTGACGCAAAACCGCCCCTCCCCTTCTTAAGGGGAGGGGTTGGGGGTGGGGTAAAGCGTATGTGGGACAACCCTTTGATCTGAAGTTGACACCTATGACAGCTGTGCTACCCTACCAAGGTATTTGTCTCAACCTTAAAGTCAAACGGTATTAGTTGATTGGAAGGGTGAAGTAAAAAGTTGCGCCTCGATCGCACGCGGCTTCTGCCCAGATGCGCCCCCCGTGGCGTTGAATAATGCGTTGCACGATCGCCAGTCCGATCCCCGTACCTTCAAATTCTTCTTCGCGGTGCAGACGTTGGAAAACGCCAAACAGATTATCTGCATACCGCATATCGAATCCTGCCCCATTATCTCTGATGAAGTACACTCCTTCACCATTCATCACCTCATAACCCACTTCAATGCAGGCAAGGGATTTGTAGCGGGTATACTTGATGGCATTGGATAACAGGTTGAGCCAAACTTGTTTGAGTAGGGAAGGATCAGCTTGACATCCAGGTAAATCGGCGATCGCAAATTCAATCTCACGACCCGACCAATCCGGGGCTAAATCATTCAGCACCATTTGAATCATCTCATTGGGAAAGACAGGCTGACGGGACATTTCCTTACGATCCAAACGAGATAAGGCCAACAAATCATCGATCAACTCACCCATACGTTTGGCATTTTCGCGGACAATTTTCAGGTAACGATTGGCTTCCCCATCGAGTTGTTCGCCGTAGTCTTCCTGCATCATTCTCGAAAAGCCATTGATCGCCCGCAGTGGTGCCCGCAAATCATGGGAAACTGAGTAGGAAAAGGCCTCTAAAGCTTTGTTAGCAGTTTCTAGTTGGGTAGTTCGTTGTTTGACCCTGGTTTCTAAAGACTGGTTGAGTTGATGCAGGGCTTCAATCGCCCTCTTGCGCTCCAATTCTGCTCCTGCCCGCGCTGCAAATACGTCTAGAATTACCTCTATTCGTCGCCTATCTGACAGTGGTTGCACGTCGAGAATACAAAGATTGCCAATGGGGTCGCCGTTAGCATTTTTTAAGGAAATACCGAGATAACTATCTGCTTGCATTGTTACTAAGTCTAAGTCTTCAGGGAAAATTTCCTGAACATAGCTTTCGCAGTAAAATAATCCGTCTCTCAAGGCAAATTCGCATGGTGTACGTGCTGGAAAGTAAGATATTTCTGGTTGCAATGCCCCATGCGCCCAAAAAGCCAGAGCTTGAAGTTTGCCATCTACTAGTTCGGTAACAATGGCATAGGGGACGTGCAAGGCTTCGGCAATATGATGAACCAAAGCTGGAAAAAAATCTTGTCCTGTAACCGCAGCCGTTCCTGTAACCAAATTTTGCAGCGTTGTTTCTGCTCTTTTGAGTTCCGCTTCTCGACGTTTGGCCTCAGTGATATCCCGGACTATGGTAGAAAAATATTCCACGCTGCCATCTGTTGCTTTGTGAGCAACGATCATTTGGGAAACCGGAATTTCTCTGCCATCGCTGTCCAACAAAGCGGTTTCACCAACCCAGGTGCCATGCCGAATCGCCCCTGGAATGCCCTGGTTTTGAATAATTTCTAATGCCCACTGGGGATGGTAGTTGGCGATGCTCAAGGTGGAGAGGTCTGCATCCAGGGACAGGCCAAGGAGTTTGTGAAACTGAACATTATTCCACAGGACATTGCCGAGTGAGTCTGCCATGCCAATATAGTCGGTGGTGGCTTCCAGCATGGCAATTAAGCGATCGCGGTCTTTTTCTGCCCGTTGGCGTTCGGCAATTTCAGCCCGTAAGGATGCATTCAGTTCTGCTTGCTGCTTCAACAAACGGGCATTGTCAATAGAAATAGCTGCCTGACTAGAAAGTAGGCGCAGGACTTCAATTCGCTCCGGGGTAAATGCCTTGGTGCTGAGATTGTTTTCTAAAAGGACAATTGCCGTGAGTTTTCCCTGGTTTAACAGCGGCGCACAAAGAATTGATTTGGATTGATGTCGCATAATCCAGGGTTCGGACTGAAAGTTGCCTTCAGCAGCAGCATTATTTAGGACGATACTTTCCTGGGTGCGAGCCACGTAATTGATTAGGGCGGTTGGCAACTCAGGATTGTTGTCTTTTGATTCCAGGGGAATTGATTGTAAAATGACTTGGTGATGTCTGCCACGAGTTGCGCCTACGCCAATGGATTTCATCGCCTCAATCCGCCATTCGTCTTGTGTTGGCAAAATCAGATAACCTGTTTGCGCCCCAGCATTTTCAATTAAGATCGTCATCAATTTTGCCAGGAGTTTATCTAACAAAATTTCACTGGCAATTGTCTGGGAGGCTTTCAACACCGTTTCTAAATCAAATGCTTCTAACTTGCTGGAAGCCGACTGTGTAGTGTCAAGTTTACGTATTTCGCCTTTTTCTGAGCTAACCTCTAGTAGTCGGGGATAGTGTTTTTCCAGACTTTGGACTTTAGCAGTTGCTCCCCAACGCAGGTAGCCGTACCTCGCTTCTTGGAAATAAGCTTTGGCGATTGTGATGCGGTTGTTTGCCAGATGAAACTTGCCTGCGAGTTCGTTTGCCAGAGCTTCTTCTTGCAGGTATTGGTTCTCCCTGGCTAAGGCAATGGCGCGATCGTAGGCGTCCATTGCTTCCAATACCTCACCCAACACCCGATGCCGTTCTGCTTCTACTAAATACCACTTGTGCAAATAGTTCATTGGGGCATGGTGCGCCCAATTTTGCATTTTTGTCTGATTTTTTGCTACCTGCTCCAGTAACTGTGATTGTTTGCCGACATCTGTGTGGGGATACACCGCCAACCGGCATAGAGAATCGTAGAAGTGAAAGATGGCAACCAAAGCCGCTCCAGTCATGGCTGCTAAATATTCTTGGGCGAGGACAGCATTGGCCATCGCCTGATTTACATCGCCAAACAAATAACAGAGAAATAATTTATTCAGGTAAAAATAAAACAAACCTGCCTGAAAATTGGTTTGTTGCATCTGGGGTAGCCGAGTTGCTTCATTGTAAACTTGACCCGATAACATCCCAGGATTGGGAACTTCCTCAACCAAGTTCAAAACAGTCTGCCAGCAAATCTCCACGAAATCAATGCCAGCCGAATGCTTGATTTGTTTTACTGCCTGAGCATAACTGGTTAGATGTAATTGGAGTTCAGTCAGAGGTTCACTGGCTGCAAATGAATAACCACAAAAATACATAGCCGCGTAGCCAGCAAACTCTAAATCGCCTTGCTCAACACCAATTTGATAGCAATTCTGGAGTGGCTTGAGGCTGTTTTTAAGGTGTGTTTTCCAAACGTTAATCTGGTTGCTAACCGCGAATAGGGTTCTGGCTTGAATAGGTTTGGCATTTAGGCGATCGAGCAGAATTAAGGCCAGTTGACCAAATTTATACCCTGCTTCAATCTCAAAGACAACTCCACAAAGAATAATTCCATAGGCGGCATAGGCAAAGGGAGCCAACATCATGTTTCCGTACTCAACCACCAAATCCACCATCTTGAGTACAATCAGCAGAAATAAGGGAGGTACTGCCAAATAAGCTGATGCACACATGGTTGCCAAAAGCTGCATTGCCGCCAGTACTTCTGGCTCAGACATAATTGGCAAGTCAACTAAATCTTCGATGCGTCTGTTTGCCAATTTGCAGGCAGTTTCCCCAAGTGCTTGCTGAACATCCTCAAAGCTTGGCCCGATGGGGAGGTGAACTCCTAACTGCTGAAGTAACTCTAAACCAATTTGAATCGCCTCTATTAATTTATTTTGGGCTACACAAGTCTGAATTTTGACATCGTAGACTTTTAAGCTGGCTAGTAGGGTTGTTGCATGGTGAAGTACCTGTTGGAATAGTGGCTCTACTTGCTCGAAATTACCGCTCAGATAGGCTGCTTCTGTTGTTGCATTATACAGGGTCAGGGTAAAGTCATAATTTCTTTGCCAGCTATCGGTTGTCAGTAGATCCAAACCAATTTGCAAATATCGCCAAGCAGCTTCATAAGCGGCTGATGCCTTGGCTTTTTCTCCTGCCATCAGGTTTAATCGAGACAAATTATCCTGCTGGGATTGAGTTTCGATGAGTTTTCTGCCCAGATTTAGTTGGTTGGTGATATCAAAAATCTTGGATTCTAACTGTTCCGTGGGAGTTATTTGCAACAAACACTGTCCTATTTCCCAATGGGTGTTGCAATGCTTGGCTGGGGGAATTAGGGAATAGGCTGCTTGCTGGATGCGATCGTGGGCAAATTTGTATTCTACTGGAGGGAGATCGGCAGTTAGTGGCACATCCAACACCACTGATTTGTGGGTATTGCTCAGGGGCAGAATCAACCCTTCGGCGATCGCTACTCCTAAAGCCTGGGCGGCTTCTCGCTGGGATAATTGGGCGGCAAATGCCAGGGTTTGGAGATCAAAACAGTTGCCAATACAGGCAGCTAGCTGTAAGACTTGCTGTGTCTGTTTGTCAAGCTTTTGAATTTTCAGAGCCATTAAATGTACAATATTATCCGTGATATCCCGCTCCTGAATTTGCTCTATCGACCATTGCCATTTTTTGGTTTGGCGATCGAATTTTAATAACCCTTCACTGTAGAGAGATTTCAAAAATTCATTCATGAAAAAGGGATTGCCACCAGTTTTTAGTTGCACTAGTTTTGCTAATGACAGAGAATCTGCTAATTGGCAGTGCAACGTATCGGCGATTAACTGATTGATATCAGGTACACTCAATGCAGAAAGAGAAAGTTGATTTATCACTCCTCCACTGTGGCGGATTTCCTCCACCATCTGCATCAGGGGATGGGCTGAGTTTACCTCGTTATCTCGGTATGCCCCGATTAACAACAAAGATTGCCCTTTGATGGCGGTAGCTAGCAATTGGATCAGCTTCAAGGAGGCATGATCTACCCACTGAAGATCGTCCAAAAAGATCACCAGGGGATTTTCTGATTGAACAAAGACGCCGATGAAATTTTGGAAAACTTGGTGAAAACGATTTTGGGCTTCCGTCGGCGGTAGAACAGGTACATCTGCTTGACTACCCACAATTAACTCCAATGCTGGAATTACCTGGGTAATGACTCTACCGTTGGAGCCAAGGGCAGCCAACAGATGCTTTCGCCACTGACACAGTTGCACTTCGTCTTCAGTCAGTAATTGTTTGATTAGTGATTCAAAAGCTTGAGCGATCGCCAAATAAGGGATATTGCGCTGATACTGATCAAATTTACCAGCAATCAAGTAGCCTCGTTGTTGCGTAATCGGCTTATAAATTTCCTGCACCAAAACTGACTTGCCAATACCGGAATATCCTGCAATTAGCATCAGTTCAACTTGATAAGAGGACGCAGGGAATTTATCACAAACATTTGCGTTTTTGCGTCTCCCTCTCTTTGCATCTTCTTTTCTCTTTGCGTCAGAGCGTCCCCCCATCCCCGCGTCCTGTTGCCCTGCTACTCTTTGAAATACTGCTAATAACGTCTCCACCTCTCTTTCTCTGCCATAGAGTTTTTCCGGGATCTGAAACTTGTCAGAAATATCCTGTTGTCCTAACAAAAAAGACTCAATTCGTCGTGTGTGTTGTAGCTGGTTAAGACACTCTTCTAAATCAGTTTTAATTCCCCAGGCACTTTGATACCGTTCCTCTGCTGTTTTAGCTAACAGTTTCAGAACAATTTCTGAAACCATCACAGGAATTTCTGGATCGATACAATGAGGTGCAACAGGTTCTAAAGCCAGGTGATAATGAATTAACTCCAGGGCATCACGGGATTCAAAGGGCAATCGATTGGTCAACAGTTGATAGAAGGTAGCACCCAGAGAGTAAAAATCAGTTCGATAGTCCAGAGAGCGGTTCATTCTGCCTGTTTGCTCTGGAGATATGTAAGCTAGTGTTCCCTCTAATACTGTTGGATTTTTGAGAATTAATGTTTCCCGCGATAAGGCAGTTGAAATTCCAAAATCAATAATTTTAAGTTGTTCTGTTTCGGGATTAAAAACAATATTGGATGGATTAATATCTTTATGAATAATCTTTGCACTATGAATTTCACTTAAACTCTGAGTAATCTGAATCGCTAATTTCAGAAACTGTGTTAAAGTAAATCTTCTGGTAGTTATAATTTTTGTTAAAGATTCTCCTCCAAAATCCTCCAAAATGAGTAAAAAAGTATTTTGATATTGTTGGAAACCATAAGCTTGGATTGCACCTTCCAATGATAAGCTGCGTGTAATTTCGTATTCGAGCTTATAGCGGGTGATTTCTTCGGGGGTGGGATAGTCTTTCTTCAAAATCTTGAAGATTACGGGCAAACCATCCGGTTGATGAATTCCTCTGTAAACCCGTGAATTAGCACTTTCATGGATTTTTGCCCGAATTTTATATTCAGGAATTTCCAGCATGGTTCAACTGCCTGCAATTAATACACAGAAGGACAAAGCCGGGTTGACCGAATTTTAGATTTTGCGGAAAGTTCTGATCTAAGAAAGCCTAAGCTCAAACTTTCCGAGACAAATTTGGAATTTTTGATTGAATAATTCTCAATCCGAAAATTAAAACTGGTTTCAGAGCAAGAGAATTTAAATGTGAGAACAAATTTAAAATCCCAAATTTAACATCCTGTACTTAGAACCACCGTCTTGAGGCATGGGGTCAATCTAAAATCCAAAATTGGTTGAGTCACAAAGCCGATTATACAATAGCGAAACTCCCGATTAACTCATTTATCGACACTGGAGGCGTTTTAAAAAAATTGGAATCAAAAGATTGGCGGATTAGTCAATGGGTTACCAAGGAGATCGTGGGATGACTGAAACCTTGAACGTCCTGATTGTTGAAGATTGCGAGACTGATGCTATGTTAGTTCTCAGTGAATTGCGTCGTGGTGGTTTCAATCCAATCTGGCAGCGTGTCCAAACAGCCGAACAGCTAAGCCAAGCCCTCAATAACGGTAGCTGGGATGTGATGATTTCAGATTACCGATTGCCTGGATTCAATGCTCCTGCGGCTCTGGAAATAGCAAAGCAAAGTCACAAGGATATTCCTTTCATTTTAGTTTCCGGCACAATCGGCGAAGTATTGGCTGTGGAAATGATGAAAGCAGGCGCTCATGATTATGTGATGAAGGATAACTTAAATCGATTGCCAGAGGCGGTGCGTCGAGAACTTCGGGATGCAAAGGTGCGGGCAGAGCGCAAACAAGCCCAAAAGCTGCTACAAACATTAGCATCTAATATACCGGGAATGATTTACAGCTTTGTACACCATTGTGATGGTTCTGCTGCCTTTGAGTACATCAGTTTGGGTTGTCTGGATCTTTTAGAGTTAACACCAGATCTAGTTTTAGAAAATGCCTCTGTTTGCTTTGGACAAATTCATATTGGCGATCGCGCAGGATTTTATACAGCTGCCAAACAGAGTGCTGAAACTTTAAAACCATTCTCTCACGAGTGGCGATTAGTTACACCCTCTGGCAAACTCAAGTGGGTACAAACAAATGCTCGTCCAGAGAGTCGAGAGAATGGGGATATTGTTTGGTATGGTGTTTTATTGGATGTGACCGACAAAAAACAAGCACAAGAGTTAATTATCCACAACGCCTTGCACGATCCATTGACGGATTTACCGAATCGGACACTTTTGGTGGAGCGGCTGGAATTAGCCATTAACCGAACTAAGCGAGTAGAAACCTATCGTTACGCAGTTTTGTTTTTAGACTTAGACAGGTTCAAAGTGATCAATGACAGTCTAGGACATTTAGCTGGAGACCAACTACTCAAGCATATTGCTCAAAAGCTCAAAACTCATTTGCGGGAGGTTGATTTAGTCGCTCGCATTGGTGGTGACGAATTCGTAATTTTGCTGGAAGATATTCCTGGTATTGAAAAAGCCATTCAAGTTACTGAGCGTATCCTGAGAGATTTTCAAACACCGTTGATACTGAATGATGCCGAAGTAGTTATCAGTACAAGCATCGGTATTGTTTTAGGAACAAATCATTATTGTCAAGCCTCCGATTTACTGCGAGATGCCGATATTGCCATGTATCGAGCCAAAGCTCAAAAGAGAAGTTCCTACAAAATCTTTGATGTCAAAATGCACACTCAAGCCGTAAATCGACTGACTTTAGAAACCGATATTCGCAAAGCTTTGGAACGGGAAGAGTTTGTGATATACTATCAACCGATTGTTGACATCCTGGGTGATGCCTACGGCAGACAAAGCCAACCCCAAGCAGGTCGGCTGATTGGATTTGAAGCATTGGTGCGCTGGCAACATCCGACTCGCGGGTTTGTTTTGCCGAGGGAATTTATGGCGATCGCTGAAGAAACCGGGCTAATTGTGCAAATCGATCGCTGGATGCTTTACACCGCTTGTCAACAACTGGCAAACTGGAAAACAAAGTTTACCACTCACTTGCCACTGAAAATTAGTATTAACCTTTCTGCTCAAGATATTCGCCAAACCAGCTTAATTGAAGACATCGATCGCATCCTCGCCGAAACAAATTTACCAGGCGATTCCATAGCCCTGGAAATCACCGAGAGTATGCTCATTGAGAATATCAGTAAGACAATTGATTTATTAACCGAACTAAAGGCCAGAAAAATTCAGATTAGTATTGATGACTTTGGTACTGGTTATTCATCGCTTAATTATCTCCATCGTTTACCCACTGATAATTTGAAAATCGATCGCTCCTTTGTGAGTCAGATGGAGGAAGGAAACCGTAATTACCAAGTCGTTAGTACCATCATTGCTTTGAGCAATCAACTCGGATTAGGCACTGTTGCAGAAGGTATTGAAACACCACAGCAACTTCACTGGTTACAGCAACTAGGATGCGAATTGGGTCAAGGTTACCTGTTCTCTAAACCACTGAGCCACCAAACAGCAGAAGCACTTCTGGCAAGTAACACTTTGTATTTATCTTCTAACTATTGCGCCTAAATAAATAAACAACTAACCCATGAGTAGATTTTATCCCATCAATTTTGCGATTAACTTGGGTTACTACCTTTTGGGAAATTGAGTATTTATCGTCAGCAAATCAATCTTATGGCTATAGAGAAATAATCATAAATTCTGGCTTTACATACTACATAACTTGATAATTAGCTTCTAGCAAAAGAAGTTTTTAAAATTAAACAAAAATCTATCTAGAGATAAATTACTAAAAATTACAAACTAGCTTAGGGTGTGTAAAGCCTGTGCAATAAGTATTGGTTACTCCCAAACATTCTTGATGCTCCATATTCACTATTCCCAATTACTGCGTTATGGCATTGTTGTATTAACCGTCGCACTTGCACTAGTGCTAATGCTGATGCTAGACCCCTGGCTGGGCATGAGTGGAACTCCTTTTTTGCTGTTTTTTAGCGCTGTAATGGTGAGTGCCTGGTATGGTGGTTTGAAATCAGGGCTGTTGGCAACCTTCTTGTCTGTGTTATTGAGCAATTACTTCTTCCTCCCGCCAGTTTATCAACTGAGTTTTGACCTATCCAATTCCGTGCGAATTGGATTATTTGCATTACAGGGATTGCTCTTTAGTATTTTATGTGAGGCATTAAAGACTTCTAAAAGAGGGGCTGATGTAAATTTACAAAAGCTCAAAGTCTCTGAAGAGCGATTTCGCTTAGCCTTGAGCAGTTCAGATATTATGATATTTCAGCACGATCGCAATTTGCGATATCAGTGGATTCATAATCCTCAAGGTGGAGACACAGCACTAGAAATCCTGGGTAAGTCTGATGCTGAATTATTTCCCGCCTCAGTAGCACAGCAATTGACGGCAATTAAGCAAAAAGTATTAAAAACTGGTATTTCCACCCGTGAAGAGGTTTGTCTGCCAGCCTGTGGAGAAAACCGTTACTATGATTTGCTGATTGAACCGCTAAAGGATGCAGACAATAACATTTATGGTATTACTTGTGTGGCTGTGAATATTACCCAGCGCCACCAGACAGAACTAGAAAAAACTAGATTGCAAAGGGAACTTCAACAAGCCCTTCAGCAAAAAGATGAATCTTTGGCGTTGCTGAATGCTTGGCTCACCACTTCACCAGTAGCCCTAGCTTTCCTTGATACCGAACTTCGCTACGTTTACGCTAATGAAGCCCTAGCAGCCGTCAATGGTTTACCACAAAGTCAACATATTGGTCGCACCTTTCGGGAAGTCCTACCCCAATGGGCAGAACAAATTGAGCCTGTGTTTGAGCAAGTGATGGCAACCAGGCAGCCCTTACTTAATCAGGAAGTCAGCGGTGAAACTTATCCGCCTGGGGTGTATCGTTACGGCATTGTCAGCTATTATCCGGTGTGTTTACCCGATGGGCAGTTATTAGGAGTAGGTATCACATCTGTTGATATCACTCAGCAAAAGCAATCTGAGCAAACATTACGGGAAAGCGAAGCGAAGTTTCGCAGTGTAGTTGAGTCAAATATGATTGGCATTGGCTTCTGGGAGAAAGACGGCAAAATCACAGACGCTAACGATGCCTTGTTGGATATGTTGGGTTATTCTCGTGCAGAATTAGTTTCCGGCAAACTGAACTGGCAAAACCTGACTCCAGCAGAGTACTTGCCACTCGATGAGCAAGCACTGATTCAACTGCAAAACAGCCCCTCTTGCACACCCTATGAAAAAGAATATATCCGTAAAGACGGCTCACACTTGCCAATTTTGATAGGTGCTAGCCAATTTGAGGGGAATTGCGATCGAGGAGCTTTCTTTGTTCTCGATATTACACAGCGTAAGCAGGCTGAGCAAAGACTCCGTTATATTGCCCAAGTTAGTAGTGTACTATCTACTTCCCTGGATTACGAAGAAACCCTAGAACAAATTGCCAAAATTTCAGTTCCCCAGCTAGCAGATTGGTGTAGCGTCGATATTGTCAATGAAGATGGTTCCATTCGTCGCTTACCAATTGCCCATGCAGACCCATCCAAAGCCGAATTAGCAGGTAAACTTCAGCAGTATGCCCAAGATTACAAGGGTGCAAGTGCAATTACTAAAGTACTGCAAACTGGGCAAAGCCAACTAATCCCCGAAGTACCTGACTCGCTATTAGTGGCAAATACTCAGAATGAAGAACACTTAGAACTTGTTCGGCAATTGGGGATGAAGTCTGTGATGATTGTGCCGTTAATTGCAGGAGGGCGAGTACTCGGCACCATCAGCTTTGTCACCGCTGAATCAGACCGTCGTTACGATCGCTCTGACTTGACTTTAGCAGGAGATATCGCCTATCGTGCTGCCTTGGCGGTGGAAAATGCCCAACTTTATCGAGACATTCACCAAGCTTTAATTCATTATGCCGAATCTCTCTCTCTCCTAGATGCGCTGCTAGCAGCCGCTCCCGTTGCTGTATGCTTTTTAGACCGCCAACTGCAATATATCCGGATTAATCAGGTGTTCGCAGACATTAACGGTTTAACCATAGAAGAACATTTAGGACGGAAATTTCCAGAAGTCCTGCCAGAGATGGCCGCTGAGTTGGAAGTGCAGTTACAGCAGGTGTTGAATACTGGAGAACCACTGCTGAATGTCGAAATTCGCACCCAGACACCAGGACAACCCGACAATTACGAATACTGGCTGGGCAATTATTACCCAGTCAACAACCGAATGGGCGAAACAGTAGGAATTGGGATGATTATGGCAGATGTGACAGCAGCAAAACAAACAGAAGTTGCCTTGCGAGAAAGCGAAGAAAGATTCCGGGCAATGTTCAACCAAGCTGCTGTCGGCATTAGTTTGGTAGCCTTGGATGGACGATTTCTTCAGGTGAATCCGGCACTGTGCGAGATTACTGGCTACAGCCACGAAGAGTTAATGCAAATGAACTTCCAACAAATTACCCACCCTGATGACTTAGAAGCTGATAGAGAAAATGCTCGGCGAGTTTTGGCACAAGAAGACATTAATGGTTATTCCCTAGAAAAGCGCTACATCCGCAAAGATGGTTCCATTGTTTGGGTCAACTTAACTTCATCAGCAGTTTGGAATAATCAAGGACAACTCAAGTATGCCTTAGGCATTATCGAGGATATTAGCGAACGCAAACGAGTTGAAGCCACCCAACAGTTTTTAGTCGAAGCCAGCACCCTACTAGCTGCCTCGTTGGATTATGAAATTACCCTAGCTAATGTGGCTAATTTAGCAGTTCCTACCCTAGCTGATTGGTGTATTGTAGATGTTTTTCAGGAAGATTGGTCAAGTAAACAAATTGCGATCGCCATTGCCGACCCCACAAAACAAAATATCTTAGACGAAATCCAACGGCGTTATCCACCCAAAAGCACAGCACAACAGCTTGTGCAGCAACTACAGATGGGAATATCCGTCTTTTATCCCGAATTATCTCACTCTCATCTTCTGGTGATGGCTCAAGACGAGGAGCATCTGCAATTGCTACAAAGCCTGGGTATTCATTCTTTAATGGTGATTCCAGTCCGTTCCCGTGGGCAATTATTTGGCGCAATCTCTTTTTTTACAGCCGAGTCAGGTCGGCACTACCAACAGGTAGACTTGGCATTAGCAGAGGATATTGCTCGTCGGGCTGCTACAGCCATTGACAATGCTAGACTCTACCAAGAAACTCAACAGGCAAAACAAGCAGCTGAGCGTTCCGTCAATCGTACCGTACTTTTACAAAGCATCACCGCCGCCCTCTCGGAAGCCCTAACTCCCCAACAAGTAGCTGATGTGGTGATGAACCAAGGAATTGCTGCTTTGGGAGCGTGTGCTGGTTCCGTTGTCTTACTGACTCAAGGAAGTACTACCTTGAAAGTTGTCCAAGCAACTGGCTATCCACAACCACTCACAGATACCTGGGGAAGTTTTCCCATTACTGCTCCTAACCAAATCGCAGAAACAGTCAGAACTAAAAAGCCGATTTTTTTAGAAAATGTAGCAGCTTTGATGGCAAATTATCCCAACTTAGTTGATGCTGTGGCTCTCACTGGGAATAACGCCTGGGCTTCCATACCATTGATAGCAGAAGGTAAAGCCATTGGCGCACTGGGATTTAGCTTTGCTACTGCCCAAGGTTTTAACGAAGAAGACCGGGGATTTATGTTGACATTGGGACAACAATGTGGTCAAGCCATCGCCCGCGCTCAACTTTACGAAGCAGAAAAAACTGCACGGGCACAGGCTGAAACAGCCAACCGCATTAAAGATGAATTCCTCGCTGTCCTTTCTCACGAACTGAGAACTCCCCTCAACCCGATTTTAGGATGGGCAAAGTTACTCAGAACCCGCAAGTTCGACGAAGCGACTAAAGTCCGTGCTTTGGAAACAATTGAACGCAACGCCAAATTACAAACCCAACTCATTGAAGACCTGCTGGATGTGTCGCGGATTTTACAAGGTAAGCTGAGTCTAAATCTTCATGCAGTGGATTTGAAAGTTGCGATCGCCGCTGCCCAAGAAACAGTACGTTTAGCAGCCGAAGCCAAGTCAATTGAAATTCAGACGCTTCTTAGTAATGATGTCGGCAAAGTTTTAGGTGATGGCGATCGCCTGCAACAAATCATGTGGAATTTACTCTCCAATGCCGTTAAATTTACACCATCAGGAGGAAGAGTAGAAGTACGTCTAGAACAAGTTGACTTGGATGCTCAAATCCAAGTGATTGATACAGGTAAAGGGATCATCCCGGAATTTTTGCCTCACGTCTTTGACTACTTCCGCCAAGCAGATGCCAAGACAACCAGGGTATTTGGCGGATTGGGATTAGGGCTAGCAATTGTGCGTCATTTAGTTGAACTTCACGGTGGTACAGTTGAGGCAGACAGCCCCGGAGAAGCACAAGGGGCAACCTTTACAGTTAAGCTACCTTTGCTCAAAAGTGCCGAGTTACGAGTTCCCAGCCCGGAATCTTCTAACTTAGAACTCAATAGTGAAGACTCATTACTTTTGGGAGTGGAAATTTTGCTTGTGGACGACCAAGCAGATGTACGTGACTTTTTTAGCTTTGCCTTAGAAGAGTATGGAGCAACTGTAACCGCAGTTGCATCGGCAGCCGAAGCATTAGAAGCACTAGCCCAATCAAAGCCAGATATCCTATTAAGCGATATTGGAATGCCCTTCATGGATGGCTACATGCTGCTGCGCGAAGTCAGAAAATTGCCGCCAGAAGAAAATGGACAAATTCCAGCGATCGCTTTGACTGCTTATGCTGGAGAAATTAACTACAATCAAGCCATAGCAGCCGGATTTCAAAAACACCTACCGAAACCCGTAGAACCATTGGATTTAGCTACTGCGATCCTTAATCTAATTGGTAATTCCTAAGTTGCATTTATGCAAGAAGTCTATTCTGTTCGAGTACCCGAATATCGTGTTCAAGTACCCGAATATCGTGTTCAAGTACCCGAATGTTGTGTTCGAGTACCCGAATATCGTGTTCAAGTACCCGAATGTTGTGTTCGAGTACCCGAATATCGTGTTCGAGTACCCGAATGTTGTGTTCAAGTACCCGAATGTTGTGTTCGAGTACCCGAATGTTGTGTTCGAGTACCCGAATGTTGTGTTCGAGTACCCGAATATCGTGTTCAAGTACCCGAATATCGTGTTCGAGTACCCGAATAGGACTTACGCACTCAGATCCCCCAACCCCCTTAAAAAGGGCAGGGCTGTTTCATTCCCCAAAGAGCTTTAAAAATCAAGGGTTATAGCAATTAAAAATTAGTTATTTTGTTACCAGCGTGCCCAGAAAATGAACTATTTTACTGATATTTCAGTGTTTAAATGTTCATCTCATCGTCACCCTGACTTATAATTTTCTCGCTAACCATCTTGACAAATCCTGTTTGAAATGGAATGAAACAGCCCTGCTTAAAAAGGGGGCTTTAGAAGTTCCCCCCAATTTATTGGGGGGTTAGGAGGGATCTACGTTTCAGGCTTCAGTGCGTAAGTCCTACCAAATATCGTGTTGAAGTACCCAGGCAGCTCAAGCTAAATTAAAAGAAGAGATATAAAAGTTGTCATAGCAGTTTGTTTTTCCCTCCTGTTGCACGTTTAAGGGACTTCCAACTAAAAAAATATTCCATCACTGTGAAGGCAGGGGGCAGGGGGAAAGAACAGTCCCGTTGAGTCCAGAAATTGGAATAATTTATTTTTTGGAGTTCCCTAATATCTTCTGGACGATTTCGACCCCCTCGAACTACTGATGCAACGCCCTGGGATTTTCTCCACTGTAGGTTTTTTGACTAAAATACCCGCTACACTTTACCAGAAATCGACAAAAAATTTATGTTGCCCAATGCCCAATCCCACATCCCCAATATCGTGATCTAAGATTATTGGGTATCCTATAATTTACGATCGCCACCAACGATGATTGAAGTTGAGCATCTAAGTAAAATATACGGTTCCACCCCAGCGATTACTGATGTCACTTTTAGCGTCGAACCAGGGGAAATCTTAGGGTTGTTAGGCCCCAATGGCGCTGGTAAAACTACAACCATGAGGATTCTGGCTGGTTATTTACCGGCAACCAATGGCAATGCCCGCATTGCTGGTTATGATGTCCATGAAAATTCCCTGGCTGTGCGCCAAAAAATTGGCTATTTACCGGAAACACCGCCGTTATATCCCGAAATGACGGTGGAAGGATTTTTGCATTTTGTAGCCCGAATTAAGGGAGTTTCAGCAGGCGATCGCAATAATAAGGTAACAGCAGCCATCGAACGCTGTAACTTACAAGATAAGCGCCGGGTAATTATTCGCAAACTTTCTAAAGGATATCGTCAACGGGTAGGAATTGCTCAAGCGATCGTCCACGATCCTCCAGCAATCATTCTCGATGAACCCACCGTTGGACTCGATCCCAGACAAATAATTGAAGTGCGGAATTTAATTAAAAGTCTCGCTGGTACTCACACAATTATTCTCTCCACACACATCCTGCCAGAAGTGAGTATGACTTGTAGCCGCGTCGCCATCATCAATCGCGGGAAAGTAGTCGCAACTAATACACCAGAAAATTTAATGACCCAGTTGACAGGCGGCTCAGGGTATGAAATTGAGATAGAAGGAGAAGCCGCCCTCGCCAAACAAGTCTTGCAAAATATCGCGGGTGTAAGTTTGGTAGAATCAATTCCGACAGCGGGAGGTCATCAACCCCAGGCAAATCGGGCTTATTTGCGGGTGATATCGCAACCAGGGAAAGAACCAGGAAAAGATATTGCCACAACATTAGTGCGTGCAGGGTTTGGTTTACATGAATTGCGGCGAGTTAACGCTACCTTAGAAGATGTGTTCTTGCAACTGACCACAGAAGAAAAGAATTTAGAAGCAGCCACACAAGGAGAAGCCGCATAAATGGGTGTAGTACTGGGTAATATCATTGCCATTTATCGCCGAGAGTTACAGAGTTATTTTGTATCACCTTTGGCATATGCGATCGCAGGTGTATTTTGGTTCGTCGCCGGGTTATTTTTCGTGATGATTTTAGTAGGGCCAAATGGCATTTTTGCAGCAGCGGCGACAATAGATTTACAAGCACAACAAGGGGCACCAATACCAACAATAGATTTCGCCTACGAATTTGTGCGAGCATTTTTGGATTCAATGGGTGGGCTGTTGTTATTTATCCTGCCAATTCTCTCAATGGGACTTTATGCCGAAGAACGTAAGCGGGGCACTTTAGAACTATTAGCCACGTCACCAATCACCAATTGGGCGGTAGCTGTAGGTAAGTTATTAGGCGTGCTAACATTTTTTATCACTATGATTGTGCCCGTGGTAGTGTTGGAAGCGATCGCGATCGGTGGATCAAATCCACCAATGACGCCCTCAGCTCCCTTAGTGGGTCATTTTGGCTTAATCTTGCTAGCAGGGGCAATTTTATCTTTAGGAATGTTTATTTCTTCATTAACAGACAGCACAATTCTCTCTGCTGTTCTCACCTTTGCAGTAGTCTTATTACTGTTATTTATTGATACAGTCGCCAAAATTATTCCTGGTTCCGTAGGTGAAGCCTTAAGTTATCTGTCGTTGCTGAAACATTACAACATCCTCATTCAAGGTATTTTCGATACCAGCGCCTTAATTTTATTTGCCAGTTATATTTTTTTGGGCATCTTTCTCACAGCTCAATCAATTGATGCACTGCGCTTTGGGCGTCAGTAGTCATATGAGTTATGAGTACAGACGCGATTAATCGCGTCTGTACAGGAGTGAAGAGTTAAAACTCATAACTCACAACTCATAACTCATAACTCCTCACTTCAGTCTAATTAATATGAAGATAGTTGCAAAGAAAAAACTGTGGAAATATCTGTTTTGGCTAGGCCCGTTCCTAGTTGCTGTAGGGTTAACAGTTGGGTTAGTCTCTGAACAATGGGGATTAATTTCATTAGCATTCCTGATTCCAGGAATTGTGATTATTGGGTTGTGGATAATATGGCAAAGCTACCAAACTAATTGGTGGAAGCGTCGGTCTACCCAAGCTGGAACTAATGCCTTGGTAGCAACCATAGCAGTATTAGCAATTTTGGGATTGATTAACTTTTTGGGAACTCGCTACCACTTTCGGGCAGATTTAACAGAAACTCAATTGTTTACCCTTGCGCCTCAGTCACGGGAATTGGTGAAAGCCCTGCCACAGCCAGTTAAAATCTGGCTATTTGATATTAACCAGAATCCCCAAGACCAACAATTATTAGAAAATTATCGCCGACAAAGCTCAAAGTTTAATTTTGAATATGTCGATCCCCAACTTAGACCAGGACTGGCAGAAAAAATTGGTGCCAAAGATTATGGCGAAGTTTACTTAGAATATGGGGATAAAAGGGAATTAGTACAAACAATCAATCAAAATGAACGCCTTTCAGAAATCAGATTAACCAGTCGCCTACAAAAACTAACAAGTTCAACAACAACCAAAGTTTACTTACTCCAAGGTCATGGCGAACGCCAACTTTCACCTGGTAAAGGTGCAATATCCCAAGCAATGGAGGGATTAAAGGATAAAAATTACACAACAGAACCCCTGAATCTAGCAGAAAACCCAAAAGTTCCTCAAGATGCCGCTGTGGTCATAGTAGCTAGCCCCAAGCGAGGACTTTTTGAAGCCGAAGTCAAAGCCTTGCAAGAATATCTGAATAGAGGCGGTAACTTACTGCTGATGATTGATCCTAATACCGATCCCAAACTTGACAGCTTGCTAAAAGAGTGGGGTGTTCGTCTGGATAATCGTTTAGCAGTAGATGTTTCAAGTGAAAGCGTCGTCGGACTTGGCCCTGCCGCCCCCTTAGTCACAGAATACGGACAACATCCGATAACCCAAGATTTCCGCAACGATATTTCTTTTTATCCCATTTCCCGACCTCTGGAAATTACCTCAGTACCCAGTATCCAAGCCACTCCTCTACTGCAAACCAAACCCTATCCCAGTAGCTGGGCAGAAAGCGACCTAGAAAGCGAAAAATTGGAATTTAATCCAGATAAAGACCTCAAAGGGCCTCTGACCTTAGGCGTTGCCTTAACAAGAAAACAAATACCCAAACCTACACCCACTCCCCAAACTTCACCCACACCTTCCCCGCTACCATCACCAACCACCCAAAGCAAAGCTAGCCCAAAAACTCCAACTTCCCCATTACCATCACCAACTACCCAAAGCCAAGCTAGCCCCACTTCTGCACCTGCGGCTACTGCTTCCCCCACTCCCTCATCTGCCCCATCCCCCTCATCTCCCCCACTCCCTCATCTTCCCCATCCCCCTCATCCCCCCCCACTCCCTCATCTTCCCCATCCCCCTCATCCCCCCCCCACTCCCTCATCTGCCCCATCTCCCTCATCTCCCCCACTCCTTCATCTCAAACACCCACCGAGTCCCGCTTAGTCGTTTTCGGAAATTCTAACTTTGCCACCGATGGCTTGTTTGACAAGCAACTAAATGGAGATGTATTTCTCAACTCAGTCACCTGGCTGAATCAACAAGATAAGCAACCCCTTTCTATTCGCCCCAAAGAACCCAAAAACCGACGGATAACCCTAACAACCACCCAAGCCAATCTTTTAACAGTGTCATCTTTGTTAGTTTTACCCCTCATTGGGTTTGCGGCAGCAGTTCTTATCTGGTGGCAACGACGGTAAAAAGGAACTAGTGGTTGGAAATTCAAGCTTCCCTACTTCCTACTCCCTATTCCCTACTCCCAATAAATAACAAATGACAAAAAAATGAAATTGCCACGAACAACTTTACTTTTGATACTGCTAGCACTGGGTTTAGGCAGTTTTGTTTATTTCTATGAAATTAAGGGTGCTACTCGGCGAGAAGAAATCAAAGAGGAAAAGCAGCAAATTTTCTCTTTTGCCGAAGATGATGTGCAGACTTTAACAGTAAAGACAAAAAAACTTACCCTGAATCTGGAACGCAGCAATCAATCTAGTAACTCCAAGTGGTTAATTAAATCTCCAATATCCGAACCAGCAAATGACGCTATTGTTTCTTATTTGATGGATTTGTTAGTCAAGAGTAAGAGTAATCGCACTTTGCCAACTCCAGCAAATGAGCTTGGACAATTCGGTTTAGATCAACCACAAGCAACTATTAATATTACACTGAAAAATCAGCAAAGCCATCAGTTAATTTTAGGTAAATCTAACTTTAACGGGCGTTTATTATATGCTCAAGCTGACCCACCTACAAAACCCAATGGTAATGTCAATGTGCTATTGGTATCTACAGATTTTCAAAATGCTGTAAATCGGGAATTATCAGAGTGGAAACAACCCGTAGATAATGTTAAATCAACACCTTTGCCAAGCAATCTACCTCTACCAACTCCGACAAATGCCAAATAGGCAATCATAGAAGTTCTCATATCTGTTAATATAACCCTCAATAGGGGCATACATCTGTACGCCCCTACTTTAAATCTCACTACTTTTTCTAAGTTATACCAATTCTGTATGAAAATGCACATAATAATACCCCCCTGTAGTCCCCCCGATGCTTTGGGGGGACGCCGATAGCCGGGGGGTGAATTATATGCAGCTTCACAAATAAAGGGTATTATACCAATTTGAAAAATGATTACCACAGATGAATTCACTAAACCCACATTCAGAATGCTATTTTCAATCTAAAATCTAAAATCTAAAATCTAAAATAGTATGACAAATCCGACAGCAACTTTGCTAATTTCCTGCCCGGATCAACGGGGACTAGTGGCGAAATTTGCCAATTTTATCTATTCTAATGGTGGTAATATTATCCATGCAGACCAGCATACAGATTTTGCTGCCGGGTTATTCCTCACGCGCATTGAATGGCAGTTAGATGGCTTCAATTTACCGCGAGAGTTTATTGCACCGGCTTTTAATGCTATAGCTCAACCTTTAGGCGCTAAATGGGAACTACATTTTTCTGATACTGTACCCCGTATTGCTATTTGGGTAAGTCGCCAAGACCATTGTTTATTTGACTTGATTTGGCGACAACGTGCTAAAGAATTTATCGCTGAGATTCCTTTAATTATCAGCAACCATTCTAGTTTAAAGGTCGTAGCAGAGCAATTTGGTATTGACTATCAACACATTCCCATTACTAAAGAAAACAAACTAGAACAAGAAGTCAAACAACTTGAATTACTGCGACAGTACAAAATTGATTTAGTTGTATTGGCCAAATATATGCAGATTGTTAGTGCAAATTTTATTAATCATTTTCCGCAAATTATCAATATTCATCACTCATTTTTACCAGCATTTGTAGGAGCAAACCCTTATCATCGAGCTTTTGAACGTGGTGTGAAAATTATTGGTGCAACTGCTCATTATGCCACTGCTGATTTAGATGCAGGGCCAATTATTGAACAGGATGTAGTGCGAGTTAGTCACCGTGATGAAGTGGAAGATTTGGTGAGAAAAGGCAAAGATTTAGAGCGAGTTGTATTAGCAAGAGCAGTGCGATCGCACTTACAAAATCGTGTATTAGTCTATGGTAATCGGACAGTAGTATTTGAGTAGATTTCTAGCATAAATTCTCCTTGCCTATCGCGCTTGCGCTGTGCTTCTCTGCGAGACGCTTAGCGTAGCTTGGTTCTCCGCAGGAGTACGCGCACCACGCAAATAAATTCAAAAATCAAAGTTTCTCCAGAGTAACTTTCTGGCTTAGACATTCATCCATATCTTGTGAAAAGTCAAGTTGATCTGAGAAAGGACTTGTATCCGGTAACTCATCTTCCAGCAGACGCAGACGGGGATAAAAGTAGGCAATGAAGGTGACAAAGATGCTAAATATACCCATAATGACAAACATCAAACCAATACCGCGACCATGCCCAACACCAATAATTTGCCCAATGCTAGCTGCTCCCAACCCATCAGCAGCCATCAACGGTTCAAAAACTTGGTCGGCTAGTGGCCCTGCTATCAGATAAGAAAGCGGCAGAAAACCCTGAGTAAGCGCACTACGGAATGCAAAGACCCTTCCCTGTACCTCTGGAGCAACTTTCTTTTGGTAAATTACTTGAATTCCAGCATTCACGATTGGAACTATGAAAAATATAAAGAAATTAGAGATAGTGAACAGAATCGGGAAAGGACACAAGCCAGCCAACACATAGAATAAACCCAAAAAAAACATTGAGATAAATATTATATTTATCTGGCGCTCTAGTCCCCCCCAAAAGCTCATAACCAAACTACCGACTAACATCCCAGAGCTAGCAATAGAAGAGATTGTCCCCAGATTTTGAATGGAAGTGAAGGAAAGTACCAGAGGTGTAGTTAGAGCTTCATCGAAACCGATAAGGAAGTTACTGATACCAATAAATATGACTAACCCAATCAGTCCAGGTCGCTCAATTAAATAATTCCATCCAAAAGTCACTTCTTGCAGCAATGAAGAGAGAAAACCAACTTCTTCTCGATCGGTTTTTGGTTTTGCGATCTGAACTTCAGGAAAATTAACCAGTAACAAACAGATCAGGGCAAAGCACAAAGTTGTCAGATCAATGATAATAACTCCCGGAATTTGGACACTTACCAGCAGTGCAGTTGCCAGCACTGGTGAGAGGATTTCCGCAATCGCCAACCTAATCTGCGTCATCGAACTAGCACGACCAAGTTGTTCTTTAGGCACTAGTAATGTTGTGGCTGAAGAATAGGCGAGGGACTGAAAGGCACTGAAGCCGGAGCTAATAGCACTAATTAAGCACAGACTCCAGATTTCTAGGTTGCCATTCATAAATAACCAGGCAATGGTTAAGGTACACAGACCAGCGCAGAAGTCACTAATAATCATGATCCAGCGACGACTCCAGCGATCTACAAACACTCCAGCAATGGGGGAGATAATAATCGCAGGTAAGGTCGTTGATAGAATCAGGAGAGTGAACTGGGTGTTTGAGTTAGTATGCTGATAAATCCAAATACTCAGAGCAAAACTGGTCATGCGAGAGCCAACCAGAGATAGCACCTGACCAATCCAGATCAAGATAAAAACACTCATGCTTTGAGTCATAAATACCGGATGATAAAAGAAAGGTTCGCCCTCAACTTATACAAATTCAGAAACCTGGCTGCTTGGATGTTGGACAAGCTTCTCTAGAATTTTTTGGTAATTGCTAAACAGATACTCAATGGTTTCATTTGTAAATAGCTCTGTGCTGTACAAGACTTTAATTTCAATGGTTGGATTATTTACAGAAGGTGAAGAAACATAAAGTTCTAGAGGAATTTCCGCATACCATAGGCTGCGATCGCGCTTAATTGTTACAAAGTCTACATCTAACATCCAGTCATCGTAATTTTGTACAGGTAGCATGGTCAGAGATGCTGAGAGGTTAAGTGGTTGTTTGCTTGTAATAGCGTCAATGACTGTTTGAACAGAAATTTCTTTATTGTTGATTGCTTCCGTAAGGGTTTCTTTCACCTGCTCTAAAAGAGTAAGTCCCGTTTCCTCAGATGAAAGATACGATAACGAAGCGTTGCTGCGGAGCGCAGATCGCAAAATTACGTCGTTGATAAAGCAACCGAGCATTTTTTCGGTTTCTACTGTACTACGATTACCAACTGTTGCCATTACTAAAATTTCGTTTTTACCACTGTAATTAAACAAAAGTATCTTCAGAGCAGTCAGAATGATGACAAAGATGGTGACTCTTTGAGAACGGCTGAGGGTTTCCATTGATGCCACAAGACTGGCTGGCAGAACTACAGAATAAATAGATGCGCTTGTGCTGTTACTCACCTGTGGCTGATTGCTAGACACCACATCAGATGCCAGTGAAGTATTAGTCAGTTTTTGTAGCCAATAAGCAAGTTGCTGTTCTATTACCTTTTCATTAAAGTATTTCCGTTGCCAAAGGGTAAAATCTGCGTACTGAACAGATAATTGGGGTAAGGGTGAAGGTAAACCATTGGCAAAAGCTTCATAGAGTATTCGTAACTCCTCCAACAACAGGCCAAATGACCACCCATCTGTAATAATATGGTGCATATTTATGATCAACCAATGCTCCTGTTGAGCTAATCGCAGCAAGGTTGTCTTGATTAGAGGACAAGAAGCTAGATCAAAATGGTGCTGATATTCCAGAGCAGCAAGTATTTGCGCTTTAGATGTTCGCTCTGTCTTAGGTAGGTTTTGTAGGTCTATAATCTTCAACGGTATAGTCAGGAATGGGGTAATGATTTGTACGGGTTGACCTTCTACCACAGCAAAGGCCGTCCGTAATATTTCATGACGGCGAATAATCTCGTTGAAGCTAGATTCCAACACACTTGCAGAAAGCAAACCAGTAAAACGTAAAACAAAAAAGCTGTTGTGGGCGAAACTTTCAGGAGCTAATTGTTGTACAGACCATATATACTCTTGTGCAAAAGACAGTGGTATGTATGTGTCTCGGACTTGAGGGACAAGAGGTTGTAAGGTATCAAATGTCACAGTACTTGCACTCTGCTCCTGTAACTCAACCTGACGAGCAGTTATCACCTGACTAAGTGCAGCTATAGTAGGTGCTTCAAATAGAGAGTGCAGAGGAAGTGCGATCGCCAAACTTTCTCGAATGCGAGATATTACAGATGTTATCAGGAGAGAGTGTCCCCCCAATTCAAAGAAGTTATCGTAGATGCCTACTTTTTCCCGATGTAATACTGTACACCAGATTTCGGCTAATTTTTCTTCTTGCCAAGTACGAGGTGCGACAAAAGCGGCTTCTAGTTCTGAATTTGTTGTCTCTGGCTTTGGCAAAACCCGGCGATCGACTTTACCATTAGGAGTCAGGGGTAAGGTTTTGAGCATCACAAAAGCAGCTGGTATCATATATTCAGGCAGCTGTTGTTTGAGAAACTGACGCAATTCGCTACTAGTCAATGTTTCTGTTTCGCCAACAACATAAGCTGTTAAATATTTATTCCCTGGTTCGTCTTCCCGTACAGTCACCACTGCTTGCTGAACTTGGGGATGTTGACTCAGGATCGTTTCAATTTCTCCTGGTTCAATGCGAAAACCGCGAATTTTAACTTGGTTATCAATGCGTCCCAGAAATTCAACATTTCCATCTGGTAAATAACGAGCTAAATCACCTGTCTTATACAATTTATAGTTGGCTTGGAAAGGATGAGAAATAAATTTTTCGGCTGTTAATTCTGGACGGTTGAGATAACCTCTAGCTAAACCTACACCACCAATATGTAATTCTCCAGGTACACCAATAGGAACAGGTTGTAAATAGCGATCGAGAATATACACTTGGGTGTTAGCAATGGGACGACCAATAGGCGGAAGTTTACTTGCTAATTTTCCAGGTAAAATTTGCACAGAAGTTGTAACTACAGTATTTTCTGTGGGACCGTAGTTATTAAAAAACTTAAATGGTAATGTCTCTGATGAATAATAATTAAGTTTATCTCCACCAGTTAATATAGTCCGTAAAGCTGTATTTTCTGGCCATGCTAAAAGACATAATTTTTCTGCTAAGGGTGTAGGAATAAAACTAATAGTAATATTTTGTGATATCAACTGCTCTTGGAGGGTTTTTGGTGAAAGCAGAAACTCTGATTTAATTAAATATATACTTGCCCCGACTACTAAATAAGGCCATAATTCCCACACAGCAGCATCAAACGCTGTTCCTGCTAACTGTGTTCCTCGATCTGATAATTTAACTTCAAAATTGTTTAAGTGCCAAAACAGTAAGTTTAACAGTGCTGAATGTTGAATTAGTACAGCTTTGGGTTGCCCTGTAGAACCAGAAGTATAGATGACGTAAGCTAAATTTGCAGGTTGTACACTATTAATAGGATTATCTAAACTCTGACTTGCAATAGTTTCTATATCTTTATCCCAACAGATGATTTTGGTTTGTGCTTGCTCTAGCGTTGCTGATAAATGTGGCAGTAATGAAGAATGAGTCAAGATAACCGACATTTGCGAATCTGCCACCATATAATTGAGGCGTTCTGGGGGATAATTAGGATCTAGGGGAACATAAGCACCACCAGCTTTCAAAATGCCCAAAAATCCCACTGCCATTTCAAAAGAACGTTCCAAAAAAACACCCACTAAAGTTTCTTTCTCTACACCACAAGACTTCAAATAATGGGCTAGTTGGTTAGCTTGGACATTTAATTGTCGGTAGGATAATTGCTGATTCTCAAATACCACTGCTACCGCATCAGGTGTTTTTTCTGCTTGTATTGTTACTAATTCATGAGTACACTTATCTTGTGGGTAATTAGTTTGTGTATTATTCCATTCCCCAAGTAGCTGATGCTGTTCAGCTGCTGTCAGCAGTGGTAAATTAGCAATTTGTTGTTCTGGATTGGTAACAATACCTTCTACCAAAGTTTGAAAATGTCCTACCATCCGTGCAATGGTGTCAGCATCAAACAAGTTGGCATTATATTCAAATGCCCCCCTGAGTTCTGAGTCTATTTCTTGCATCGACAGGGTTAAATCAAAAGTCGCGCCTGCGGTCGGTCTGTCTAATTCGATCTGCGTTACACTCAAACCTGGCAATTCCAGTTTTTCCACTGGGGAATTTTGCAATACAAACATCACCTGGAACAGAGGGCTGTGGCTGAGGTGACGTTGTGGTTGGAGAAATTCAACCAGTCGATTAAAAGGTACATCTTGGTGAGCGTAAGCATCAAGAGCAACCTGTCGTACCTGGGTTAGAAGTTCTCGAAATGTAGGGTTGTTTTTTAAGCGGGTGCGTAAAACCAGAGTGTTGACAAAAAAACCAATTAATGGCTCAAGGGCTGGATGGTTGCGGTTAGTAATGGGAGAGCCGATAACAATATCTTCCTGACCAGTGTAGCGAGAAAGCAACGTCACAAAAGCCGCTTGGAGAGTCATAAATAGGGAAGCACCTGACTTCTGACTTAGGGTTTTCAGTTTGCTAGTCAGATCATCACCCAACTTAAACCTCTCGATGCTGCTACGAAATGTCTGGATAGCAGAGTGCGATCGGTCTGTTGGTAATTCTATTAAGGGTGGAGCATCTGCTAACTGTTGTTTCCAGTAGTTTAGCTGAGTGGCGATAACATCGTTTTGCAGCCACTGACGTTGCCAATAAGTATAATCTGCATACTGGATAGGCAGTTCTGGTAAAGGAGAACCTGCATACAGAATGGACAACTCTTGAAGGAAAATTCCCACTGACCAAGCATCAGAGATGATGTGATGCATCGTTACCAGTAGCACATGGGATTCTGACTCTAGGCGAATGAGGCTGACTCTTAATAAAGGTGCTGTGCTTAAATCAAAAGGTTGTGTATATTCTGCGGTAATTAATCTTTGTAATTCGGACAGTCGTTCAACTTCTGGTAATTCTTGTAAGTCTACTAAGGGTAAAGTAAATGCTACAGTTGCAGCAATAAATTGCACTGGTTTACCATCTACCATGCCAAAGGAAGGACGCAGGGTTTCATGGCGTTGAATAATTTCCTTTATTGCTTGTTGGAGTGTTGTTAAATTCAGCCTACCTACTAGCCGCAATGCCCTAGCAATATTGTAGGCAGCATTTGCTCCTTCCATTTGGTCTATAAACCAAAATCGCTGCTGAGTCAAAGATAAGGGTAATTCCAGAGAACGGGAAACTGGCTGTAATGCTGGTAGGGGATTAGTTTGCTGCTTTTGATGGTGGGAAGTTGCAATTTGTTCGCTTAAACTGGCTACGGTAGGTGATTCAAATAGCGCACCCACAGATAATTCCACAGATAAGGTTTCACGTAATCTAGATATAACTAAACTGGCGAGCAGCGAATGTCCCCCCAATTCCAAAAAATTATCATAAATGCCTACTTTTTGTAATCCTAAAACTTCCGCCCAAATAGTTGCTATAAGTTGTTCTATAGGGGTACGAGGTGCAACAAAGTTACGAATATCAGCAGATATATTTGGTGCAGGTAAGCTGTGGCGGTCTAATTTGCCGTTGGGTAATACTGGCAGTTTCTCCATCAGCACGAAGGCATTAGGAACCATATAATCTGGTAGTTTCTGCTCTAGAAAGCTGCGGATTTCTCCCCAATCAAAGGCTTGATTGTTAGCTACAATATAGGCTACTAGACGCAGGTCTCCTGGTATATCTTCTCTTGCGGTGATTATACCTTCTCGGACACTGGGATGAAGTTTCAATACTGATTCGATTTCTTCCAGTTCAACTCGCATCCCCCGAATATTTACCTGAAAGTCGATCCGACCAAGAATTTCTAGAGTACCATTGCTTGAGTAGCGAGCTACATCACCAGTTTTGAAAAGTCGCTGTTGTGGATTAAAGGGATTAGAGATAAATTTTTCTGCATTGGCTTGAGTTCGGTTTAGATAGTCACGAGCTAAGGTAGAACCTGCAACATATACTTCACCAGACTCACCAATTTTAACTGGTTCAAGATGCGAATTGAGTAAATAAACTTGCTGAATGTTTTCTAAAGGATGACCGACTGGGACATATCCCTCTTCCTGCTTGCAATCCTCTGGAATGACATAAAAACCATGTCCAATAGTTTCTGTTTGACCTAAAATATTAACAAATTGAGGTGGTATTTTAAAGAAGTTACGTAACTTTTTAATTAATTGATAGGGTAGTAATTCGCCACCAAATACTATTAATCTTAATTTTGATTCGCTCAGCGCTTCAGTATATTTTACATCTAAACTTTCTAAAGCCATCAGTCCATAACGCCACACAGAAGGTACACCATCAGAGATAGTGACACCCTGTGTTTGGATTAATTCAAATAGGCTCAGGGGAGTTCTAGTTTGTTCGCGGGTGGCAATGATACTTGTAGCACCTTGGGATAAAGGTAAGAATAATTGTCTGACTGAGGCGGTAAAAGAGAAAGATGCTGTGTGGAGATAAATATCATTGCTATTAACAGGTAATATTTTAGCGATCGCTTGCAAATAATATCCAACACTGACGTGGGGCATTTGCACTCCTTTTGGCTTGCCAGTAGAGCCAGAAGTATATATTAAGTAAGCGAGATTTTCCGGCGTTACATTACACACTGGATTCTCTTGGCTTTGTTGCTCAATTTTCTGCCAGTCTGCATCAAGAAGAATCACTGAAGCGGTAACAACAGGTAGTATCTCTATCCACTCTGTCTTAGTTAAAACCACTTTTAAGTTAGTATCTTCTAACATAAATGCCAGACGTTCTTGGGGATAAGCAGGGTCTAAAGGAACGTAAGCTCCACCCGCTTTGAGGATACCGAGAATTCCGATAATTACTTCAATAGAGCGCTCTACGCATAGACCCACCAATACCTCTGAGCCGACCCCCATCGCTTGCAAGTAATGTGCCAGTTGATTAGCTTTTGCATTCAATTCCCTGTAGGTGAATTGCTGGTTTTCAAATACGACTGCTACTGCATCAGGTGTTTTTTCTACCTGCTCTGCAAACACGTGATGAATACACTTGTTTTGACAATATTTCATTTCCGTTGTTGTTGTTATATCTGAATTTCATAAGTGCATTTTAGCTGTGTTTTGCACTACTTTTTTACAAAATCCCACTAATAGGTGGAATCCATGCATTTAAATCAGACTGAATTTTTGCTGATTCTCTGTCTAATTGCTCTCAAAGGCTGTAAAAATATATTAGTGACACTATTAAACAAATTTGATTCTCCATCTGATAAACCAAAGCTCAGTTTTTCATAGTTGCTTGGCACGTATAAACAGCCAAACATCAAGTCCCAAAATGCGAAAATATAACCAAAGTTTTTATCATAATGTTTGGGGTCTACACTATGATGAATTTGGTGTTGTGCTGGACTGATGAAAATATGGCTGATCCACTGAGAATAAGCTAACCAGATATGAGAATGACGCAAGTTATATCCTGCTAAATAAAAGATAAAAATCTCAAAGCTGACTCCATAAATTAATAGCTCTTTCATCCCGTTTCCAAACAAGTAAATCCAAATGCCTGCTCCGAAATTAGTGACTGTAACAATCGTTATTGTGCCTAAAAACATCTCAAATGGATGAATGCGATATACCGTCAATGGTGTGATGACTTCGGCTGAATGATGTACTTTATGGAATTCCCACAAAATAGGAATTTTATGAGCCAGATAATGGTAGAAAAAATTAGCAAAGTCACCTAATAATGCTAAAAAAATGCTGAATACGATCTGCTGCCATAATTGCGGACTTGTGACGGCAAAAGGTGTGGTAATGCCTGTAATTTGTATCAAACTTTGGCAAGTTATATCGGTAACTTTTACTAAAAATAGTGTTATTGGCACTACGAAAAATATCTCGAACAATGAAATGAAAAAAAAGTATTTGTATTGAGTAATAGATGAAGGATGTAGATAAACTTCTTGAGGTAAAAGGTATTCTAGAAAATTTTTCTCTTTGTCCCGATTGGGTAAACCAAGTATATATAGTATTGTCGCCAGTAAAATAGTTGAAAGCACATATAACCAATAAATTTGAGAGGATGCCAAAAATGGTACTTTAAATGGATATAAAATATTGTTTACTATTTCCATAATTATTTGATTAATTACAAAAAGTTGACTTAATAGATGATTTATGAATTCAACTTCTGAGTATTAAATTTTTACTATAGCAATCGGATCTGATTTGCAAAAATTCCCACGTGCTATATCCCCGATTTTTTTTTAAAATTGGGGTTATAAGTTCTCACTAATGATTGAGGACTGCTATATTAATTCACTGTGTAACCAGACATTAATTTACAGCATATTAACTAGATAGTCAACAAACTCCTTCGGGGTAGGAAACTCTTAATAAGGAATAGGAAACAGGGTACAATAAAACCAAACTATGTGAAAAAAACTAAACAAGGCTCAAACCCTTTTTCCCCCTGCCTTCTGCCCCCTGCTCGCTGCCTTATCCCAACAACAATTATTTACGCCTACTTAGTTATATCTTCTGCGAGTTTTAAAACAACCTCTGAGCAGATACAGAATGGGTTGGAAATTATTGTATGTAAACAAAACAGATAAAAATTACCAAACAAAAACATCTGCAAAAAATCTCAAACCCTTTGTGTGGCTATTTTTGCAGATGTTGAAGAAACTCAAATCGGATGAAATTAGACGCTGATACTATTGGTAACAAGCCTTGGTTTGAGGTAGTTATACTTTATTAAACGACTCTTATTGTTCAACTCAATTTCCCGCTCTACCTCGTTCAAATCCTGCTGAAATGTAACTAAAATATCCTGAGCTTCTGGGTCTGTGAACTTATCGTCATAGTAGCCTAATCTGTCGTAACGGTAAGCTGACAGGATGAATAAAATTGACAATTGGTCAGCAGTTTGCTTCGACGGTGGCAGAAATGATAATAGGCTTTTGCGGTCAGGAATAGTGCCTTCTGCTGTCATTTGTTTATAAGCAGCAAGGGGCATATTCGGCATGAAGGTCATATATTCATATTGTGGGTAGTTAACAGCAGCGTGTTGTGGCCCACAGGTGAAAATTACCGCAGTAGCAATGTCAACTAATTGTTCTAATTTTTCAATCCGCGAAGGAACACCTTTAACTCGTCCGCCTGATTGGGAAACTAATTCCTGCGCCCAAGCTTGCAATTCTAAGTCTGCTGTCAAATCTTGGGGAGTTTTGTAGTATAAATTCAAGTATTCAGACACAAACTTTTTAATGGCATTCCACAATAGCATCCCATCGTCTCGATAGGGATAGTGAGGTAAGTTGTCAGGATCGCCCATACCACGATTTTTGATTTCAGTGGGTAAAGCAAATTGATCTAAGCTCCATTCTTTATAGGCGTTGATCACAATTTGTAATGATTCTTGCAGAGTTCCAGCTAGCAATTCGTCAACAGATCCACCTCTATTAATTAGGCGCTTGCGAGCCAAGTCGTTATTCGCCAACATGAAACGGAAGTGGGGTTTTAGTAATAAATTGAGGGGATGATTATCAGCTAATTGACGGGCTGTGACAATGGCGAAAGGTTCCATGACAAAGTGAGTTCGACAAAGATGACTACTCATTTCATGATGGTTAGCATCAGCAATTTGAACACAAAGTTTGGCATGAAACCAAGTTAAAGGATCGTCAAAAGGTGTGATTAATTGGCTTTGTCTGCCAACTGCGGGATTGAGTTGAATGGCAATAGGTACGAGTTGACCGCGATCGCTAAAACCAGAACTACGCCAACAGAAAAAAGCTAGGGGTGTTGGTAAATACTTTTTACCTCTTTCGTAAGTACCACCTTTAACAAATGAAAGCGGTCTGTAATCAGTTATATATAAATTCCCATTCGCAAGTTTTTCTACCAAATTGATAGATTCGCCAAATTTTTCTTGCAGTTCTTCGATGGTAAACTCAAACCCCAACGGCATCTCTTTAATTTGCTGTAAAGCCACAGGATTCGCGCCACACAGCCGTTGTTCACAAAAAGAGTCATCAGTTTGGTATGTTTTGATGACATTAGGTTTAGGCAAGACTGGAAAATAGTCTTCATAGTCTTGCAATTCATCTAAAGGGTCCCATAAAGCACGGGTTTTAACAGCCAACATATTGATAGGAAGCTCTGCTGTCTCTACTGTACGTTCAGCAATATACCTGGTAGAAAAATTTTCGACAGCAGGTACATCTTTGAGCATTGCGATCGGCGGTAAAAAGTCGTGATCAAATTCATACTCTCCTTGTTTCCGCTCTAACGAAGATTTGCGTTGTGTCGGGTTAGGATCATTTTGAGGAAGGTATGGTTTCATAAATGTTTATCCCAGTTGAAAGTAAGAAGAATAGCAAGTAAGTTAACTAGCTAAAGTCTAGTTAACTTACTCAGCAAGCTTGTTATTGAGTTTGATAAACTGCTATTGACCTTTAAAAGTACTCACGCGATCCTTTTTAAAGGACAATTATGTGGTAAATCATCCGATACAACTTTGAGGTAACACTGAAAATTAATAAAATTGTAAGAATTCAGAATTCAGAACTCAGAATTCAGAATTCAGGAGTCAGAATGAGTGGGAAATATAACTTAATAATTTGGTTGGAATTATTAAGTTTGTATATCAAAGTTTCTGGAATTATGAGCTATGAATTCTTACATCATTAACAGTATTCATTAAGACCTGTCCGCAAACTGCAAAATCTATAGTTTTAAACTGCTAATCAGGAATCAGGATTATTGATTGTTTTTATGCAGAGTATCTACTTTTGTAAAAATTCTTCACTTATAGTCAAATCCCTATCTGAAAAATTACATCGTCAAGGGATTTGTAAAAGGGACTGGGGATTGGGTATGAAGCTTCAAAATAATGTTTGAGGCTTTAAGTAAGCATCGGCAAATTTTGGAAAACTTACCCAGTCCCCAATCCCCAGTCCCCAGTACCCAATACCCAGTCCCCAATCCCCAGTCCCCAGTACCCAATACCCAGTCCCCAATCCCAGAGCGAAGCTGTAGCCTGTGGTAGACATCGGGTGATAATGAAGAAAGATTAAGCAGATTCTCACAAAACTCTCAATGAGCCAGACTAGCCTAAATTTAGTTGCAATATCTATCTTTCTCATGACGCTATCGGTACTGCTGGGGCCATTCTTCAACTTATCGCCCGCAGTACCGGCGCTTGCTACCTTCGCTATCTTGGGAATAGCGACTTTTGACAGTTTTAGCTTACAGGGCAAGGGCGGTACAATCTTTTTAGACTGGATTGCTGGTTTTTCAAGTGAACACCGCGATCGCATTATTCACCACGAAGCAGGACATTTTTTAGTTGCTCACCTGTTGGGTATTCCTGTTACCGGCTACACCCTCAGTGCTTGGGAAGCCTGGAAGCAAGGGCAAGGTGGGCAAGGCGGCGTTACCTTTGATGATAGTCAATTAGCATCTCAACTAGAACTAGGTAAAATCAGTGCCCAAATGCTTGACCGCTACTCCACTGTTTGGATGGCGGGTATTGCTGCGGAAACCCTAGTTTTTAATAATGCTGAGGGTGGAGCTGATGATAAAAATAAGTTGATAAAAGTCTTGACAATTTTAGGTTTTTCTGAGTCAAATTATCAACAAAAAATGCGGTTTCATGCCCTGCAAGCAAAAACCCTACTACAAGAAAATTGGTCTAGCTACGAGGCTTTAGTTAATGCCATGCGACAACGCAGTTCCGTAGAAGATTGTCGGGAAAAGTTGGGAGTGGGGAGTGGGGAGTAGGGAGTGGGGATGAGGGAGATGGGGAGCAAAGGGGCGGAGGGGAAAATTCCTAAATCCTAACTCCGCACGGGCTAAATGCCCCGCCACCGCTAACAGCACTTTCAATGCCCTATGCCCCATTCCCTACTCCCTACTCCCCACTCCCCACTTTTACGAAGAAACAGCCTTCAAATGTCGGACATGAGATAAGTGTTTGGAGTCGATAACCCGATTACGCCCAGTAGTTTTAGCCTGTAGTAAGCATTGATCGGCGCGATCGAGCAGACTTTTTCCTTGTTCGTCATCGTCAGCTTCTAAAGAGGCTGTACCCAAGCTAATGGTGATATTAATTGTCAGTTTATTATTGAGTGCAAATGGTTCGTCGCTGACTATGCGATTGAGACGACGGGCTACAATTAGTGCTTCTTCACCGGTAGTGTTTGCCAGAAGAATCACAAATTCTTCACCTCCATAGCGAAATGCAGTGTCTTGAAAACGCAGATTGTGTTTTAGACGCTGACACAACACCTGCAAAAGGCGATCGCCAACTAAATGCCCATAAGTGTCGTTAACTTTTTTGAAATGATCTACATCTAGAATAATCAAACTCAGGGAAGTTTTCTGAGTTCTTGCTTTTTGAATTTGCCTCGGTAAATCCCATTCTAAAGCACGGCGATTATTTAATTCTGTCAATGAATCGGCTAAGGCGATCGTTGATAATAAATCATTTGTCCGAATCAAATCTCGGTATTTTTGCGCTTTCCGCAAGCCAACGGTCAATTGGGCAAGTATTAGCCCATGATTCGCGGTCAATTCTTCCAAGCTATGCTCTGTTTTTTCATCAATTAGATGCCAAATATAAGCATCAGCTCCTTGCTTTAATACCGCAGCAGTCATTTCTAATTCTCTGTGCCAACCATACTTTTTTCTCTCAGTCAGCTGTTGGGGACGATCTTCAAAAAGAATACAGTATATCCACGACAGCTTTGTTTGGTCTTTCAACCAACTGCACAATTCCATACTGCCATCCTGGCTAGCCTGCACAAGTATGATATCAGGGGGTGTCATTTGAATGTGCGATACCGCCTGATTCACATTATCCATAACTTCTACATTCAAGGCGATCGCATAACGTAACTGATCTGGAAGTGTGTTGCGAAAGTTATTATTTCCAAAGACCAAAATGGAAATATTCATTGCTTTTTTTACAGGATTCCAACCTTAAGGAGATTAAACTACTAAAACTTGTTGCTCTTGTTGTCTAATAATAAATTTACCGAATCAGGCAAAAGTAAAAATTTAAAAACCACAATCAATAAGAAGTAACAATATTTCCCAGACCATAAATTTATTTCAGGGAATTTTGTTTTTAATTTGAGATTTTTACTTTTTAATGATGCTTGCGGCTAACTTATGTTTCTTGTTATACAATTTTTAACGCTGAATTTAAAAAAAACTCTCAACTTTAATCTCCTCTTAAGACTTTCTATTTATTACTACAATTTCTGAAACCTCTATTTATAGTAACTAATGTCTTCTTTACAGAATGTTTTTAAAACAGTATAAATACTGAATATTTTATACTTGTATATCAAGCATTGCTGTAGTTTATTCGGTGTTATTTACCTGAGGTAATTACGAGAATAAAAAATTTTCAATCATCGTAATGTCTGCCAGCAAAATTGCTGACACATCAAAAAATGAAAAAAATATTAATTTTTAATTTCACCGTAAAAACCGAAGTTTCATAAATATGAAAACTACTAACTAACTCCAGCAAATTGGATGTAATACCTATGTTTAAACCTCACTGCTCAAAGGAGAGAGGCTTTGATTTACCCTGAAAGCTTCCTTAAGCAGGTTGGGAGGTTAGTTAGGTCTGTTTTATATTTTTTCAAGTTGACCTAATTTACTTTTCCAGCATCTGAGTCTTTTCCCTTAGAGACTAGGCTTTCATCACCTATTAAAAAAAGGAGTGGACTGAGAAAAATGTCAATCACATACTACAAAATCGCCTCCCATAGGAGGAATTTTTGCAGGTGCTGATTGACCCTAAAATTACACAGCAGACTCGTAGGGCGGGAAATTCACTATCTAAGTCAGACCTCAGCCAAACTTTGATAATGTGTTAGTCGCAGAAAATTTTTTATACTTATTTTTTTCCGTGTTGGTTTACTTAATTCATATTTTTTTATTTGCAAGAAATACCATCAATGCACAAAAAAGCTAAATAAAAAACCGGATGTCAAAATGTACCTATAATGTGGGAAATTAGTTGAATTTCACTCACAAAAAAGCGTAAATCAGAGAAAAAGATTTTGTTAGCGTAGCCTAAAATATTAAAGTGTCAAGTTTTGTAACAAGTCAAAATCGGATTTAGTAACCTTCGACAGCATAACCAGCAGCAACAATTACCTGTTTGATTGATTCTTCAGAAGCTGCGGATTCCACGGTGACGGTTTTAGTGTTAACATCGACATCCACCTTGGCGTCAGGTTCCATAACATGGATTGATTCAGTAATTGTTTCTGCACATCCTTCACAAGCAATATTTGATACTTTCAGTTTTAGTGCCATTTTTTACCTCAATATGGAATTTTTAAACTATTTCTTAAGGATTAAGATAAATCATTATCTGGCGATCGCACATCCCACCAGAGTAGAGTAGTGACCTAAAAGCACCATAATCGCTGTATTTAGCTCACCGACTAGTACAGTTGGCTGGCAGCAATACCAAACAAAATGCAAAAATATATAAAGCTGCTTATGGAAATACACCTAGTGCCGCTGGGCGGAAGTCAAAAGTCAAAAGTCAAAAGTCAAAACCCTTTAATTCTGGGCTTTTGCTCTGTTTTGAATAGTGGGCTTATTTTACGCCATGCTGTACTAGTGGAGGTAGGCATAAGTCAAAAGTTAAAAGAAAGTTAAAAACTCCCATGTCTTCAAATCCCCAACACCTAAGCGGTAACGAAATTCGCAACATATTTCTCGACTTCTTTGCCCAACGGAGTCACCAAGTTCTGCCAAGTGCCTCCCTCGTGCCAGAAGACCCGACCGTGCTGCTGACGATCGCGGGGATGCTACCATTTAAGCCGATATTCCTGGGACAGCGCACACCAGAATTTAAGCGGGCTACGACTTCCCAAAAGTGTATCCGCACCAACGACATCGAAAACGTCGGACGCACCAAACGCCATCACACGTTCTTTGAAATGCTGGGTAACTTCAGCTTTGGTGATTATTTTAAAGAACAAGCGATCGCTTGGGGTTGGGAAATTTCCACTCAAGTCTTTGGCTTATCTCCAAAAAATCTCGTCGTCAGCGTTTTTAGAGATGATGATGAAGCCTTTGCTATCTGGCGGGATCAAATCGGTGTGCCAGAAGCGAGAATTAAGCGCTTGGGCGAAGACGATAACTTTTGGGCATCTGGTCCCACAGGCCCTTGTGGCCCTTGTTCGGAGATTTATTACGACTTCCACCCCGAACGCGGCGACGAAAATATAGATTTAGAAGACGATACGCGGTTTATCGAGTTTTATAATCTCGTCTTCATGCAATATAACCGTGATGCTACTGGCAATTTAACGCCACTGCAAAACAAGAACATCGACACCGGTATGGGTTTGGAAAGAATAGCGCAAATTCTCCAAAAAGTGCCGAATAACTACGAAACTGACTTAATTTTCCCAATTATCCAAACAGCAGCCCAAATTGCTGGCATTGATTACCACAGCAGTGATGAAAAAACCAAAGTCTCTCTAAAAGTCATTGGCGATCACGTTCGTTCTGTCGTCCACATGATTGCTGATGAAATTCGCGCCTCCAACGTCGGACGCGGTTATGTGTTGCGGCGATTAATTCGGCGGGTGGTGCGTCATGGGCGATTAATTGGGATTAGTGGTGAATTTACTACCCAAGTTGCCGAAACTGCGATCGCTCTTTCAGAATCAGCTTACCCCAACGTGCGCCAACGGGAAGCAGCAATTAAAGCTGAGTTGCAACGGGAAGAGTCTAATTTTTTGAGAACTCTGGATAGAGGGGAAAAACTTCTCGACGAGGTTATAAATCGTATATCTCCAATACAACAAGAGAATGATCTTCCCTCTCCGATACGCGAAGAATATTATCATCCTTCTCCTTTACCAAAACAAAATATTTCTGGACTAGATGCTTTCACCCTCTACGATACTTACGGCTTCCCGTTAGAACTAACGCAGGAAATAGCAGCAGAAAATGGTCTAGAGGTTGATGTTGAGGGATTCAATGCCGAAATGCAAAAGCAGGTGGAACGTGCCAAAGCAGCACATGAAACCATCGATTTAACTGTCCAAGGTTCCCTCGACAAATTAGCAGAACACATCCACGCCACCGAGTTCTTAGGATATTCCCAATCTGCGGCGACGGCGAAAGTCGAAGCGATTTTGGTAGAAGGCGTTTCCCAAGAGGAAGCAGAAGCAGGAACACTGGTACAAATTGTCCTTGACAAAACGCCATTTTATGCTGAGTCTGGGGGACAAATCGGCGATCGCGGTTATATCTCCGGTGATGGGATTGTGATTCGCGTGGAAGACGTGAAAAAAGAATCTGATTTCTTTGTTCACTTCGGACGCATCGAACGCGGTACACTCCGTGTAGGAGATGCTGTAACTGCCCAAATCGATGCGGCTTGTCGGCGTCGCGCCCAAGCTAACCATACTGCAACCCACCTACTGCAAGCCGCGTTAAAGAAAATTGTCGATGATGGCATATCCCAAGCGGGTTCTCTGGTTTCCTTTGACAGATTGCGCTTTGACTTCAACTGTCCCCGTGCGTTGACAGCCGAGGAAGTCCAACAAATTGAAGAACAAGTAAATACTTGGATTGCTGAGGCGCATAATGCCAAAGTCGAGGTATTACCTTTAGCAGAAGCCAAAGCTAGGGGTGCCGTTGCCATGTTCGGCGAAAAATACGGAGAAGAAGTGCGAGTAATTGACTTTCCTAGCGTATCAATGGAACTATGCGGTGGCACACATGTCAGTAATACTGCTGAAATTGGCGTCTTTAAAATTATTTCCGAAGCTGGAGTAGCTTCTGGGGTGCGACGCATTGAAGCTGTTTCGGGCCCAGCAATACTGGATTATCTCAACGTGCGGGATAAAGTAGTTAAAGATTTGAGCGATCGCTTTAAAGTTAAACCCGAAGAATTACCAGACAGAATTACTAGTCTGCAAACCGAACTTAGAACAGCCGAAAAGCAACTAGAATCTTTGAAAGGACAGTTGGCGATCGCTAAATCTGACAGCTTACTACAAACAGCGGAAACTGTCGGCGATTCTAAAATTATCGTCGCCCAATTAGAAGACGTTGACGCAGAATCGTTGAAAACCGCAGCCGAACGCTTGCTGCAAAAAATCGGTAATGGTGCGGTGGTACTGGGTTCTGTTCCCGAAGCTGGGAAAGTCAGTATAGTTGCGGCTTTTAGTCCAGAAGTTAATAAAAAAGGACTGCAAGCTGGTAAATTTGTGGGAGCGATCGCTAAAATCTGCGGTGGCGGCGGCGGTGGCAGACCAAACTTAGCCCAAGCCGGCGGTAGAGATGCGAGTAAATTACCAGAGGCGTTAGCACAAGCAAAATCTGAGTTAATTAGTGGGTTGGGTTAATTTCTTGTAAGGTAGGCATCTTGCCTGCCTATAAATTTTTATACAAATGCTATGGTGGACTATTTTCCGCATAATCCACCCTACTATTTGTATTCACAGTATAGTACATATGAACTAAATTGCGTGTTATCCTTGATAAACTACATTTATTTCTTGAACTAAGTTTTATGTGGATTTCTGAAATTAACTTGAACAACTTTAGATGCTTTTCAAATACGAGTATTGAATTGTCTAAAGGAATTAATTTGATAGTAGGTTCAAATAATTCCGGTAAATCAAGTTTGTTGAAATCAATATTATGGCTTCAAAGGGGCTTTAGCTTGGATTGCAAAGATTTACGAATATCCCAAAATAGCGGATATGTTCAAGTGTGGATAAATGAGGTGAATCAAGACTTTTTAAATCGAAATCCTGGACGAGAAGTTTTGTTCAAATTAAATATATTGAGAAATACTACTACTCTCCATTTAATCAGTGACTTAGGAGATACTTTTTTTACCAGTAACGATTTTAAAAACGAACAAATTTTTAATGAAGAACCTAGAAATTTTATATATCCATACCTCTCTAAACGAAAGGTTGCAGGTTTTCATGAATCAATAAATCTGAGTGCAGCAAATTCAGTTAGAGGTGATTTATATAATTTATATGCAAAAATCGACCGGATATCTAATCCTCAAATGCCAGCAAATGAACAATATGTTCAAGCTTGTGAAGACATAATAGGTTTCCAAGTTACATCAACTCCTTCGCCGAATGGTAAGCAGGCTGCTTATATAGTCAGCAATCAGGAAAATATACCATTAGATGCAATGGGTGAAGGTGTTGCTAATTTGGTTGGATTAATTGTAGATTTATGCATGGCTGAAAATCAGTTATTTTTGATTGAAGAGCCAGAAAATGATGTGCATCCAAAAGCATTAAAGAAACTTCTTAATTTTATTACTGAAAAATCTGTAAATAATCAGTTTATAATTACAACGCACTCTAATATAGTTGCTAAATATTTGGGGGCGCATCCGAATTCTAAGCTTTTTTCAGTATCGATGGAGTTTCAAAATCGTCTACCTACATCGCATATAGAAGAAATAGATAATACTCCAGAAGCTAGACGGCACGTTCTTGAAGAACTAGGGTATGATTTTTTCGATTTTGATTTATGGTCAGCTTGGTTAATTCTTGAAGAATCTTCAGCAGAAAGAATAATCAGAGATTATCTTATACCTTGGTTTTCCCCTGAGTTAAAAGGTAGGCTACGTACATACTCAGCTAATTCGCTTAGTGAAGTTGAAACTAAGTTTAGAGATTTTGATAAATTATTTGTCTTCTTACATATGCAACCAATTTATAAGAATTTAGCTTGGGTAGTTGTAGATGCAGGAGAAGAAGAAGCAAAAATTATTGAAAAATTAAAAAGTAAATATACTCGCAGTGGTTGGAATGAGAGTAATTTTCTTCAGTTTTGTGAGCATGATTTTGAACGATATTATCCAGCAGAATTTCAATTAAAAGTAGACACTGTAGTGCGAATGCCACCCGGACAACATCGGCAAAAAAGTAAAGATGCTCTTCGCCAAGAGGTAATGACTTGGATTGATGAGAATCCTAATAAAGCAAAAGATGCGTTCCAAGATTCTGCTTCAGATGTTATTCAGGTTCTTCAATGTATACAATCTTACCTGAGTATAAATTCATCGTCGAGGTTTAAATCAAATGCAGAAAGTCACAGTTGATGAGATCCAACGAGATCCTTTGAAATACCTGAATCAAGTTGAGGCGGGTGAAAGCTTTCTCATTGTCCAAGCAGATAAACCAATTGCTGAATTAAAACCAATTACAAGTACCACAAAACAACGACGCCCATTTGGTTTATGTGCAGGAGAATTTACGGTGTCTAATGATTTTGATGTACCTTTGCCTGATGAGATTATGAATGCATTTGAAGGTAAATGAAAATTCTTCTAAACACTCATATTTTCTTGTGGTTTATTTACTAAATTTAGCATTATTGCATAATGACCCTTTTGATAGAATGCTTATCTGTCAAGCTTTGCATCACGGCTTAACGATTGCAACAGTCGATGCAAAAATCCGCGCCTACTCAGTTAGCCTTATTTAAAAAAAGCGATGCTGTCACTTAACCCAATCTACAACGAAGAGCGATGTCTACGACGGGCTACGCCTACGCAATAATTTCATAGTATTTTAGTACTATAGATGTCAACTTAAATCTTTTAAAAAACTTGTGTTCACCTACTACAGGACTCCTATTTGATTGCGTGAAAAAACTCTCCCCACTTCCCTACTCCCTACTCCCTACTCCCTACCCACGCAAACAAGTTCAAAAATCAAAGCAGATAACTACGCTACTGAGCCAAGTTTCCTGAAACCTTGAGGTTGGGGGTAGCGTCACTATTTCAGCCAGTAGTTATCCTAAATCACTCCAGATTGTACGTTTCGTTTCTGGATAGAGTACTTGAGATAATTAAAACACAAGCCCAAACTCTCAACCCCCAATAATGATGTCCTGCTATAAATTGCCCATATCCCAGATGCGTCGTGTTGGATTAGCCTTATTGCTGCCAGCTTTTCTCTTAGGAACTTCTGCTTTCCCGAACCAAGTCCAAAGCGCTACTGCACAAACATCTGGAGGAAATCGCCCTCTGACTATCCGTGCCGATGTGCAAGAATATGACGCCAACACTCAAGTAGTCACCGCTCGCGGCAATGTGCAAATGTTCTATCCTGCTCGCCAGCTTCAGGCAACAGCCGCCCAAGCACAGTATTTTAGTAAAGAACGCCGCATTGACTTTAGTGGGAACGTTTATATTTTGCAACAAGGAGGTAACAGTATCAGGGCAGAGAAGGTAACCTATTTAATTGATGAAGGGCGATTTGTCGCCTTACCCCAATCCAACCGCCAGGTAGAGTCCATCTACATGCTCCAGGAATCCGATAATGATGGACAAACTGCGACACCTGCGCCAAAGACACCAGAATTCAAGCGTTCTAATTAGCATCTACTAGTAAGAAAGGCTGCCTCTAGCGTGAAAATTGTTTTAGAGAATATTCACAAATCTTATAACAAGCGAGTAATTGTCAATCGCGTCAACCTTTCTGTTGCTCAAGGTGAAGTCGTTGGTTTACTAGGCCCCAATGGGGCTGGTAAAACTACGACTTTTTACATTGCTACAGGTCTAGAAAAACCCAATCAAGGAAAAGTCTGGCTAGGTAATTTAGACGTTACAGGAATGCCAATGCACAAAAGGGCACGATTGGGCATTGGTTATTTAGCGCAAGAACCAAGTGTTTTTCGCCAACTCTCAGTACAGGATAATATTCTATTGGTGCTAGAGCAAACTAATGTGCCACGATGGGAGTGGTCAAGGCGACTAACAACTTTATTGCGGGAGTTTCGCTTGGAAAAATTAGCTAATAGCAAAGGGATTCAACTTTCTGGTGGTGAGCGACGCCGGACGGAATTAGCAAGGTCTTTGGCTGCTGGGCGAGAAGGGCCAAAATTTTTACTTTTGGATGAACCCTTTGCGGGAGTTGATCCCATAGCAGTCTCGGAAATTCAGCAAATTGTGGGACAATTGCGCGATCGCGGTATGGGTATTTTAATCACAGATCATAATGTCCGCGAAACCCTCGCCATCACCGATCGCGGTTATATCATGCGTGAGGGGCAAATTCTCGCTTTTGGTACTGCTGACGAACTCTACCACAACCCCCTCGTGCGGCAATATTACTTGGGCGATAGCTTTCAAGTCTAAATTCAGAAGTTAGGAGTTAGGAGTTAGGAGTTAGGAGTTAGGAGTTAGGAGTTTGGAGTTTGGAGTTTGGAGTTTGGAGTTTGGAGTTTGGAGTGAAAAAAGTTTTATATTTAGCTTTCAGACTAAGGTGCTATGGAGCATTTGATCGCAAAGTGCTGTATTTAGTTAACAATTTAAAAGAATAGCTTCATGGTTTATTTTTCACCATGAATTTCTTAGTTAATTTTTAGCTATTAATAATTGATTTTTCATACTAAACAAAGTAGACATAGTTAAGTGATCTACAGAATTTATACTCCCAAACCAGATATGAAACCTATTTTTCTCCTAACTCCTAACTCCTAACTCCTAACTCCTAAAACTCCTAACTCCTAACTCCTAACTCCTAACTTCTCCTGTATACTTTGCTTCACCAGGGTTGCCAATATTTAACTTTTGAAGTTGCTTATGATATCAAAGAAATTCCCATCTTTCTACAGCCTACGTTCGCTGCTGCCTTTTACGATTATGGATCGTTATCTTGGCAGCGAATTGTTGCCGCCGTTCTTCTTTGGTGTCGGAGCTTTCTCTTCAATCGGCGTCACCATTGATGCTGTATTTGATCTAGTTAGAAAAGTCGTCGAATCTGGACTACCTGTAAGCATTGCCATTCAGGTTTTTTTATTAAAGTTTCCCAACTTTATCGTTTTAGCCTTCCCCATGTCCACACTGCTGGCTACTTTGATGACTTACAGTCGTCTTTCCAGCGAAAGCGAATTAATAGCCTTGCGTGGTTGTGGGGTGAGTGTCTATCGCATGGTGTTAACTGCTGTGATCTTAAGTCTTCTGGTTACAGGAATGACATTTGTATTTAACGAACAAATTGCACCAGCAGCAAATTACCAAGCGGCGATGACTCTGGATAAAGCCCTCAAATCAGACAAGCCAAGTTTTAAACAGCAAAATATTTTTTATCCTGAATACCAGGATGTTGTACAGCCAGATGGCACTAAGAATAGAATCTTGACACGCTTGTTTTACGCCGACCAATTTGATGGTAAGCGTATGACAGGTTTGACAATTATAGATCGTTCAACCAAAGGTCTGAATCAAATTGTGGTATCAGAATCCGCCGAGTGGAATGGTTCTAAAAATGTCTGGGATTTTTATAACGGCACAATCTATTTTGTCGCAGCCGATCGCTCTTATCGCAATATCGTCAGATTTGAACAGCAACAACTGCAACTACCCCGCACGCCATTAAGCTTGGCAGAAAAAAGCCGGGACTACGACGAAATGAATATTGCTGAAGGGTTCGATCAACTAGAAGTGGAACGTCTCGGTGGCGATCGCCAAAAAATTCGTAAACTTGAAGTCAGGATTCAACAAAAAATTTCCTTGCCCTTCGTATGCGTAGTTTTTGGCTTAGTCGGCGCAGCAATGGGAAGCATACCCCAGCGTACCGGCAGAGGCACCAGTTTTGGGATTAGCGTGATAATTATTTTTTCCTACTACTTAATTTTCTTTATTAGTGGTGCGATCGCACAAGCAGGTGTCCTCTCTCCCTTTATGGGGGCTTGGTTACCCAACTTTGTTTTTTTGGGAATAGGTATGTTTTTATTGATGCGAGTCGCCAATCGGTAAATTGAAGAAGATGGGGAAAGGAAGCAAAGGTGCAGAAGAACTAATTCAATTCCTCCCCAATCCCCAATCCCCAGTCCCCAATCCCCAGTCCCCACACCTCAATCACGGTTGATAATTTCGACATTCTGGTGCGTCTGGATTTTCCTTACAATATTTTTCAAAAGTAACTTTGGCTGACACCATACCCTCAGCTTTTTGATGAGCTGCTTCCGCCTGGAGTTCTTCTACCTCATCCCAAGCCGCAGCACAGGCTTTAGAATAAGCACCTTGTTCGGTGCAAATAGCACGAGCCTGTTCAATTGCTTTTTGAATTCTCTCCTCTAGCAATAGCACTTTTGGCGCTTCCACAAAGTCGCTTTTGGTCAAAATGTCGGTAATCGAGATAATGCCCAACAGCTTACCTTGAATCACAGGCGCTCTGTGGATACCAGTGTTAGCAAATAATCTTGCTACATATTCCACACCCAAATCAGGGTTTACCACAATGCAAGGCTTACTCATAATTTCGTAAACCCTTACTTCCTTTGGGTCTTTACCGTAGGCTATTATTTTATAGACAACATCTGTCTCTGTAACAATGCCATAAGCATCATCGTCATAGCGACGATCTACAACCAGCGCCCGCAATTTTTTTTCTTTCATCAGCCCCACCGCTTCAGCAACAGTTGCCGAACCGCGAATGGTAACTACGTTTTTGGTCATGATATCTTCAGCTTTCATCATTGCCGTAGTCTCCTGGTAAATAGTACAGTGCGGCACAGTGCCCTCAGAAGCGTAGCGAAGCATTGCAGCGCACAGTTTCCTAACTAGAAAGTGAAAAACTTGAATTTTGGCCCAGCTACAACAATAAACTTAGAGCAATTATCAATTCCTGATGTTATCGAATGTGACCAATGCCTAAAAACTAAGCACCAATTGCAATAATATTCTGTCAATTAAGATCTTGCAGTATTGTCAATAACTCTAATTATCCAAAAATAAAACAGGCTTTATCCCTTGCTACCAGACCTAGTTTAAAAATTCAGAGCCTCTCAAGAGCAGTAGAGAGGTTTTCCAGATAAGAGTGAAAAGTCAGGTGTCATAGCTGCTAATCTGAATACGATTTGGGATTTTAGATTTAAATGTACGAGAAATTGATATGCTAAAGGCCGAGACTAGCGATTATTCAAACCATGCCTGCGCCCACTATCAACCCTACTATCACTGCCTTTCCTTTGACTGCTGTAGTCGGTCAAGAAGCGATTAAATTAGCTCTGCTGTTAGCAGCCGTCGATCCGGGGTTGGGGGGAGTGGCGATCGCAGGTCGTCGCGGTACGGCAAAATCTGTGATGGCTCGTGCTATCCACGCTCTACTACCGCCCATCGAAGTAGTTAAAGGTTCTATCAGTAATTGTGACCCCAATCACCCAGAAGAATGGGACGATCAACTTTTGGCGGAGTACACAGATAAAGATATTCAAGATGTTCCCGTCGAAATTATTCCCGCACCTTTTTTGCAAATTCCTCTAGGTATTACAGAAGACAGGCTCCTGGGTTCCGTAGACGTTGAAAAGTCGGTAAAGCAAGGTGATACGATTTTTCAGCCGGGTTTACTCGCTACAGCCAACCGTGGTGTACTGTACGTAGATGAAATTAATTTATTAGATGACCAAATATCAAATCAGCTACTAACAGTATTATCTGAGGGACGTAACCAGATTGAACGGGAAGGGATTAGTTTTCAGCATCCGTGTAAATCCCTATTTATTGCCACCTACAACCCAGAAGAGGGAGCATTAAGGGAACATTTACTAGATAGAATTGCGATCGCTCTTTCTGCTGACGGTGTACTGGGCTTAGATCAAAGAGTAGCAGCAGTAGAGGTGGCGATCGCCTACTCCCAATCTCCCCAAGAGTTTCTTTTGCAGTACAACGAAGACTTAGACGCCCTGAAAACCCAAATTATCTTGGCACGGGAATGGCTCAAGGATGTCTGCATTACCCAAGAACAAATCGCCTACCTGGTGAATGAAGCAATTCGCGGCGGAGTCCAGGGACATCGCGCCGAGTTATTTGCCACGCGGGTTGCCAAAGCAGCTGCGGCTTTGGAGGGACGCACAACAGTCAATGCTGAAGACTTGCGTCGTGCTGTGGAGTTGGTGATTGTACCACGGGCAACAATTGTGCAGACACCACCACCAGAACAAGCACCACCACCGCCACCACCGCCACCTCAAAATCAAGAAGAACCAGACGAATCAGAACAAGAAGAAGAAGAAGAACAAGAAGAACAGGAAGAAAATCAAGAGCAAGAACCCCCCAGTATCCCGGAGGAATTCATCTTTGATCCGGAAGGGGTAATTTTGGATGACAGCGTGCTTTATTTTACGCAAATGGCGAAGCGCCAGGGTAAATCTGGTAGTCGCAGCGTCATCTTTTCCGATGACCGGGGACGTTACATTAAGCCAATGTTGCCCAAGGGAAAAGCGCGACGCATTGCCGTAGATGCCACCCTCAGAGCGGCTGCCCCGTATCAAAAAGCACGCAGAGAACGTCACCCAGACAGAAAAGTGATTGTCGAACAAGGTGACATTCGCTCCAAACGCTTGGTACGTAAAGCCGGGGCGTTAGTGGTGTTTGTGGTAGATGCTTCTGGCTCAATGGCCTTAAATCGGATGCAGTCGGCCAAAGGCGCAGTGATGCAACTTTTGACGGAAGCTTATCAAAACCGTGACCAAATAGCCTTGATTCCCTTCCGGGGAGAACAAGCGGAAGTATTATTGCCGCCAACACGTTCCATTGCCTTGGCGCGTAACCGCTTGGAAAGATTACCCTGTGGTGGGGGTTCACCCTTAGCGCATGGTTTAACCCAAGCTGTGCGCGTCGGCTTAAATGCCCAGATGAGTGGAGATATTGGGCAAGTAGTACTTGTAGCGATCACCGACGGGCGGGGTAATATTCCCTTAGCGCGTTCTTTAGGTGAACAGCTAGAACCAGGAGAAAAGCCAGATATCAAAGGAGAATTGCTCGAAATTGCTGCGAGAATTCGTGGTTTGGGGATGCAACTATTAGTGATTGATACGGAGAGTAAGTTTGTTTCTACTGGCTTTGCTAAGGAATTAGCCCAAACAGCAGCAGGTAAGTATTATCATTTACCAAAAGCGACAGATCAAGCCATTGCTGCCATGACTAAAGGTGCGATCGCTGATTTAAAATCTCGATAATTAGTCATTTGTTATTAGTTATTTGTCATTTGTCAGTTGTTTTTCTACTAATACCAATTTCAAAAATCAATGGGAGAGATGGATTAATAGAACTCTTGAAGAGAAAAAAATTCTCAACCCAAAATCAAAAATGGTATAACGACTGACCATTGACTAATAACTACGATCCAGTGGGCATAACTTGTGGTTGCAAATAGCAAATTAAATCCTGAATTCCCTTTTGCAGATACCGCGTTACTGTCATCGGACTAGTGCCAATATTCTTAGCAGCATCCTTGCGAGAAAGTTCCTTCAAAAATACCATTTCAACTGCCATCCGGGGCTTTTCTTCTAACATATTGATTGCCCCTTGGAGTTGTTGGCGTTCTTCGTCTAGTTGTTGTTGGGCAGTAGAACGGGGACAAGGAAGTGCTTCACCCAAGGTGATTTGGCAATCAACATAGTTAACTGCGGTCGCATCTAAACTCAAAGGCAAACGGTTTTGAGCAGCTAACTTGGTTTCTTGCCATTCTTGTACAGATACTCGGAGTTCCTTGGCAATTTCAGCATCCTTGGGGGCACGACCCAAAGACATAGCCAATTCTTTGCGAATCTTTTGTCCTTCGTTGTACAGTTCTTGCCAACGACGAGGAATCTTTAATAGAGTACTGCGATCGCGCAAAAAGTGCAGCATCTCACCGCGAATATATGGCACAGCAAAAGAACTAAAAGCATATCCTTGACTAGGATCAAAACGCTCAATTGCCCTAATTAAACCAAAATAACCAATTTGTTCTAAATCTTCATAAGGTTCATTACATTGATGGCTGAATTTATGAGCCATCTTCCGCACTAAGCCAGTATGTAATTGTACAAGTTTATTACGAAGTTTAATAGATGGATTCTGGTGGTACAAGTGTAATAATTCTATACCATCAGTTCGTAAAGAGGACTCACTTGCTGCCATATAAATTCCTTTGTTGTAACTCCTATTTTTGAGAAAATGGAGCTGCGTATATCTTCTTCAAGGCTGTCATTATTTTCCTTAGGCAAGACTGAATAAGCCATCGTCGTTTCACTGAACTTATCAGGGGCTACAGTCTATAATTCAGTATTTGTACGCATGATTTTGCGACTTTCTCTCTCGCCAGTTATTTTTGTTTTCCGGATAAAAATTTCAACGCAGCATCATCTTTTTTATTTAGTTGTCTCCAACTTTGTGTAACCTCTCCCTGGTTTCTCGTTCCAAATCTTGGTAAGAATAGGAATAAGCAGAACATTTTCCTCAAAAACTAGTTTTTCAATATGAGCAATACCAGCAATTTTCGTGAAGCTATCCGTGAGGCGAAATCTCACGGACTCGTTGGCCCAAATGTGATTGCTAACGCCCTCCCCTACGTCGGTGGTGGATTGGTGCTAACTGCATTGGGAACCTACGGAGGTTTAGGAGTTATCCGTACTAACCCCGGAATATTCTTTCCTACCTTCATTGGTGCGGTGATTTTAGAGTTAATTTTGTTCTTTGTTGCCCAAAATGTTGCCCAAAAAGGTAACAAGGGTCTGGCACTACCCCTGTTGGCAACCTACAGCCTTTTATCTGGATATACCCTCAGTGGCTTGGTATTTGTCGCTTTGAGATCCCAAGGCGTTGGCATTCAAGGCATTGGTTTAGCTGCCCTTGGTTGTGGCGTTACCTTTATTCTCGCCCGTCAAATTGGTTCAAATCTTTCTGAACAAGATGGCATGGCTTTGACGAAAACCATCAACCTCGGCATCATTGCTTTGGTGGTTGTGTGCCTTGCCCAATTTGGGTTTGCCATGTTTGGTGTTTACGCGCCAAATTGGTTAGAAATCGCTATCTCCGGTTTGGGAGTATTTCTGTTTGTTGGGGCTTCAGTTGTCGATTTCTACATCTTGCCGCGCACTTACAGTGATGACCAGTATTTGCCTGCTGCTTTATCGATGTATCTTACTTACATCAACCTATTTGTCTTTATCTTGCGGTTGCTAATAGCCATCAATGGCCGCGATTAACCACTCGTAAGTAGAAAAACTTAAACATTTTATCAACCGTGGTTAACTGTGAGTAACCACGGTTTTTTCATTAGTACCTCTTATTCTGTTCCCAAATCTCTATCTAATTTGTAAGGCTGTAATAAGTATTCTCCATTGAAGTGAATCAGATGAGTAGCATCTTCAGCAACCCAAACATCTGTTTCCCATGCAATTTCAGCCAAATACTCCACCATCGCTTTACGGCTTAAAAAAGTTGTTACCATTACAAGGGGAATTTTTATACCAGCAAAGATAACTTCAAGTTCTTTCTTACGTTTAGGGTTAATTGGCCCGTGGGAAGTTACAGCCTCAATTAAAACTAGCCAATTATTTTTTAGATGATGGATAATCACATCAGGCATTTTACCATGAGAATCGACAGTAACCCCTAAATCTCTCAATGCTGCTTCATTAAAGTGCGCGAATTTTTCATCTGTATCGCCGACATAAATGAGTTTTCCCCCAGGTGTAAAACGTTCTGCAAAATCTTTAATAATCTTCTCAATCAAAATATTTTGACCACCTGGTGATAGAGTTTTTACCTTCCCTTCAATCACTATGGGAATACGTGATAATTCACGCTCTTGAGCATATCGTTTTTTCAAAGTCTCAACTGAGGAAAGATAAGTACGAATGCTCTTTCTCCATTCAGTAGTTCCATAAGTACGTAATAATTCAAGGGCACTTTCTTCAATCTTGTATACGGTTTTTGGGCTGTTAATGGGACGATCGGGAGCGTCTGGATTCGCAATTATCAAAGCTGCGTCTAAGAATTGATGGACTGTTTGGCGACGAACAGTTTCCCGCGTATTAGGTTTATATGTTTTGCCGTAGTGCTGTGCCATAAATTCCATCATTGGTGTAATTCCTATTAATGGAGATGCAGCAGTTTCCCAAGGTTCAGTCGGCTTTAAATCAACTAGAGCCAGAAGAGTTAAGGCTGAACGTTCGTTAAGTTGTGCCCGTGGAAATCCAAGTTCAACTAATATTTGCAGTGCTTCATCAATACGGTTTTTAATTATTAAGGGGTTATTTTCAAACTGATTGGTCATACTTAGTAACTCTTCTTCCACAATTTCATCAATTTCGGACTGTGACAGTAAAGACCCTCCAATACGTAACCCCACGGTCATTAGCTGCTCTATTGTGGGATATTTTAAATTTCGTAAATCGGTTGCATTCACCTGAGTATGACCATTAAACAACCGAAAAAATTCGTCTACGAGGGTGGAGTTTAGATAAGCAGCAAGACCACGTGCTAGGGTAAGATCGAGTCCCCTTCCATCCTTGTGAAAGTAATTCAAGTGATTTTCAAAACCTACCCAAAAACAATCAATCCGATTGGCATCGTATACAACTGCAACTACTCGTTTTCTTTCCTCTTTTGAGGAGAATCGTTTAGTCAGTACATAATGTTCGTTGGGTACTAATAGAGAAACCGTTTGTTCAACATATACTAAAGCTTGATGTTTTCTAGTTATCTTTGGATACTCGACATATCCTGTTGAGAAATTTAATGGATAAATTAAGGGAACAGTGTTTTTTTCTGGCATTAAACACAGATATTCTTTGGCACGGAAATCTACAACACGTCCCGTTGATACAGTCAATCCAATGTCTTTTAATGTGCAGGTAAAATTCCCCATTCGTCGAATAACCTGCTGACTGAATGTATCTGGGATAATGTGAATGAATTGTTGGGAGTCGTTGTAATTAACTATCTCTGTATAACGTAAAGAATTTGATTTAATCAAATCATCCTCAGCACTCGAACTTGTACTGATGAGTACATTATCGAATTTTTGTTTTTGTTTGACAGCATGAATAATGATTATTTCCTGCAAAACTTCATCATCACTAAAAGCTTCCTGTCTCGATTCAAAAAGATGTATCTGGTCTAAAGCCATCATTTCCAAAAACATCCTTCGGAAATCCCTAAAATATGGGCCATTACAGAAACTACGCGGCGAAATAGCTACAAGCTCCCCTCCGGAATTGAGAAGTTGAGATGTGGCAGCAATAAAACCTGTATATAGATTGCTGGTTTCTAAGCCTAGAGAACGTAATAAACCACGAACTTTTGAATGAGCGTTGATTTTCAAATATGGAGGATTTAAAATAGCGTGCGTAAATCTTGGATTGTTAGGATTATCAAACAAACTAGGCTGAACAAGCCTCACGACATCTTCAATAAAGTCCGTATTGCGGATTTCATATTGCAAAGAGATACCAGCTATTTGACATGCTCTTGCACATAATTTTAATGTCTGACGTAAATATTCAATAAGAAAAGGATCAATTTCATAGGCAACAATATCTATATTGGCTGGGCGTTCTTCTCTGTGACATAGGTTAGCCACAAATGCTGCAAGTAATGAGCCAGATCCTGCTCCTGCATCAAGTAGAGATATTTGAGGAAGATTAAGTTTGTTAAACATCCCAGCCATTAATTCTGCTACCGGAGCAGGAGTTAAAAACTGACCGAGTGTTACTTTCTTCCGTTTTTGTTGCTGTTTCTGGCTTGCAGCAATCCTGAGAAGGTCAACTTCACTAAGCAAGTTTTTGCAAGGGCATTCTAGAATGCTATTGAATTGCAACGCCTGATTCTGATTGTCTGTAAACTCTCTACTGCTTGATTGGAACATCACGGTTTGTCCTCAGATAATTGAGGATACTTAAAAGTAATTTGGGTAACTTATACAAATAGTGCAAGATAATTTGCCCAACTACAGCTAAAATCAAAAAAGATAAGTAAAATGTAGAGCAATTTCCCAATCCAAAGCGCTCTATCTATAAATTCAGCAAGTACTATGGATGTCCTAGAACTCAAACGCGAAATCGAAACGTTGTCTGGCCGCCTGGGTAAAACCCAGGACTATCTTTGACGTACCTGCACTGACAGCTAAAATTCAAGACCTGGAACAAATATCTGCTCAGCCAGAATTTTGGGATGACCAAACCCAAGCTCAACAAACGCTGCAAGAACTTAACGACTTAAAAGCCCACATCGAGCAATACGATCGCTGGCACACCAATCTGGAAGATACTAAGGCAGTTGTTGAGTTGTTGGAGTTAGAAACCGACGAAGCACTATTGCAAGAAGCGGAATCTACCATCACGAAACTTAATCATGACCTTGACCAGTGGGAGTTACAACAGTTACTTTCCGGTCCCTATGATGCCGAAGGTGCTGTACTGACGATTAGTGCTGGTGCTGGTGGTACAGATGCTCAAGATTGGGCATTTATGCTGATGCGGATGTACACCCGTTGGGGCGAAGCTCACGGCTACAAGGTGACTTTGGCTGAAGAGTCCGAAGGTGATGAAGCCGGAATTAAATCGGCAACCTTAGAAATTACTGGTCGCTATGCCTATGGTTACTTGCGATCGGAAATGGGTACACATCGCTTAGTGCGGATTTCGCCGTTTAATGCCAATGGCAAGCGGCAAACTAGTTTTGCGGGGGTGGAAGTCATGCCCCAGATAGATAATTCTGTGCAGTTGGATATTCCAGAGAAAGATTTGGAAATCACTACAACTCGCTCTGGTGGTAAAGGCGGGCAAAACGTCAACAAAGTAGAAACAGCGGTGCGGGTTGTTCACCTTCCCACTGGAATTGCCGTGCGTTGTACAGAAGAACGATCGCAGCTGCAAAATAAAGAAAAAGCCCTGGCTCGACTCAAAGCAAAGCTATTGGTCATTGCCCAAGAACAACGCGCCCAAGAAATTGCCGAAATTCGTGGCGATATGGTGGAAGCCTCCTGGGGTAACCAAATCCGTAACTATGTGTTTCATCCTTACCAAATGGTGAAAGATTTACGCACAAATACGGAAACTACAGGGATTATAGATGTGATGAATGGCGAACTTGATACATTCATCCAAGCTTATCTGCGGCAAGAAAATAAACTAGTAGAAAACACTCCTGCATAGTTGGGGATTAGTAATAGGTACTAAGTAATTATTTTTACTATTACTTAGTACCTATTATTTTTTGAGTATTTGAGATTGGGGCGATCGCAGCATAACACCCCTTGGAATTGAGGCGGTTGACACAGAAAAGACTCAATATTATATGGGCGATCGCAATCCTATAGCAGACCCAACTGTTACAGTTATAAAAGAGTCCGCGATCGAATTAACTATGAGTAACTCTCCTTCAACAGAACCTCAACCCAGCTACGTAAAACTGGCCATGCGAAACATGGTGCGTAAAGGTGGAACTTCCCTGAAACATTTTGCGTTAACCACTATAGGACTTTTAGCCGTCCTGATTGGTCTTGCTTACCTAACTCACTAACAAAAAACTGTGACCTTAGACTAGGAGAGTGCGTGGCTCTGGGAGTTGAATTATATGTGGAAGATTATTTTTACGAGTTGTCCCCGACAAACTCGGTAAACTTTGGCGAAACTGATCTCCGAATTACCCCTGAAACTTGGGAAAACTGGTTTAATAGCTGGTTAGAAATACTCCACCCTCATATTCCACCAGCACCAGGTTATGAGATTGGGCTGCGTTTGACAGATGACTCGCAAATTCAGGAACTCAATGCTCAGTATCGTCACAAAAATCAGCCCACAGACGTTTTAGCTTTTGCTGCTTTAGAGGTAGATTTTCCTCAAAGTGAAGAAATGCTTGCCTCTGTACCACTATATTTAGGCGATATTATCGTGTCTGTAGATACCGCACAACGTCAAGCCCAACAGCAGGGACACAATTTACCAACTGAACTAGCCTGGTTAGCTGCTCACGGTTTATTGCATCTGTTGGGGTGGGATCATCCTGACGAAGAAAGTTTGGAACGAATGTTAGAACAGCAAGTAAAATTGCTGAAGGCAATAGGTATTGCTATTAACAAAGAATGGCAGTAATGAGTCACGCCTTAGTGTTAATTTTGGGTAATACTTTTATAATACCTCTATGGAAAATTGCTTAAAGATTGCCTCAAAGTTAATTACGCTATAAACATCACCCAAAATTGCCACTGTAGCAACTGTGTTTTTGTATTTTTAAGTGTATGTCCCAAAAAATTTCTCCACCAACGCCTACCTCGTTACAAAAAATTGTGACCAACGAACGGGAATTTTCGTGGAAGGTTGCTTCTAATTTATTTGTTAGTTTTAAGTATGCTTGGGCTGGAATCACTTATAGTTTTCAAACTCAACGTAATTTTCGCATTCACACAAGTGTTTGTGCCTTAGCGATCGCTTTAAGCGTATATTTGCATCTGCAACCAGTAGAAATAGCAGTAATTGGCATAACTAGTGGTTTAGTTTTGGCATTAGAGTTACTGAATACAGCGATCGAGTCTCTTGTGGACTTAACAGTGAAACAGACTTACCATGATTTGGCAAAAATTGCCAAAGATTGTGCTGCTGGTGCAGTGCTGGTTTCAGCTTTAGTAGCGGTGTTGGTCGCTGCTACACTGTTGCTGCCTCCTCTGGTAACGTTAATTATATCGGCTTTGTAGATGTGATTTGCACAGGCGTAGCCCAACCCAGGCATTGCCAAGTGATTCCTGAGGATTCAAAATTCCCTTACAGCAAGCGTCTAGGCTATTGACTGGATGCTTTCTGAACTCAAGTCTGCTCCTCAAGAGGCAGCTTGTGCGTGTAGCTTTCTGGGTTATGACAGTTTTATGTCTGTCACCTGCAATCTGTAATATTTCCCCTACTTATGTTAATAGTCATCGATAATTACGATAGTTTTACATATAATCTGGTGCAGTATCTGGGAGAATTGGCAGCAGAGTTCCCAGTGGCAGCTGATATTAGAGTTTTTCGCAACGACAAAATATCTATAGATGAGATTCGGGCATTAAAGCCAGAAGCCGTGGTTATTTCTCCTGGGCCTGGTCGTCCAGAAGATGCAGGTATTTCCCTAGAGTTGATTGAGCAACTAGGACAAGAATTGCCAATTTTAGGCGTCTGTCTAGGCCATCAAAGTATCGGTCAAGTGTTCGGTGGTAAAATAGTCTCTGCTCCAGAGTTGATGCATGGCAAAACCTCTCTGGTGTCTCACACTGGGGTAGGGGTTTTCCAAGGATTAGAAAATCCGCTCACCGCAACCAGGTATCATAGTTTAGCGATCGAACGCGAGACTTGCCCTGATGTGCTAGAAATCACCGCTTGGGTTGAAGATGGCACAATTATGGGAGTGCGACACCGGAACTATCCCCAGATTCAGGGCGTCCAGTTTCACCCAGAGAGTGTCCTGACATCATCAGGAAAGCAGCTATTGCGAAACTTTCTCCAACAGTTACAGTCGAGAGCCTAATTAATGAAACGACGACAGTTGATGGGTTATGCTGGGGCGGGATTGGTCACAGCTTCAGTTACTTCCTTGGGTTCCCACCTCCGAGCTGACGCACAATCTAGCGGTTTATCAGTTAAGTGGTTGGGCCATACTTGCTTTCTTTTTGATGGTAGCAGCGCAAAAATTCTCGTCAATCCATTTCGAGCGGTCGGCTGTACTGCTGGGTATCGTGTGCCAAAAGTTGCAGCAGATTTAGTACTGATTAGCAGCCAACTGCTAGATGAAGGTGCTGTAGACGTACTACCGGGAAATGCAAAACTGATCTATGAACCGGGAGTTTACGAGTTCAAAGGCATTAAGTTCCAAGGAATTGCCATAGACCACGATCGCAAAGGTGGTAAGCAGTTTGGCTCTAATACTGCTTGGAGTTGGAAACAAGGCGGAATTAATATCTTGCATTTAGGGGGAGTTGCTGCACCCATTTCCATTGAGCAAAAAATTCTCATGGGGCGTCCCGATGTGCTATTTATTCCAGTGGGTGGCAGTGCAAAAGCCTACAATGCTCAAGAAGCAAAGCAGGCCGTTCAGGTATTAAATCCCAAGATAGTGATTCCTACCCATTACCGGACACAAGCCGCCGATCCTGCTGCGTGCGACATTTCGCCACTCGATGATTTTCTCACCTTAATGCAAGGAATCACAGTGCGGCGTAGCAGCACAGATACTATTTCCATTAACTCTAAAGATTTGCCGGAAAATAGCGTAATTCAGGTTTTGAGTTACAAATTTTGAGGAGCAGGGGAGTGGGGAGTGGGGAGTGGGGAGATGAGGGAGATGAGGGAGATGAGGGAGCAGGGGGAGAAAAATAACTCCTAACTCCTGACTCCCAACTCCCAACTCCCAACTCCCAACTCCCCACTCCCAACTCCCCACTCCTGAATTCTGAATTCTGCTTTTAGAACGTATACCACTCTGGGGTCAGCTTATCTGCATCGCTGATGGGAGTCTCAACGGCTGTTGTGTCATTGATAGTCCAAATGTTGTCTGCACCAGCTGTCTGATCGCGCCAGTAGATATCGGTCTTGCCATCACCGTTATAATCGCCAAGGGATGGGGTTAGAGATGCGTTGTTGCTAGGTAAGAAGGCTTCAGTTGAAACTGTTGTACCATCCATCAACCAAGCAGTGTTCTCACCTGTGGTTCCATTGTGCCAGAAGATGTCGGTCTTCCCATCGCCGTTGAAATCACCAATTTTAGAAGTCCAGGATGAATCTAGTGTTCCCAAAGCACCTTCTGTAACTAAGATGCCTCTGATTGTCCAGACCTTGTTCTCACCTGTTTGAGTGTTTCTCCACAGCAAGTCGGTGCTGAGGTCGCCGTTGAAATCGCCAACACTTGCAGTCCAGGCTGCGTCTTGTGATTGCAGGCTAAACTCACTCTTTTGGGCGCCATCCATAAACCAAACGCTGTTATCGCCAGTTGTCTGATTCCGCCAGAAGATGTCACTCTTACCGTTGCCGTCAAAATCAACAATGGTAGCAGTTAGGGCTGGGTCAGTGGTGTCTAAAACAGTTGCATTCAGAACTGTTGTGCCATCCATTTCCCAAATAGCGTTCTCGCCGGTTTGACTATTGTGCCAGAAGATATCAGTTTTGCGATCGCCGTTGAAATCGCCAATACTTGGAGTCCATGCTGCGTCAACGCTGGTTAGAGAAGCCGCATTAGCAACTCTAGTTCCATCCATCAACACAATGCTGTTCTCACCGGTTGTCCTATTGCGTAATAAGAAGTCAGTTTTGCCATCATTGTTGAAATCAGCAATTTTGTAATCATAAGCCGATAGGTCAAATTGACCCAAAGAACCCTGTTCGATAACTCTTGTTCCATCCATCAGGCGAACGATAATTTCACCAGTTTGGGTATTCACCCAAAGTTTGTCCGTTTTACCATCAGCGTTGAAATCAGGAACAATCGCCGCGCTGGTTAAGTAAGGATTAGGATTGGGATTTGCTGATACCACCGCAGATTCTTGTGGTTGTGAGGAACTCTTACTCACAAAAGTTGAACCAGAATTTAGAGAATTTGAATTATCAAGTGGAGATGCTAATGCTTGCGATTTGTGGAAAGATTCTGATGCCCATTGAGATGTATTCAAAGACAAGTTTGAGGAGTTTTTACTTCCAAACATGGTGTTTTTTATCATTGGTTGTTATCTATTTTTAGTTTTTTTGATCAACAACTTTCTGTAATCAAATAACATTTACACGGGTTTTCAGATTTCTTTATAACTATTTTTTTTTGCTTAATGTCAGTCTTTGAACACAAAATTGTATTTGTTTTAAATCATTTATTAAAAAACTTCAAGTCCTATCTAAACAATTAGAAAACCAATTTTGTATGTGATGATTTATAGATAAAAGTATGTGGCGTTTTGCTAATAATTCACGAACCAGAAGTCAAAATTCCGAATAATTGTCAAATTAAGTCTGGGTATGGCTGCTTGATTTTTTTGCTGATTAAGCTTGGGTATCAAAATCTTCTCAATTCTGAATACTTAGATGTATTTCTGTTTTATCAAACAGAATTCAGGAGTCAGGAGTCAGAATTCAGCAATGTTTTTTGTGCGACACAACGACCGGCTCAGTGCATCGCTGGTGGATGAATCCAGGGGTTTAAGACCCCCACTAAATCTGCATATTTAGTGGTGCAACAATTCAGTGGTGAGTCCCAATCCCCCACTGATTCATTCTGACTTCTGTTAGCGATAGCGGGGCGTTTAGCCCATTCTGACTTCTGAATTCTTCTTCAAAACTTTGGCTAAAATAACTAAGATTAGCAACTACTGAGAAGCATCATCTGTGCATCCTCTGGTTGTCAAAAGTGTAAAATAACACGATACTTTACAAATACATCAACTATGCAAACAGAATATCGGCAGCGTCGTGAGCAGTTAATGGCAAAAATTGGTAATGGTACAGCCATTTTTCGCAGTGCGCCAATGGCAGTGATGCACAACGATGTTGAGTATGTTTATCGCCAAGATAGTGATTTTTTCTACTTAACTGGATTTAACGAACCACAGGCTGTTGCAGTGTTAGCGCCCCATCATGCTGAACATCGGTTTGTGCTGTTTGTTCAACCCAAGGATCGGGAAAAGGAAGTATGGAGTGGGTATCGGTGTGGGGTAGATGCAGCGAAGGAAATTTATGGTGCTGATGAAGCGTACCCCATTAGCGAGTTAGATGAAAAGTTACCGCAGTATTTGGAAAAAGCCGATCGCATTTACTATCACTTAGGACGCGATCGCGCTTTTAATGACACAATCTTGGGGCATTACCAACGATTACTCCAAACTTACCCCAAACGCGGTACAGGACCGATCGCCATTGAAGATACCGGGACTGTGATCCACAGCATGAGGCTAATCAAAAGTGAAGCTGAGTTGGAGTTGATGCGCCAAGCAGCAGCGATCGCAACTGTTGCACACAATCACGCCCAAGAAATCGCTGCACCTGGACGTTATGAGTATGAAATTCAGGCGGAGATGGAACGCATCTTTCGAGTGCGGGGTGGAATCGGCCCGGCTTATCCTTCCATTGTGGCTTCTGGTGTGAATGCTTGCGTGTTGCATTACATTGAAAATAATCGGCAAATGCAAGATGGAGAATTACTGCTAATTGATGCCGGTTGTGCTTATGGTTATTACAATTCCGATATTACCCGCACATTTCCTGTGGGAGGGAAATTTACAGCAGAACAAAAGACATTGTATGAACTTGTTTTAGAGGCACAAAAACAAGCGATCGCCCAAGTGCAACCAGGTAATTCCTTCAAATCTGTTCATGATACAGCAGTGCGCGTTTTAACTGAAGGTTTAGTTGAACTTGGCATTCTCCAAGGCGAAGTTGACAAATTAATAGAAGAAGATAAATACAAACCATATTATATGCACCGTACCAGCCATTGGTTAGGTTTGGATGTCCATGATGTGGGAATTTACCAGCACGGTGAAGATAAACCGCAGATTTTACAACCAGGTCAAATTTTGACAGTGGAACCAGGACTTTATATTGTGCCTGATACCAAATTAGCAGAAGACCAACCAGAAACTCACCCGCGATGGATTGGCATTGGTATTCGTATTGAAGATGATGTGTTAGTTACACCTAATGGACATGAAGTGTTAACTGCGGGAGTTCCCAAAGCAGTGGATGAACTAGAACGTTGACATACTCACCGACCTTAAAGGTCGGTGATTCTTGACAGTTCACAGTAACCTGCTGCCGAAACAGTCTTACAGTCACTCCCTGTCCGTTTAAGGTCGTGCCGATGCCCCATGCCGACCATTTCTATATTTCTAGATGCGTTTTCGTCTCTGTCGTGTTCAGTGTTGCAGTTTAAGCACAACACTGAGCGAACAGACAAATCAATCTTGCCCCAAGGATACCCACAGCAAGAGCAAGTTTGACTAGTAGGTTCCCATCTGTTAATGACTCTGAAATATCGACTAAGCTTTTGAGATTTAGCTTCACAAAATACCCGGAATTCACGCCATCCCTGCAAACTGATAACTCTTGCAAGCTTACGGTTTTTAACCATCCCTGACACATTTAAATCTTCCAAAACAATTACTTGATTGTCGTTAACTATTTTGGTTGACAGTTTATGCAAAAAGTCTTTTCTAGTATCAGAAATATGGTTGTGTAGTTTAGCTATCCTTACGCGAGTTCTATTTCTTCTTTTTGAGTCTTTTTGCTGGCGTGCTAATTTTCGCTGCAATTTCCGAATCTTGGGGTCATGTTTTGAGTAGCTAGGGCTTAAAGCTTTTTCTCCATTGCTCATTACAGCAAAAGTCTTCACACCTAAATCAATACCTATGCTTTGGTTTTTAGCAACAGTAATAACGGGGTCAATTTCTACAACAAAGCTAAGAAAATAGCGGTTAGCACAATCTTTTATTACCGTGACTGAACTAGGTTCAGATGGTAATTCTCTAGACCAAATTGGTTTGATTGTCCCAATTTTAGCTAAATAAACTTCCCCAGACTTTACAGAGAAACCAGATGCGGTAAACTCGGCTGATTGCGAGTTAGTCTTTCTCTTGAATCTAGGCACACCAATCGTACCCCCTTTTCTTTTCCCGTTACGAGAATTGAAAAAGTTTTTGTAAGCAACATCTAAGTACCTAAGAGACTGTTGCAATGGCACTGAGGAAACATCAGATAGCCATTTTCTTTCATCAGTCTTTTTAGATTGGGTAAGCATTGCCGAGAGTTTATTGTATCCAGGCAGCTTTTGAGATTGTTTACAGAACGCTAAAGCATCATTCCAGACAACCCTAACGCAACCAAACAACGAGCGCAAACTCTGTTGCTGTTGGTCTGTTGGGTAAAATCTATACTGATATCTAGCTTTCATATCTTGTGTTCAAATTGGTCTGCTAAGATATTTTATATTGGTCAATTTGAGATGGCAAGTAGTTTAAGACATGAAATACATAGTGTTTCAGACTTAAAAATACATTTGGTCTGTGTCACCAAGTATAGAAGAAAGATTTTTACCATTGAAAGTCTTGAACTAATCCACAAATCATTTGTAGAAGTCTCTAAAAAAATGGACTTCAACGTGCTTGAATTCAATGGAGAATCTGACCATATTCACACAGTAATTGAGTTTCCACCTAAACTCTCAATATCTGAAATAGTTAATGCGTTAAAAGGTGTGTCTAGTCGTAGATATGGTCAAGCTGGATTCCCTAAACCCTATGGTAAGCAAGCTCTATGGAGTCCTAGTTATTTCGTGTCTTCGGTTTGGGGTGCGCCACTCGAAGTTCTTAAAAAATACATCCAAGCATCTTGAAAAGCCGTGCTTCTAGCACGGGGTTTTAAACCCAATTTTTCGATAAAAAAGGAGTCAGACAATTTTGGATTTTAGATTTTGGATTTTAGATTGACTGAACAAGGCAAATTCTACCTTGTGAATGCTGATCGCAAAAAATGAGTGGATAATTGTGGGCGTTACACCACATATCCACTCTCAACTTACTGGATTAAACTCATCAAAAAAAACACCAGAAAATAATTAAAACTTGGCAAAGTTTTAATTAATTAACGTGACTCAGTTCCTTGATTGGGGCTGCCTTGTACAGTATCATTTTCTGGCGCTTCTGGCGTAGCAGTGGTTTTAGCATCACTTTTTTCAGCATCGCCAGTTTTGCGGGTAGCTTCGTCAATGGGGGTTTGGTAGCCACCAGAAGAAGTGGGCGTAGTACCTTCCTTACTAGGTTTTTGTTGTTCAGCCATTATTTAGATTCCTATTCATTTAGTCTTGGCATTATCCTAATGAAATTAGGGGTCTGAGTTTATCTATCTAGAATATAGTTATGGCTGATTTGCCTCTCTATCGAAAGTATTATTTAGTACTAATTATCTATAAGATCCCTATTTTATTGCGTGAACAAACTCGCCCTCACATCGAAAAGGCTGATTCGCTATTCCCTAAATGCCTAGTACCGCTGCCTTGGAAGTCAAAAGTCCCAGATAGTCTGCTACGTATAGAATATACCCATGTTGGCATAGCCTGTTACTTGAAAAATCACTACCAATTCAGCGCGGATAAGCATCTTAGATTTTTTACTTGCTTTTGGGAATCCTAAATCTAGGAAGCTAGAGAAACGCAGATGTATATGACTAAATTTCAAATATCTGACTCAATACAATGGCAATTTTTCCCATTTGTAGTAAGTCGTAGTATTGTTCTTTTTACCAGCATTTTGTTATTTACAGAATCAAATATTGCAATTGCTAAAGAATATGCGGTAAACATTGCACAGACAACACAGAGCAATGATGCGACTCGCAATGCTGCTGATGCGGCATATAAAGAGGGAAAGCAGCTATATGAGCAAGGAACAGGAGAATCTTTGTTAAAGGCGATCGCTAAATTTGAAGAGGCACTCCCACTGTATCAAAAAATTGGCGATCGTTCATCAGAAGCTTTTACTGTCGCGCATCTGGGGAAAATTTATTCAGATTTAGGACAACAGCAAAAAGCACTCTTTTATTTGAATCAAGCCCTATTACTTCGACGCCAGATAGGAGATAAAACAGGGGAAACTATTACCCTCAATAATATTGGTAGCGTCTACTCAGATTTAGGAGAATTGCAAAAAGCACTCGATTCTTTCCACGAAGCTTTGTTAATCAAACGAGAGATAGGAGATAAAATCGGGGAAGCCCGTAATCTTAACAACATTGGTAATGTCTACTTAAACTCAGGAGAATCTCAAAAGGCACTAGATTATTTTCAACAATCCCTTACCCTCAGACGTGAAGTGGGAGACAAATTAGGGGAAGCCCGTACTATTAATAATCTTGGCTTGATTTACTTAAATTTAGGACAACAGCAAAAAGCACTAGATTATTTTAGCCAAACCTTGCCTTTATATCAAGAAATGGGAGACAAATCAGCAGAATCTATTTCTCTTAACAATCTTGGTACAGTCTACTCAGATTTACGACAACAACAAAAAGCGATTGATTATTTTCAGCAATCTCTGATTATCAGCCGACAGTTAGGAGACAAATTAGGGGAAGCTCGCACCATAAATAATATTGGTGATGTCTACTCCAAAATGGGAGAAAAACAAAAAGCCCTAGATTATTTTCACCAATCTTTACCTATATTTGAAGCTGTAGAGAATAAATCAGGCTTAGCAGCTAACCTCAGCAATATTGGCATAATATACTCAGATTTGGGAGAACAGCAAAAGGCATTGGATTATTACCAGCAATCTCTGTCTCTATATCAAAAAGTAGGAAATAGAGAAGCAGAAGCTCTGACTATTTATAACATCGCCTCTGCTGAACGCAAACAGGGCAATCTTAACGCAGCCCTGACTCAAATAAAAATAGTCATCAACATTGTTGAAGATCTACGTACTAAAATTAACTCTCAAGAACTCCGCGCTTCCTATTTTGCTACAGTGCAGAATTATTATCAATTCTATATTGATTTGTTGATGCAACTGCACAAACAGGAACCATCCAAAGGATATGATGCTTTGGCACTGCAAACTAGCGAACGCGCCCGCGCCCGCAGTCTTTTGGAACTGCTGACAGAAGCAAAAGCTGATATTCGCCAAGGCGTGGAACCAAAATTACTTTCTCAAGAACGTAACTTACAAAAACAAATTGATGTTTTAGAAAAACGTCGGATACAACTCTTAGGTGGAAACTACACTAAAGCCCAGCAACAAGCTTTAGAAAAAGAAAATGAAGCAGTTCTAGAAGAATATCAGCAAGTCCAGGTAAAAATCCGTGCCACTAGTCCACATTATGCAGCCTTGACTCAACCTCAACCTCTTTCACTCGCCCAAATTCAACAGCAAGTACTTGATGAGGACACCTTACTTTTAGAATATTCTTTAGGAGACAAGCGGAGTTATCTTTGGGCAGTTACTAATAAGAGTATCACCAGTTACGAACTACCCAAACGTGCAGACATTGAAGCGATCGTTCAAAAGTTCCGTCAAGAAATCACTACCCCATATCTCAAACATAGCCCATCTATAGATGCTCTATCTAAAATCATACTTGCACCAGTAGCCCCGCAACTCCAAAATAAACGCTTAGTAGTTGTTAGCGATGGTGCTTTGCAATATGTACCATTTGCTGTGCTAACTAAACCTAATTCCCAAGGAACTAGCAACTATGAACCATTGCTAATTAACCACGAAATTATTACTTTACCCTCAGCTTCTACAGTGGCTATTCTTAGAAATGAACACAAAGAACGCAAACCTGCCACTAAGACATTAGTTGTGTTAGCAGATCCCATTTTTAGTATTGATGATGAGCGTCTCCAAAGTAAAGCACAAGTATCTCCTCCACCTGTACCAGAAGGCAATTTAAACACCCTCGCTTTAACTAGAGCTGCTAGAGACTCAGAAATTAGTTTTCAGCGTTTACAATTTACACGCCACGAAGCCGAGCAAATTCTTGCCCTTGTTCCAGCTAACAAAGCCAAGCCAGCTTTTGACTTTACCGCTAGTCGTAACACTGCAACTAGCGACGAGTTGAGTCAATATCGCATCATTCATTTTGCTACTCATGGCATTCTCAACAGCAAACATCCAGAATTATCAGGGATAGTGTTGTCGCTATTTGACGACAAAGGAATGCCACAAAATGGCTTTTTGCGCTTGCATGATGTTTTCAACCTCAATCTGCAAGCAGAACTGGTGGTACTTAGTGCCTGTAAAACTGGACTGGGAGAGGAAGTTAAAGGAGAAGGATTAGTAGGATTAACTAGAGGGTTTATGTATGCAGGTAGTCCACGAGTTGTGGTGAGTCTGTGGAGTGTAGATGACCAGGCAACATCGGAACTGATGAAAGTATTTTATAAAAAAATGCTACAAGAAGGGTTAAAGCCTGCGGCAGCATTGCGAACAGCCCAGCTAGAAATTTGGCGCACTCAAAAATATGCTGCACCTTATTATTGGGCGGCTTTCACTCTACAAGGTGAGTGGAGATGAGGGAGTGGGGAATGGGGAATGGGGAATGGGGCATGGGGAGATGAGGGAGCAGGGGAGGCAGGGGAGGCAGGGGGAGAAATAACCCATGCCCAATGCCCAATGCCCAATGCCCAATGCCCCATACAAATTTTTCCGGATGAGTCGAAATATAAGTGAATAATTACTTTACATTAAATATGCATAGCTAAAACTCATGGACTTACCCCAACGCGTATCAGTGCGCTACAAAGACGCGTCCTACAATACTAATGAAATCCGTTTGAGAACTTTTCGGCTTGGGTTACAAATATGGGAAGAACAAACTAAGCCGAGAAAAACAGAGCTTTATGAGTTTATATTGTCTTGCTTGAAACAAGTTGACCGGCAAGATCGTTTTATGTTTTCTCTGCTGTTTATAGAATTAACAGACCTCATACGTAATTCTTCCTTGGAGAGAGCAACCAAGGAGGTTCTAATTAAGACAGCTTTTAGGGAGTTTGCTTATGCAATAACAGACTTTGAAGAGGTTGCCAAATAGTACAGGTTGGGCATGGGGGGAGGGGGGAGTGGGGAGTGGGGAACGCCGGGGAGGCAGGGGGAGAAATGCCCAATGCCCAATGTCCTTTATTTTGAGCAGTTGTTCTGGAATTTGAATTTGTAGTGTGTATTTAGACTTAGATCAAAATCAAGTCTATAACTGTAGTAAAAATTATAGAGAGCAAACTCATGACACACCCTAATCCACAAGACAAAAACAACTTTCTTTACCCTCGTAGTCGGTATTATGGTAAATTCCAGCCAGAGAATTTGGTGTTTAATGCCAACCTCCAAGAATTTGCCCAGAAAATTACTTATATCAGTTGTCTACAAACAGGTGGAAAACTATCTTCCCAAGAAGCTTACGAACAAATTAGGGTGCTTTGGAAACAGCTGAAACACAGCAAAAAAGAACTAGCTATTGGCCTGAATAAAGAAGTTTAAAGTTTTAAGAAGTTGTGCAAGATTTTTCGATACATTTCACAAACAGAATTAACCAAATTTATCAATAATGTTAAAAAACTAAACAATTAATATTGATATCAAGGGTTTCCAGATGGAGTGAATCAGTTTCTGGAGGCTAAATCACGACTGGGTTGAAGGTTTTGGGTGGTCAAGAGCGATCGCTCTTTAGCATTCACCAAAAGACCCCACTATAATCAAAACAGCTATCGCCATCACAAAGCAGCTTTAATCGGCTAGTTCTAAGGCATCAAAAATCTAGTTACTGGCTGGTCAATTTTACAAAACTTTTTGGAAAAGAATCCGAAAAGCAAGAAACTAAACTTGTAGTTTATGATGCCATTCATGGGAATGCATAGTAACGGTTTGCAATTTAGTAGGGTAACTTCTGCCAAACACTCTTCAAATTGCACATCATCAACAAGCGCCATCAACTTTTTTGAACAGGAGTTAAGCTATGACGCCGCGACTGACTCAAGAGGAATTAGCACAAATAGTTACTGAAGTTGAAAGTCTGCAAACGCGTCGAGAAGTCGAATTAGACCAAGAGCAGGTTAAAGAAATTTTACAGGAGATGAATTTAGCACCGGAGTTACTAGATGAAGCACTAATTCAGTTGAATCGTCGTCAAGCCTTGGAGGTGCAGCAACGGCAAAATCGATGGATTACCTCTGGAGTGGTGGCACTCTTAGCGGTGGTGAGTGCATCTACAATATTTGTGATGCACCAACATAGTTCTGCACTTTCTCATGTTTCTGCTCAACAAGACCGCATCACTTTGGCACAAAATAATAGCGGCAATTTAGAGACAATTTCGCGCCAAAGCAATCCAGAAGTTTTTTATCGTGTCACTTTGAAAGATACACCCTTGGGTAAAAAACTGGCTCTCTCTTGTAATTGGACTGACCCCAACGGTCAAATTGTCAAGCAAAACACCTATCAAACCCGCGAAATTAATACGTCTGTTTGGAATACTCAGTGTCGCCACACTATTAATTCAGCTGCAACCATCGGCAAATGGCAGGTGCAAATGTTTTTGGAAGGCCGTCAAATTAGCGATGAAACCTTTCAAGTGAACTAGTCCAATATGGACAACATCCCACTTCATTTTCTTGGGTATTGGGGTTACGGCGCTGAACATCAGTTGGAAGCGCTGTTAACTGGTGTTTTGGAAAACCTCTCTCCAAACCTCTCCCCTACGAGGCAAGAGGCTTTGAATTTAGGGGTTAGGGGGTTAAGTCAGTTCTCTCCACAAGAAAATCATCTTCTTCCCATATGGAATGTTGTTCATATAGGACTAAATAGAAGTTGTTCACGGTTAGAAAATAAAATTGCTGGTGTTTCGGCGTCAGGAATATTAACTTCGCCCGATGCTTGGGTAAGTCTGGAGGAAAATAACTGCCTCATTTTGGGCAGAGAACCTTTCGGAAAGGTGCCTTTGTATTGGACTGTGCAAGGACAAGTCATCTGGTTTGCAACTCAACTGCAACTACTCTTACCGATTTTGCAACCACCAGAAGTTAGTATTGCTGGTTTATACGGCTATGGCTGTTTTTCCTATGTTCCAACACCTTTTACTCCTGTGACTGGAGTGTTTGCAGTGACGGCGGGGACTGAATTAATTTGGCAGGGTAATTGTGAATTAGGTATCCTTCAAACACCTAAATCTAAAAATATCAATTCCTGGCGACAAGCTCCAGAACAGCTAACAGATGAAGCTACGGCAATTAGGGAATTGCAAATCCTCTTAAAAAATTCCATTGGACAACAAATTGCCGATTTAAAGGATGAGCCTGTTGGGGTGTTTCTCTCTGGCGGACTTGATTCTTCAATTGTGGCGGCGCTACTAGTGCAGGCAGGGGTGAAAGTCCGCGCCTACACTTTGGATTTTGGTGATGCAGGGATTCCAGAATATCCCTATGCCCAACAAGTCGCGCAGTTTCTGAAAATTCCTTTAGTCAAAGTGCCAGCAGAGCCAAATCATATCAAAAATGCTTTAATTCCTACGGTGCAGGCATTGGATTTACCTTTTGGAGATGGGGTATGTGTTCCGTTGTATTTGCTATCTCAAAAAGCTAGTCAAGAAACTCAGATAATTTTTAATGGGGAAGGTGGAGATCAATTATTTGCCGGTTGGACGAATAAACCTTTAATTGCCGCAGGTGTTTATCAGTCAGAAAATCCCGCCGGAGAGGAAACTTTTATCCAGCAATATCTCCGCACTTTTCACCGTCTTTGGGGATACGAATCTCAAGTTTATCAGCCAGAAATATCTGCTCAAATAGAGAATTTGCATCCTGAAGATTGGTTGTTGGCGGCTCTCGATGCTACTGAGTGTCCATCTTTCCTGCATCGCCTCCGCCGTGCCAGTTTGATGCTCAAAGGAGCGCAGAATATCCATCCCCGTGCTACTGCTTTGGGGTTGGCTCATGGATTGCGGGTGCGATCGCCTTTTTGTAACCTAGATTTAGCACAGTGGACATTTCGTTTGTCTGGGGAACTTTGTTTACAGGGAGCCTGTGAAAAATATATCCTCAAACGTGCTGTAGAAAATTGGTTACCGCCGGAAATTGTCTGGCGACAAAAACGTGGGATGGGAGTTCCTTTAACTTCTTGGTGTTTAAATGATTTTTGGCATCAAATTGGTGTCTGGCTAAATCCAGAAATACTGGGTGCCAACAATCATTTTAATCCACACATCGCCGTCCAAATCGTCGAAGGTAATTTGGGAGGAGCTATTCAAGGCCGTCGGATTGGTGAGATTCTCTGGTTATTAATTATGTGGCAACTTTGGCGATCGCACTTCTTAAATGAAAACCTCAGCAAACAATCTTGGAATCATCCGTTTTGGTTACCTCGTTGGCTATGGAGAAACTACAAAATAATTCGTAATTCGTAATGACGCTCGTTCCTCGCTACCGCTGCGCTAACGTAATTCGTAATTGATAGACGGAGTAACTCAGTTTAAGTTATGGAGAGTAAGAAATTTTATAATTTTCAAACTTCCCTTAGTCCGCCATTTCCTTGGGAACAGGCTCAGGAGTTACTGAATAACTACGGTTCTCCGCTTTATGTTTATGATGGCGATCGCTTACGCCAAACTATTGAGTGTATAACTGGGGCTGTGAGCTATCCTCGTACACAATTTCGCTTTGCCAGCGTCACTAATGGTAACATTGCGCTGTTAAAAATTTTTCGCTCGGCTGGCTGGGGACTCCACGCTAATACGCCAGGAGATATTTTTCTGGGTTTGCAAGCTGGTTTTAACCCAAATGAGATTGTTTACAGTGGGAGCAATTTGAATCGGGCGGAGATGATACAGGTTCTTGATTGGGGAGTCACAACTCTCAATTTAGATAGTTTGGATCAGTTGCGGTTGTGCTGCGAAGTCTTCATTAACGAAGTTAGCAAAAATAATCCCCCTCATCTCCCTCATCTCCCTCATCTCCCTCATCCCCCCATCTCCCCACCCCGCCTGGGTTTACGCTTGAATTTGCCGGAGATTACGGGAGATAGTCGCATTGGTGTGCGTTCTGAGGAATTTGGTGAGGCGATCGCTTTGACTGGTGAAGTTGGACTGAAGTTGAGTGGTTTACACTTCTATCGGGGGACGGGAACTAATGCTACAGCAGCTTTCACTGAGGTGATTGACACGGTACTCGCTACAGCAAAACTGTTACCAGATTGGGAATATCTCGATTTTGGTGGTGGCTTTGGCTATCCCTATCATCACAGCAAAGTAGGGTTTGATTGGGAAATATTTGGAGCTGAGTTAAGCGAGAGAATTGGGTGCTTAGGAAGGAAAATTGATTTGGTGATTGAACCGGGACGAAGTGCGATCGCTGGATGTGCAACAATGCTTGCTCAAGTTGTTTCTGTCAAATGGCAACAAGACAAACAAATTCTCGGAGTTGATACCACCGTTGCTAATCTTTCAGTACCTTCAGTACACGGTGCATACCGAGAAATCATCACCTGGAAAAAACAACTCCCCACTCCCCAATCCCCAATCCTCAGTCCCCAGTCCCCAATCCCCAGTCCCCACTCCCTCTTCACAACTGATGTTTGTGGTAACACAACTTACTCCAGAGATTATTTAGGCAAAAATTGCCAACTCCCAGCATTAGAAATCGGTGATATTATTGCCATTTTAGATGTGGGTGCTTATGGCTATGCTATGTCATCTCACTTTTTACACCGCCCTAAACCTGCGGAAGTCTTATTAGAAAATGGCAGACATCGCCTAATTCGCCAACGGGAAGATTACAACGTTCTGCTGGCGAATCAGGTGTTGGATAACTAACGATTCACTACTAATATCCAATAAAAATTATGAAGTGTATTAAATGCGGAACTGATAATAAATTAAAAGAGCGGACAGCTAATCAAGGTCGGTGTGTAAAATGCAACCATCCGTTTGCCTTTGAACCGACAAGTATGGGTAAAATTAAAATTACTGACCCTCTATTTGCCAAAGCTTTATCTGATATTTCTGCTAACAACACCTTATTTTTTACACCTAAACAACTATTCTATTTTTTAAACCTGCGTCTTGGGAGTAAGTCATTTTCTTCGGTATTTAGCTCGTTGTTCGTATATTTTTTTTGGAGTCTAGTGATAGGTTTGGGGTCAGCTAATTTCACTAGTGGAAATCAAGAAATTGCTGCCTTGGCACTGTTTATTTTTAACTCTTTTTATATTTTTAATCTTTTTCAAAATACATATTCTAGGAAGCTTAACCCCAAAAGTCGCAGAGCCAATGCCAGAGTTTTGCAAATTATCGGAATTATCATTCTTGGTGGAGGAATTTCTGCCAGTATATTGGTGATAAGTTCGTTCTATGCATTTACCTTGAGCGTCCTCATGGGAATGGTGTCGATATATTTGGGAACTCAACAGCTACAAAATACTGGACTATCAACACAGGAATTTTTATTTTCTCAAAACGAGTTTGAAAATTGGGTGAATCGCTGGCGACAAATTAATGGTTTAATGGTCAAAATTCTTCCTTTACCACGCGAAGACAATACCCTAACTACATTTAATCCTGATGTTACTGCTTACAGTTTTGATAAATTAGTCGTTTGCGATCGCGCTACGATTGCTCAACTATTAATCGCTAATAATTTCCATTTTGAAAATAACTGTGCAATTCTGAGCATCACTGGTTATCCTCAAGGTATTTTTGAAACTATGATGCAAATGCTACGCCGCAATCCTGATTTGAAAGTCTATGCACTCCATGATTGCAGTCCCCAAGGAATTGGTTTAGTTCACCATCTACGTACTAGCCCTAAATGGTTTCAAGATAGCAATATTGTAATTATTGACATCGGATTAACACCGCGTCAAATTATTGCTGCTAAGCGCGGAATGTTCATTCAATCCTCTCCAGAATCGGCGCAAGCAGCAAAATATTTAACTGGAGAAATTCGTCAAAATTTATTTGTTGAGGAAATAGAATTTTTGGAATCTGGAAAGTTTGTGGAATTAGAATCTTTCACTCCCCAAAGACTAATTCAAATTCTGCAAAAGGGTATTGCTGGTAGTCAAAACCTCGAAAGTGATGACAGTGGCTTGTTTTTAGCGAATGATACAGGAAATGATATGTACGTTGTTCAAAGTTTCGGTTAATACAGCGCTTCCTGCTGTTATGAAGTACAGTTTTTTCCCCACTCCCCGCTATCTCCTGTATCTTTTCAGGACTGAGAACGTACCTCATAACACCGGGAAGTGCTATATGTTCATCGGTTTGAGGATATGATGTCATGTTGACTATTTTAGACTTTTTAGAGTTAGTGTAACTAGGTATGTAAAGTTTTGTATGAGAATTCAATATTACTGGGAATGAGGTAAAATTTCCATGTACTATATCGGATTGTGGGTATCATCAAAAGATAGTATTTAAGGAAAAATGGCTCATTTCAATATTATTTGTCTACCTATAGACTACATTTTTAATTATAACAAATATTCAATTAATAATTCGTACAACAAGTACGTAGGCACAATTAAACCGAACTACATAAACTTATGTAAAGCGCCAAAAAAGCTTTCAAAATAGGCTTTTAAGCAATTTAAATTTCTTAATTTAGTTGTGTTTTTTAACGCCTACTTACTTAGTTACTTCAATGCAAGCAATTTCTGTGGGTATTTAACACAGGAAAGATGAAAGTATGCTTTTGCTAAAAAATACGTTATGACTGAGAATACGCCATATATGCAGCAAAGTTCAAAAGAAACCACTTACTATGAATATGGAGGCAGTGGCAGAGAAAAAGAACCCATCGCTATTATCGGTATGGGCTGCCGTTTTCCAGGTAGTGCTAATAGCCCAGAAGCTTTCTGGAAACTGCTGGTTTCGGGTGTCGATGCTATTACCGAAGTGCCAGAGTCACGCTGGAATATAAACAAATTTTACGACCCAGATATAACAAAACCAGGCAAAATGCGAACCCGCTGGGGCGGCTTTGTAGATCAGATAGACGAGTTTGATGCCCAATTTTTCGGGATTTTTCCGCGAGAAGCCTCACGCATGGACCCGCAGCAACGACTGACGCTGGAGGTAGCCTGGGAGGCCCTGGAGGATGCAGGACTGGTAAGCGAACGCCTTGCTAACTCGAAGACAGGGGTGTTTATTGGAATATCAACTAGCGATTACCTGAATATCCAAGGGTGCGATCGCGACTCCATTAACGCTTACACAAGCTTAGGCAACGTTCACTGTATCACGGCTAACCGCATTTCCTACATATTGAACCTCAAAGGGCCAAGTATGACTGTGGACACAGCCTGCTCTTCGTCGCTGGTTGCAGTTCATCTTGCCTGTCAAAGTATTTGGAATCAAGAGTCTGTGCTGGCGATCGCAGGAGGCGTCAATGCGATGCTCGGACCAGAAGTCAGCATAGGATTTTCTAAGGCCTCAATGCTTTCTCCCGATGGGCGTTGCTTTACCTTTGATGCGCGAGCTAATGGTTATGTCCGTGCCGAGGGTGCTGGTATTGTTGTCTTGAAGCCTTTATCTCAAGCGCAAGCAGATGGCGATCCAATTTATGCGGTAATTCTCAGCAGTGTAGTTAACCAAGACGGTAAAACCAAGGGGATCGCGGTTCCTAACAGAAAGTCCCAAGAAGCAGCAATCCAAGAAGCTTGCCGTCTGGCGGGGATATCGCCACAGCAGATACAGTATGTTGAAGCTCACGGCACAGGCACACCTGTAGGCGATCCCATAGAAGCGATGGCCTTAGGAAACGTAGTGGGTAAAAATCGGACTCCCGGAGACTATTGCACTGTTGGTTCAGTTAAAACCAACATTGGACATTTGGAAATAGCATCGGGAATTGCAGGTTTAATCAAAACAGCCCTAGCCATTAAGCATGGACAGATTCCGCCACATCTGCACTTTCAGACACCGAATCCGAGAATCCGTTTTGAGGAATTGGGGTTACGGTTGCCTACCACCCTTGAGCCTTGGCGAAACGAAAATGGGCTGCGCATCGCCGGTGTCAATTCCTTTGGATTTGGCGGAACGAATGCCCATGTTCTGTTATCAGGATTAGCAACGGATGCTGTAACGGGTATAACCGATTCAGACCAAGAGAATCGCGCTCTACTATTGCCCCTATCGGCAAAAAGTCCAGAAGCTCTGATGGCTGTTGCACAAGTAACCCATGACTTTTTAGTAGGTATTGATGGGAGTTCTGATGTTTCATTATCAGACATCTGCTATACTGCCAGTCTGCGCCGGGGTCATTACGATCATCGGTTGGCGTTGGTAGGCAATTCCTTTGCAGAACTGGTAGAAAATCTGCAAGCATTTCTGGCGGGAGAAAACCGTCCAGGTTTATCTTCTGGTTATCTAGCTCCAAAATTTAAACCCAAACTGACTTTTGTTTTTTCCGGTATGGGGTCCCAGTGGTGGGCAATGGGGCGTCAATTGTTGGAGTCAGAAGCCGTATTCCGAGAGGCGATCAAAAAGTGCGACGAATTGCTGCGGCAATATGTTGATTGGTCATTGTTAGAAGAACTGACAGCATCACAAGAGAATTCCCGCATCAACTCTAGCCAAATCGCTCAGTGTTCCATCTTTGCCATACAAATTGCTTTAGCTGCTTTGTGGCGTTCCTGGGGCATTACGCCCCAAGCAATCGTCGGTCACAGTCTTGGCGAAGTTGCAGCTGCCCATGTTGCTGGAGTTCTGAGTCTAGAAGATGCCGTGCGGGTCATTTTCCACCGCAGCTGCACTCAAGCCAAAGTATCTGGCAAAGGGACAATGCTAGCTGTTGGGCTGTCTTCAGAAGAAGCCGAGCGGGTATCAGCAGAATTAGGATACCAGAGTTGTGTTTCGATTGCGGCGGTTAACAGTCCCAGTGCCGTCACCCTGGCTGGAGATAGCGCCGCTTTAGAAGAAATTGCCAAATCTTTGCAGCAAAAACAAATTTTCTGCCGATTCCTGCAAGTTGAGGTGCCTTATCACAGCCCCTTGATGGAGCCATTAAAGGCAGAATTAGCACAATTATTGCAAGAAATCAAGCCTCAAACAGCCACAATTCCTTTGTTCTCTACCGTTACTAGCAAGCAGGTAGACGGTTTGGAATTGGATGGCACCTACTGGGGTCTTAACATGAGGGGACCAGTGCTTTTTGCAGGGGCGATCGCTTCTTTGATTAAAGCAGGTTACAACACCTTTGTAGAAATCAGCGCCCATCCAGTTCTGGCCAATTCCATCTCTGAATGTCTTGCTTTAGCTGGGGTATCTGGCAAAGTGCTACAAAGCCTGCGGCGGTTTGAACCGGAACGCCCCACAATGCTCTCGTCATTTGGCAAACTCTACACTCTCGGATATCCGGTTGATTGGTACAAGCTATATCCGCAAGGGCGTGTCGTGCCACTGCCTTGTTATCCCTGGCAGCGAGAACGCCATTGGAACGAGTCTGAAGAAACTATGGCAGTACGGATTGGCACAATTTCTCACCGCTTAATGTTGGGGCAACAAGTCCACCCCCTTTTAGGAAACCGTCTCAAATCAAGTCAACCGATATGGGATACAGAGATTGACAAGCTTAGCCTCAGTTATCTTGATGACCATCGCGTTCAAGGGGCTGTGGTTTATCCCGCAGCAGCTTATGTAGAAATGGCTTTGGCAGCAGCCAAAGAAATCTTCAAACAAGGAGCTTATATTGTAGAGGAGATTGAATTTGCCAAAGCTCTCTTCTTACCAGAAAGTGGGGTGTCAAGACTTCAGTTAAGTCTAGAGTCAAACCAAACATCCTTCGAGATTAACAGCAATGTCCAAGGTAGCCCATCAGAATGGGTGAGACACGCCACAGGTAAGCTAACTCGTGCTGAAAAAGGCTCCCTCTCGAAGCAGGTTGTGTTGGATGAAATCAAGAGTCGTTGTCCCAACGAAATTTTCAAGAGCGATCTCTACCAACAATTCCAGGAAATAAAACTCGAATATGGCCCCAGTTTTCAAGGCATCGAGCAGCTTTGGAGTGGCGAAGGTGAGGCGTTGGCTCAAATTCAGGTGAGTAATGCTTTACAGACACAAGTCGAAGAATACCAATTGCATCCGGCTATCCTTGATGCTTGTTTTCAGGTGTCCCTCGCCACTGTTTGGGTGAAAAGGACTTACCTACCGGTACAGATAGACCAAGTGAGAGTTTATGGTCGTCCAGGGCTGCAAATGTGGAGCTATACCCGCCTAGTGGAGCAAAGCGCCACTCGTATCAAAGGAGATATGCTACTCATCGATGATGCAGGAAATGTACTGGCAGAATTTATCGGACTTGTCTGTCAATCCTTGGAGAACAAGCAAGAAAGTTCAGAGAAAGCAGATTACCTCTACGAATACCAATGGGAGATGAAGGCACGTCCCAACCAAGAGTTAGTTCGCCCCAACCCTGATTATCTGCTAGACCCAATGCAAATCGCTGAAAAACTGCAATTTCAAGCAGTTCAATTGAGCGTGCAATTGGGAAGGAAACAGTACTATGAGCAGGTAAAGCCACAAATAGATGCTTTATGTGCTAATTACATTCTCAAAGCTTTCGAGCAACTAGGGTGGCAGCCAAAATTGCATACTCCTATCAGTGCAGAAACTCTTGCCGAGCAATTAGGGGTAGTGTCTGTGCATCTACCTCTTTTAAATCGATTGTTAGAGATCCTAGCTAAAGATGGCGTGCTGCATCAAGTAGATGACCAGTGGGAGGTCTGCCGCCTACCAGAAATGAAGCAACCTATTGAGGCTTGGAAAGCACTTTTCGCCAGATTTCCTGCTTACCAAGCAGAACTGACATTGTTAGGGCGGTGCGGTCAAAAACTAGCTTCAGTATTGATTGGGGAGGTCGATGCGCTGCAATTGATTTCCCCTGGAGGTTCTGTGACAACATCTGAGCATCTGTACCAAGATTCACCTAGTTATCGGATCTATAACCTACTGGTTGAGAAAGCGATCGCTATGGCGCTGTCGCGTTTACCAGAAGGACGAACAGTAAGGATTTTAGAAATTGGTGCAGGTACAGGCTCAATCACATCCCACGTATTGCCAAAGCTGACACTACAGCAGACGGAATATGTCTTTACTGACATTTCTGGACAGTTTACAATCTCTGCCGAGCAAAAGTTTCACGATTATCCCTTCGTTGAGTACCAAACTTTAGATATTGAGGGCGATGTCATAGGACAAGGTTTCCAGCCCCATTCCTTTGATCTGATTTTAGCATCGGACGTACTGCACACCACCAGTAACCTGCGTCAGACCCTAGAAAATGTGAAACAGCTGCTGGCATCTGGGGGTTTGCTGGTGTTGCTGGAACCAACAGCCGATAACTATTGGCAGGATTTAGTCTTTGGATTGCTCAAAGACAGATGGTCATTTACTGATGTGCAACAGGGGCGATCGCACCCTTGGCTGTGTGAGACTCAGTGGCGTTCTTTGCTCACAGATGTTGGGTTCGCGGAAGTTGCTACCATCGCAGATATACCACCGCAAACATCTAAGTCTCTCCAAAGCGTGATTCTAGCTACTAGTGCGGTGCTGGAGCCAGCAGTTCAGCCCTCATCAATAGTTCCTCTAAACTCTGAAAATCCAGGAACTTGGTTAATTTTTGCTGACAATTCTGGAGTCGGACAACAGCTAGCACAACAACTCAAACAACGGCAACAAACCCCGATTCTCATAAAACCTGGAACTGCTTTCCAGCACCTTGATCTAGATAGCTACCAAATTCGCCCAGAACATGCAGAAGATATGCAGCAACTCCTAGAAGCTGTTGATGCAAATCAACCCGCCTGTAGCGGTGTAGTTTACCTCTGGAGTCTAGACACACCTGCTAATGAGCAAATGACAGCAGCCACCCTAGAATCAACTTTAACCAACAACTGTTTGGGCGTATTGCATTTAGTTCAGGCATTGGCTAAAGTCAATTGGTCGCATTCTCTGCGTCTATTTGTGGTGACCAACTCTACCCAAACAGTAGGAGGTTTAAAATCCCTCTCGGTTGCCCAATCTCCTTTATGGGGTTTGGGTCGAGTCATTAACAATGAATATGCCAATCTTTCCTGTACTCGGCTGGATTTGAGTCCTACCATTACCCCAGAGGAAATTCAGTCTCTCACACAAGAGTTGCTGACAGACGATCAAGAAGATGAAATTGCCTTGCGGGGTCAGGAACGCTATGTCAATCGGTTAAGGAAGCTATCATTAGCAGATTTGTTGCCAAAATCAACAGCAAATCAACAACCTTTCCGTTTAGAAATCTCTGCACCAGGAGTGTTGGAGAACTTGCAACTGCGGGCCATGACGCTCTCAAAACCGGGGCCGGGAGAGGTGGAAATTCAAGTTTGTGCCACAGGTTTGAACTTTAAGGATGTTGCCAAGACATTAAATTTGTTAAATGACGCTAGTTTGCAGGGGACTTTCTCCGGGCGATCGCTTGGTATAGAATGTACCGGAATCATTACCGCCATTGGCTCTGGCGTTGAAGGATTTCACATCGGTGATGAAGTTATTGCTTGTGCGCCTCACAGCTTTAGTACGCATATCACCACAGATACCCGCGCTGTCGTACATAAGCCCCCGCATCTGGGTTTTGAAGAAGCTGCCACCATCCCTGTAACTTTTCTCACTGCCTACTACGCCTTGGACTATTTGGGACGGCTGCGTCAGGGTGAGCGGGTTCTCATTCACGCAGCAGCCGGCGGTGTAGGTCTTGCTGCTATCCAAATTGCCCAGACAGTGGGGGCAGAGATTTTCGCAACAGCAGGTAGTCCAGAAAAACGAGAATTGTTGCGATCGCTCGGTGTAGAGCATGTCATGGATTCTCGCTCCACCGCCTTTGCTTCCCAGGTGATGGAAATCACCAATGGTAAGGGTGTAGATATTGTCCTCAACTCTTTGGCAGGAGAGGCGATCCCTAAGAGCCTCTCGGTGTTGGCAGCTTATGGACGTTTTATAGAAATCGGGAAGCGCGATATCGAGCAGAACAATAAACTGGGTCTGCGACCTTTTCAAAATAATTTGTCCTTCTTTGCGGTAGATTTGGACAAACTGTTACGCGATCGCCCTGATTTTGCTGGCTCATTATTGCGTGAAGTCATGGGATATTTTGAGGCGAAAACCTTTCATCCCCTTCCCCACAGGGTTTTCCCAATATCGAGGGTAGTAAGCGCCTTCCGCTATATGGCGCAAGCCAAGCACATCGGCAAGATTGTAATATCATTGCAACAGCCAGATGTCAAGGTAGTTCCCTCATCTCCAGAAACAATCACTTTTCGCCCTGATGGCACTTACTTAATTACTGGTGGACTAGGTGGGTTTGGTCTAGCAGTGGCTCAGTGGTTGGTGAAAGGGGGTGCGCGGCATTTAGTACTGGTGGGTCGTAGTGGTGCTAACTCGTCAGCAGCTAAGGAAGCGGTGACAACATTGGAGTCAGCAGGTGTTCGTGTGTTAGTCGCTAAAGCAGACGTGTCCCGTGAGGAAGAAGTCAAGAGCGTTCTGGCAAACATGAGCCAGTCTATGCCGCCGTTGCGAGGCATTATTCATGCAGCAATGGTTCTGGACGATGCTCTGCTGCTCGATCTCAACCAAGAACGCCTAGCAAAAGCGATCGCACCCAAGGCTATGGGAGCTTGGAACTTACACACCCACACCTTGGATGTACCCTTAGATTTGTTCGTGTCATTTTCCTCCTTTAGTTCCATTATTGGCAATGCCGGACAGGGAAATTATGTAGCCGCTAATACTTTTCTTGATGCCCTGGCACATCACCGCCGCGCTTTAGGACTGCCAGCTTTGACCGTCAACTGGGGTGCAATTGCTGATGTTGGTTATGTTGCTGACAATACCGCTATTGGTAAGTATTTAGACCAGATGGGAATGAAAGGTTTGCGATCGCACCAAGCACTACAGATATTAGGACAATTACTCCGTGTCGAGGCAGTACAGACAGCAGTAGCACCTTTTAACTGGCAGCGCTTGAGCGAGATTTACCCAGCTGGCGCATCAGCACGATTTTCTCAGCTAGTCAACTCTGCTGCTGTTCTCACAAAGGCGGACGGGCGCAACAGCAAAGCAGATTTGCTCTTAGGCGACCTGATGACAGCCGAACCAACAGAGCGTTTGCAAATTTTGGAATCTCACCTGCGAGAAGTCGTAGCCCTGGTATTGGGAACTTCTCCTGCTAAATTGGATAGTCAAAAATCCCTGGCTAATCTGGGACTTGACTCCTTAATGGGAGTAGAACTGAGTAACCGAATTGAGAGTGTTTTGGGTCTGAGTTTACCCACAATGAAACTCATGCAGGGCCCAAGTATTTCGCAACTAGCAGCAGAGCTAGTTGACCAACTCATGGGAACTTCCCAGACACAATTACCTTCTTCAGTGACGGCAGTTCCAACCGATTGGCTCGTTTTCCCCAAACCAAATCCAGATGCCTGCTTGCGTCTGTTCTGCTTCCCATACCTTGGGGGCAGTACCTCAGAATTTCTTCCTTGGTCAGACGACTTACCATCAGATGTAGAAGTTTGTGCCGTTAAGCTTCCCGGAAGTCAAGACTTTTTGGGCAAACAGTCATTCGACGAGCTAACCTCTGTGATCAAAATCTTGGTAGAAGTTCTGGTTCCTTATCTAGACAAACCATTCGCTTTCTATGGTCACAGTCTAGGGGCATTGATCTGCTTTGAACTCGCTCGTCAGCTGCGCCGCGAAAATGGTAAAGTTCCTGCTCACTTGTTCGTTGGTGCTTCACAAGCTCCTCAGATACCCTATTTACATCCTTCTGTTGAGAAACTCCCTGAATTTGAGTCAGTCAAAGGAGTATCTATCAACGATTTACCCCAACTGTATCGTGACAATACAGAACTGTTGGAATTGTTACCACTGGTTTTAAAGGAAGTAACTTTGTTGGCTGAAAAATACAGCTATACAGAGGAAGATCCACTAAATTGTCCTATTTCTGTGTTTGGAGGAATGCAAGACAACGTGATAACTGAAGACCTACTTTCGCCTTGGCGCGAACAAACTCGCAGCAATTTTCAGCTGCAAATGTTAAGCGGCAATCATTTATTCTTGCACAGCGCTCAACAGCTGCTTTTGCAAGCAATATCTGAGGATTTATCATCACTGATAGAGTCTGTCAAGTAGTTGACACAAGACTGTTTCTCAAAAGCGTTATGGGAAAATAGTATACTGGTGCAAAAAGGCAGACAGCAGAAGGAATATTGATTGTCAAATCAGCTTTTTACCTTTTTTCAACTTTTCAACTAATAGAAAATCTCTGCCTAGCTGCACTCGTTCTTTCCCTAACATCTTTGGAATAAAAGATTACCTTGTAAAAACCAGAAATATACACATGACAACCATTACTGTTCCATTCCAACTAAATTTTGAAGAGATTGGCAAGGATTTCTTAAATAAAGATGCTGTCAGTAAAATCAACTCAAGATTTGCAGAGCATGGAGCCGTTTTACTGCGGGATTTTCCGTTAAAAACTGCTGAAGATTTTGCAGATGTTGCAGCACAGCTGGTCACTACCCCAACGGATTACATGGGTGGTACTATAGCTCGCGAACCAATAAAAGGCTTAGTATACAATTCAAGTGAATTTCCTCCAGCAATTACCTTTCCTATTCACAACGAAATGGGATATACCGATAACCCTCCTGAGCGCATACTTTTTTTCTGTTTAGAAAAAGCAGAGGTAGGGGGACAGACACCAATCTGCGACTGTCGGGGTGTTTTGCAACGGCTACCAAATCAACTTGTGGATGCCATACGTACTCACGGCGTTCGCTATATCCGACGCTTACCGAAAGAAAGTGGAAGTTACTTAAAAGGTTGGAGTCAAGCTTTCAAAACTGAAGATATCCGTATTGCCGAAGAAAGGTGCAAGGCAATGAATTTTAACTGTACTTGGGAAGGCGATATCATGGTGATTACTAACACTGTAGAAGGTATTCGTCGCCACCCACACACAGGGGAAGAACTTTGGGTTAATCAAATTTCTAGCTATCACTCCTCAAGACATGAACACTCACTGCGGATTACACCACAGGAATTTCTTGGTGATATAGTAGCATCTGTCAATTCCGATAAAATGGAAGCATCTCCAATCCTTAGGTTTATAGAACCCATTTGACATCTAAGAAGGTGCTGCAAGCCTCTTAATCATTAGCCTGATGAAGCAGATATTGAGTTTGGCAGTGGCACTAACCAGGGTTCGTTCAAAGTTCTTAACCAGAATTTTACAGCGCTCCATCCAAGCATTGGAGCGTTCGATCACCCATCTAGCTATTGCCGGAACAAATCCAGATTTTCCTTGTGCCGCTTTCTCTTGTTTTGAGGGTTTCGTAGAAAGTTGAAACTGAATTTTGGTCATGATCTCTGGGTAAATTCGCTCTAACTCCTGAGTCAAATATTCTGGGTGATACCCATGATCTAGCAGGATAGTAATCTTGGGAATATCGATAGGTTTTGACTTGAAGTAGTCGATGTTGAGAGTAAACATCTCAATTAATCCGGCATCATCCGAGACATTGGCGCGAGTACAGAGCGTAAAAAAGGGAAACCCAAGGGTGTCAATAGCCAAATGCCTTTTAATACCGTTGGTGGCTTTGTAGAAGCAAAAACCTTTCGACTCCACACTGGCGTTGCAGGTATTTTTCACTGCTTGGGAGTCAATGATGATCAATGTCGTCCAGTGCGGTTTTTTTTTTACCTGTTCACGCACTTGTCCATGTAAGACACTCATCAGTTCCTCAAATACCCCGGCTGCTCGCCACTGTTTGTAGTGCCAATATACAGTGGAATAAGGGGGGAGGTCTTTAGGTAAGTCTTGCCAATTGCATCCATTTTTTAGTTGATAGAGAATTCCATTGAAGATATCTCGCTTTGGCCAGTTGGTCGGTCGAGTCTGCTTCTTAGTCGGTAATATCTCTTGCAATAAGGGTTCAAAAATTTCCCATTCTGCATCAGTGAGGTTGCTGGAATACGCCATTAGTATTGGATTTTAGATGCTGAGGAGTACCTTAATTCAAAACCTCACAAGATGTCAAATGGGTTCTATAGCGAGAGTTTCTAGTCCATTAGTCATAAAATTAGGGAACAAGATACTTCCATTACTTTTATTTTTCCAACAGTGGTACACTCCCGGTAATATTCATTGGAATTGTACCCTTGGCAATGGTACTCCTTTTACACGCCAGGATATTGAAGCAATATGGGATGCTGTCATTGCTGAAACTATTGTCTTCAACTGGCAGCAAGGAGATGTTTTGTTTCTTGATAACTTCCGATTTGGACATGGACGCAAGCCTTTTCGAGGTAAGCGGAAAGTTCTTGTCAGTTTAGGTTTTTAAGTCATGGGGTAATGGGTAGTATTCGCAATAATGGTTTTTGGAACTGGTATAAAATTTCTGCCAGACTGGGCTAATTCCTTTTCTTAAATCTTGGGAATAAAACATTACCTTGTAAAAACCACCAATATACATATGACAACCACTAATATTCCATTCCAACTAAATTTTGCAGAGATTGGTGAGGATTTCTTAAACAAAGATGCTGTCAGTAAAATCAACTCAATATTTGCAGAGCATGGAGCCGTTTTACTGCGTGATTTTCCGTTGAAAACTGCTGAAGATTTTGCAGATGTCGCAGCACATTTAATCACTACCCCAATGGATTATATGGGTGGCACTGTAGTTCGCAAGCCAGTGACAGACTTAGTATACACTGCAAGTGAACTCCCTCCAGCAGTCAGCCTTGCTATTCACAATGAAGTTGCGACCTCTCATAACTTTCCTGAACGAATACTTTTTTTCTGTTTAGAACCAGCAGAGGTAGGGGGACAAACACCAATCTGCGACTGTCGGCGTGTTTTGCAACGCCTGCCAAATCAACTGATGGATGCCATACGTACTCACGGTCTTCGTTATATCCGACGCTTACCGAAAGAAAGTGATGATTACATAATGGGTTGGATTGAAACTTTTGAAACTGAAAATCCTAGAATTGCCGAAGAAAGATGCAAGGCAAGGGGTTGGAACTGTACTTGGGAAGACGATATCATGGTGATCCTTAGCAACGTAGACGGTATTCGTCGCCATCCACACACAGGGGAAGAGGTTTGGTTTAATCTAATTACTAGCTTTCACTCCTCAAGAAAAGAACACATATTACGCATTACACCACCGGAATTTTTGGGTGATTTAGTATTATCTGTTAATTCAGGGAAAAAGAGAGGATCTTTCCTGAAGCTGATAGTTGGAGTTTTTAGCCCATTACTAGTAAGATTCGACAGCAAGATGCTCCCAGTACTTCTATTTTTGGAAAAGTTGAATAGTACTGGGAAGATATCTATAGATTGTACCCTTGGCAATGGTACTCCTTTTACACGCAAGGATATTGAAGCAATATGGGATGCTGTCATCGCTGAAACTATAGTCGTTAACTGGCAGCAAGGAGATATTTTGTTTCTTGATAACTTACGATTTGGACATGGACGCAGGCCGTTTCGAGGTAAGCGGCAACTTCTTGTCAGTTTAGGTTCTTAGTGCTTCAGTGGTCAGATTCCCTACTTGGCAAAAGTTGTCGGGGATCTCGCAACGGGACTAGTTAGTGGTATTTTGAGGATTAATGCTATAGGGACATTTATAAGCCTGGTTGCAGCCGCATTAGCGTAGTAAGATTGGGACGAAAATATGGCAGCAGACAAGGAAAGCCGATTACTTGAAAAACCCTCAGGTCGATGGCGAATAATATCGGCAGTTTCTATCGCATTAGCCATAGGAATAGCATCTGTCTACGTCTTTTCACTATATCGGTCTAATATTCAGACTCACCCACCAAAACCTCAAGGCGCAACTCCTGTCAGAGTTGCTATTACTGCCTTGGGACGCCTAGAGCCTCAAGGCGAAGTTACTGTGTTATCTGCCCCCAGTTCACTCTCAGGTAACCGAGTAGAAAAACTGCTGGTGAAACAAGGCGACAGAGTTCGGGCAGGGCAAATAGTTGCATTGCTTCAAGATTATACTAAAGCAACAGTGGCGGTACAACAGGCACAAGACAAAGTTAAAGTTGCTCAAGCTAAACTAGCGCAAGTTAAGGCCGGAACAAAATCCGCAGATATTGAGGCTCAAAAATCAGTAGTGACACGTTTAGAAACTCAATTAAAAGGAGAAATTAGCACTCAACAAGCAACAATTGCCCGCTTACAAGCTCAATTAAACAACGCTCAAACCGAGAACAATCGTTATCAGCAGTTATATACAGAAGGTGCTATTTCAGCTTCTATTGCAGATAGCAAGCATTTAGAATTTCAGACAGTGCAACAACAACTCACAGAAGCTCAAGCAAACCTAAACAAGAGTATTCATACTCTTAACGACCAGATAAAAGAAGCAAAAGCCAGGTTGGTAAGTCTTAGCGAAGTGCGTGATGTAGATGTTCAGGTGGCACAAGCCGAACTCGAAAGTGCCATGACTGCAATTACACAAGCAAAAGTAGAACGAGATTTATCTTATGTTAAATCTCCTATAAATGGAACAATTTTGAAAGTTCATACCAAAACAGGAGAAACCATTGGCAATTCAGGAATTGTTGATATAGGTGAAACATCTCACATGTATGTAGTGGCAGAAGTTTATCAAACTGACATCACAAAAGTGCGTGTAGGTCAAAAAGCCAGCATCACCAGTACTACATTTACTAGAAAATTACGGGGAGTAGTGAGCGAGATTGGTTTACAAGTGAGCAAACAGAGTATTTTAAGTCTTAATCCAGGAGTAGACACAGACCGGAGAGTAATTGAGGTGAAAATCAGCATAGATAATCCAGAGGACAATCAACAGGTTGCAAGTTTAACCAACTTACAGGTAGATGTAGCCATTCAAATATAATTGCCATAGAAGACGCTGATCAAAGAATCACAGACTAAAATCATGGTTTTTAAAATTCCCTTAGCTTGGCTACAACTAGTCCGAAACAAAGTTCGTTTTTTAGTAGCTGTGGCTGGCATTAGTTTTATTGTGATTCTCATGTTTGTACAACTTGGCATCCAAAATGCTCTTTATTCAAGTGCTACTCAAGTGCATCAAAGTCTACGAGGAGATTTATTTATAGTTAGTTCTCAATATAAATCTTTAACTGCAAATCAAAGCTTTTCTCGAACTCGTTTATATCAAGCGTTGGGATTTGGTGGTGTAGAGTCAATCAGTCCTATATATTTGGGATTTGCAAAGTTCAAAAATCCTATAAATGGTGAAAAATATTCAATATATATTATTGGTATTGAACCGGGAAATGTAGCTATAAAATTACCAGAAATTGATGAGAACTTATATAAAATAAAAATTCCCGATGCAGTGCTGTATGACCAAAATTCTCGACCAGAGTTTGGGCCTGTTGTTGAAAGATTTTTGTCGCAAAATACTGAACAAATAGTTGAGATATTTCCCTTTAATTCAGCTAAAGGTTATAGAGTTAAAATTGTTGGATTATTCAGTTTAGGCCCTTCTTTTGGTGTAGATGGTAATTTGATTGTCAGTGACTCAACTTTTCTGAGGATATTTCTAAATAACCGGACTTCAGAAATGATAGATGTGGGTGCAATAACTCTTGCTGCTGATACCGAACCACAACAAATTTTAGAAAATCTACGAACTAATTTGGTTAATGATATCTTAATTTTTACAAAGCAAGAGTTTGAAGATTTTGAAAAAAAATATTGGGCAACCAGAACACCTATTGGTTTTATATTTAACCTCATGATCATAATGGGTTTTGTGATTGGTGTAGTCATTGTCTATCAAATTCTTTACAGTAATATTTCCACTCAAATGACTGCCTATGCTACTTTAAAAGCTATAGGCTATAAACATAATTATCTATTAAGTGTGGTATTTCAGCAGGGTTTTATATTGGCAATTTTAGGTTATATACCAGGATTTGCTATTTCTTTAGGTATATATAATGTCACCATGAAAGCTACTAAATTACCAATAATGATGAACTTAACTAATATATTAATTATTTTGATATCAACAATTTTAATGTGTATGACATCTGGGTTCCTGGCTATGAACAAACTCCGCTCCGCAGATCCGGCAGATATTTTTTAGGGTAAGCTGTAATGGCATCATTCATTAGAACTATTGCATAAATAAGTAGGTGGGCGGAAAAATTTACAACTATGTAACTCACATTCCGCAAATATTGAAGCGGATTGAATAATTATGAAATTGAATAGTAAATATCTACAGAAATTCAGCAAAGTCTGAGCTACCAAGAACTAATATCAAGTCCGGATAATTAGTTATGATTTCCACAGTCATTGCACCCCACCCCCAGCCCCTCCCCGCAAGCGGGGAGGGGAGACAAAGCGCAGCTTTGGCGGGGTGGGGTTCTTAGGTTTTAATAAGTAATCAAGAGGACATGGTATAAAATGGTTAATGGATGGTAATTTTGTGGAGTTAGAATCTTTACAGCCTAAAAAATTAATTCAAATCTTAAATCGCAGCATAGCTGTAAATCAAAATTTAGATATTAATAATCGCAGCTTGATAATTTTAGATGATCAAAATAGTTCATTCTATAATGGTGTTGAAAGTTTTGGTTAGTATTCTCAGTTTACTCAATTACAAATTTATGCCTTTATAGTCTAGCTAGTTTATACCAAAAGGCTACTTTTCATTTACTTGCAACCAAATTTCTAAGCTTACCAATAACCAAAGTTTAACACCATAACGTCCCCAAACATCGCCTTTATAATCTAACCAGTCACGTAGTACTGACTGATTTAAATAAGGCGCGATCGCACTTTTTTTATCTAACAATAATTTTCTAGCTTCTCGTTGCCAATACTTCCGAAATCCCAACTGTACAGGTACCATCATGCCACTTTTGGGACGATGAATAATTGCTTCTGGTAAAATATCTGCAACGGCTTGTTTGAGGACTGCTTTTTCTTCTACTCCTGAAAGTTTATATTCTGGAGGAATTTGCATACTCAAGTCAACAACTCGCTGGTCAAAAAGTGGCGATCGCCCCTGTAAATCTGCTGCTTGAGTTAAGTTATTTACTTTTGTCAAAATTTGGTCTGCTCCCTTAAATTTAATATTCAGTGCCATTAATCGATTTAAGTAACTGACATCAGAATTTAAATCAGCCGAAAATACAGATGGTTCTGTTTTGACTGCTGTCCAAACTTCTGGCTTCAAAAGTTGCGGCAAGTCTAATGCACATTTTTGAAAAGCGATTAAATATGCTTGCAGGGAATCTTGATTATTAATTGAACCATATAAACTATTAATTAACATCGGCTGATTTTTCGGGCCACCAAAACATGGATCGCCACCTTCACCATTGAGGATAATTTGCACATTTTCTCCCGCCATTTTTCCCAAGAGAAAATTTGGCACTGTCAGCGGATCGCCTATCGGATCGTCGAGATACGCCATTGTTTCGGGTAGGCGTTCCCACATATCTTTAAAAGTAATTTCGAGAATGTGATGTTGAGTTTGGCAATGTTCGGCTACCAAACTAGAAAATTCTAACTCATTGGGAGATTCAGCCCCAAAATGAATTGAGTAAGTATGGACTGGTGGATGATGAAACTTTGCTGCTAAAGCGGTGATACTGCTAGAGTCTAAACCACCAGAAAGGAAAACACCAACAGGTGCATTTTGCGGTAAATATTCTTGGACAATTTGATTTAGGAGAGAACGCAAGCGATCGCCATGCCATACTAAAGATTCATCCGCCCCTGTAATCTGCTGTTGCAATTCCCAGTAAGTATAAACTTTCTCTGAAGGCATTTCTATAACAGTTCCCGGACGCACTTCTCGCACCTGTTCCCAAAGTGTGCGTTCTCCCGGTACAAAGGCGCAGCAGAGATAGTCCCGCAACGCCACTAAATCGACATCGCCTGAACGATAGGGCGCAAGCGATCGCATTTTTGGCGCGATGGCGCGAATTGCACCAGCAGTAGTGTAATACAGAGTCCGGCTACCAATGCGATCGCGTCCCAGCCATAATACTTGCTGTTGACGATCCCAAATTACTAACCCAAACATCCCCTCCAACAATTTCAGACATTCGCAACCAAATTTTTCCCAAAGTTCAGCAATCAATTGACAATTGTTTTCAGAAAAACTACTTGCATCGACTCCCAATTTTTGCAGCAACTCCAGGCGATTAGTTAACCACACATCTCCAACCACCACAAATTGTTCTGTGGAACTGAGTGCAAATTGTTCTGTAGTCAGTGCAGAAATCACAGTAAACTGGTCATCTCGCCAGACTACATCTGCTGTTAGAGTATTTAATCTTCCCCAAACTACATACCAGCTAGAGGGAACCTCTATAGATGAAATAGTAGATTTAGAATTTTTGAAAATATTGAATAGCATATTGATGATTTTATGCGATGCCTACGGTGGTAAACTACGCACTTTCTATAGGACGATAATTATAATGCCTATGGCGGTAAACTACGCCCTAATTTTCCACTGTCCAATCTTCAAATTCCAATCCAGGTACGCGAGAAAAATCACGCTGATTCCGCGTTACCAAAATTCCATTATTAGCAATTGCAATTGACGCTATAGGACTAGTATTTGATTTCTGAAAAAGCTCCGTACATCTGTAAAGTGTCAAAATCAAAGTTAGTGTGTCGGAGAAACCACTCAAACATCCATTTGAGATGAGAGAACGAAGGAATCAAAGCACAGAAACGCCGCACCCAGGTTTTAGCTTGTAACCAAATATCCTCAATTGGATTTTGTGATGGGCAATTAGGAGCGAAGCGAACGCAATGAATTTTCCACTGGTCTGGAGACAAACCTTGGTTTATCTCTCCTAAAAAGTTTTGAACCAGATGTGAACGATGGTAAGAAGCACCATCCCAAAAAAGCAGTAATCGTTGGTTGGGAGACTGGTCTAATAAATAACGTAAATAATCAATTGTATTGTCTGAATTGCCAGCATTGTAAGCTTTAAGAAGCAACTTACCATCGAGATAATCAACCGCCCCGTAGTATGTCTGCTTCTCTCGTTCGTTAACGATGCCAATTGCTATTTCTTGGTCAGTTTTTCCCCAGACATAACCAGTTACGTCTCCCCATAACAGATGGCACTCATCTATTAGTAATACTCTCAGTCTTCCTTCTTCTATCTCCTCTCTATTGCTGTCCAACAATTTTTCAATCTGTTTTTTTTTGCAGCTACAGCCTCAATGTCCGCCTTTGGGTTTAAGCCAGTAGTTTTTTTCCAACTAATTCCCGCCGCGTCAAATAAATCATAATAACTCCGTTTCGATTCGTAGATGACATCATATTCAAAAGCCAATTTGTATTCCAGTTCACCAAGCTCCCAAATCTCCTTAGTTTGCAACCAACTTAATACTTCTTGTTGCTGTTCATCGCTCAGGTAACTCTTTCTGCCTTTATAATTTAAGCGCAATCCGCAAATTCCATATTCCTTATAAGCTTGCTTCCAGCTTGTTATTGAACCAACAGAGACATCTAAAATTGTTTGAATTTCCTCATACTTGTAGCCTTGATAAACCAGTTTCACTGCCAAAGCTTTTCTCACCTCACGGGCATCCGGGCGATTATCTATAAATTCTTGTAGTTCTGCGTTAGCGAAGCTCACCGAAGGTATCGCAGGTTGTAGATGCTGCTCTATCATTGTTCGCTCTTAGACAGATATCTCTCTCCGTATTATCTCGTACACTTTTTCAGAAATCAAATATGATTCCTATATTCGTAAATCTTGAGTACCAATACGAATTTTTTGCCGCCGCAGTTCTGCGTAGCAATTGGCAGATTCTTGATTGAAATCGAGTACGTTGATAGTTTTAAAATCTTTCAAAGTTTCATTTAATTGCATATAAGCAAATACTAATGATTCTTGTGAATCGGCCCTTCTAATGCGATTCATCCTTCCATACATCTGTTCTTCAAATGTGATAACTGTTGTAGCCAATTGTTCTGTAGGTATAGCAATTACACGTTGACTGACTAATGGATGCGCTCTTTGAAAAAGTGAAAGAGTATCTGTATCAAGTATCCAAAGCTTCACTTGATTTCTTCCTCAGCATCAAATTGTCGATAATATTCTTCCATTTCTGCATCCAGTTCCCGGCGATATGCTTCAATATCCGCCAGCATATCATCGAATTGTGGGTCATCTTTATACTTACCTGCAAATTTCATCCAAGGATGCTCTGATTTTAGAGCTTGTATTTCTTGATTCACGATTTCTACATTTTGGAATCGAGTATTCACAAGTTCGTGTAAATTGTTCAGTGCTTCTTCCCGGGTCGCGCTAAATACCTGACAGTCTGGTAAACCCCAAACTGTTGCTTGATATCCACCTTCTTTTGCTTCAACTAATACTGAATAGTTAATTTTTGATTCGGAGTTGGCTGTATTTGTCAGCAAATTACTTGTCATAAAATACCTTTTGTTATTAGTCATTAGTCATTGGTCATTTGTCATTATTTATTGTCCCACAATGTCCAATGCCCCATGCCCCATGCCCCATGCCCAATCTCTTTATCTGCCTAGCCTCAAACCCCTTTCCATAAGCATCTGAAGTTCGACATTCTCAACGTTAGGTATGGCTTCTAACTGAGAAATTCCGGCGATCGCATCGTTAATATTACCTGATTGGGGACGCAACCAGGCGGCATTAGGTGCATAGTCAAGACTTTGCTCTACCTCGTAACCTGCTCGATTAATCGCTTCGCGCCCGGACTCCACATCAACGCCTTCAGCAAAACGAATGAAAACCAGTCCACTTGGTACAGCAAAGGAACCATTGGATTGTAGTGTGTAAATCGGACTCAATGTATTTTTTTGTGATTGATTGGGTTCGCCGGAAAAAACAGCGATCGCTCCCTCATTCAGTTGTAAAATTGCTCCTCGATCCACCGTACCGGGTTGATTGTAATGTATTGCATAGTACCCAGGCTGACGAGTGTAGGATACAGCAGAGGCATCGCTGCCAACGCGAATTTGTTGGGGATACTCAGAAAAGTAATCTTTTTGGAATCTCACTTCAGCAATCGGGGGTAGAGAATATATCGCAATAAAATACTCAGCAGGAAAATAAATCATCTTTCTTAAGTTCTAATGATGTTATAGCGTTTTTTAGTGGCATGAAATACAAATCTTTCGCAGAACTGCACAAATGTATGTGCCCACTAAATAATGAAGATTCGTAAATCAACCTGACTTTTAATTCCCTTTTTTCTGGAAAGAGGAATTGAAGACTTGTATGAATCTTAGAGAGATTAAATTCTGTTTAAGCTATATCTTTTCTTTGCCCTAATCCAGATATAACACATGAAATAAGAAGTAAAGATCAGGGAGGGAGCAAGGGAGTAGAGTTTTTCCCTGCTTCCCCCTCCCCCTCGCCTCTCCCAATGCCCCATACCCAATATAGGAGATTAAATTATGGTTCAGGTTCGTTATGGTGGTGAAAATGGTCAACGGTATGAACTTGCTATTAGTGATGAACACATTGTAGTTCGTACCGAAAACCGCAACCCTCTGCTTGGTCAAAGACCGTTTGAAGTCGCACCTGTGTCAGTTGCAGCTCGTAGCATTCTTAATCAATTTGAGTTAACAACGCGGTTTCGACAAGCAGGTGTAGAAATTCTGCGTGCGAAAGTTCCGGCTCAGGGGGTTGCTTTGCGCGATCGCGCTAGAGCAATTCTCAATGAAGAGTCTAAAATTGAATTTGCGGGACGTGTTCTTGTCGATCCCAGATCCCAAGAACCTGTAATCTATACGGAAAACCTCTTCGTTAAATTCGATAATCGACAAGATTCAAGGGCGTGTGAGGAAGTTTTAGGGCGTTATAACTTAACAATTAAACGCCAACTTGAGTATGCGCGAAATGCTTATTTTGTCAGCGCACCTACACATACTGGTTTAGCTATCTTTGACATTGCTGAAAGACTTTTAAATGAGCAATCAGTAGAACTGTGTCATCCTGAACTAGTGCGGGAGTTACGCCGCCGCCAGATTTTTCCCCAGCAGTGGCATCTCAAAGAAACAACAATTAATGGTAAAGTTATCAACGCCCATGCCAACGTTGAAGCAGCTTGGAAATTGAGCGATGGCACAGGAACGACTATTGCAATTATCGACGACGGTGTAGATCTCGACCATGAAGAATTCCGTTCCTCTGGAAAAATTGTTGCCCCGCGTGATGTCACACGCAAAACCAACAATCCCAGACCAGGAAACGATGATAATCATGGCACAGCCTGTGCGGGAGTAGCTTGTGCCAACGGTAATTTCGGTGCCTCTGGTGTCGCGCCTGGTGCAAAATTGATGCCGATTCGTTTAGCTTCGGCGTTGGGATCGCAAAACGAAGCCGATGCTTTTGTTTGGGCAGCTCAAAATGGTGCAGATGTCATTTCTTGCAGCTGGGGACCAGCAGACGGTATTTGGTATGAGCCAAACGATCCAGTACACAACCAAAAAGTGCCTCTACCTGACTCTACAAGACTTGCCATTGAATATGCAATTAATAAAGGACGCAACGGCAAAGGCTGTGTAATTTTCTTCGCTGCTGGTAATGGTAACGAAAGCGTGGATAACGACGGCTACGCCAGCTACCAAAATGTGATTGCTGTGGCAGCTTGTAACGACTTCGGCACAAAAAGCGCTTTCAGTGACTTTGGTAAAGCAGTCTGGTGCGCCTTCCCCAGCAACAATGGTGAGAGTTCTCAAACTCCTGGAATTTGGACAACCGATCGCACTGGTTTAGTTGGTTATAATTCTGGTAATCGGAATTTAGGTGACACCGCAGGTAACTACACAAACGAATTTGGCGGAACTTCCAGCTCTTGTCCGGGTGCAGCTGGTGTAGCAGCCTTAATTATTGCCAGCAACCCAAATCTGCGTTGGGACGAAGTACGAGACATCATTAAACGCTCCTGCGATCGCATTGACCAAGCCGGAGGTAAATATGATGCTAACGGTCGCAGTCCCTACTACGGTTACGGTCGGATTAATGCTCTCAAAGCTGTAGAATTGGCCAAGCCCAATCAACCATCACCCATTGGGGTATTCCAAGCAGTGCAAGATGTACCAATTGGCGACTTGCAAACATCAAAATTATCAGTGGCGATCGCTAATACCAACGTCGTCAAATCCATCAAAGTTACTGTAGACATTGAGCATACTTACATTGCTGACCTCATAGTTACTCTCAACCCCCCAGCGTCAACAGGCGTATCTCCGATAATTCTCCACGATCGCCTGGGCGGATCTACAGATAACATCAAAACAACCTATGACGAAGTGAACACCCCTAAACTTGCTGCCTTTAAAGGTAAAAGTCCCCAAGGAACCTGGACGCTGGAAGTAGCAGATAAAGCTAACCTAGATACTGGAAAAATTCGCAGTTTCACCATAGAAATTGGATTTTAAGCCAATACACTTGGGTTACAGCAATTTTCAGGTAAATATACGACGTTGTAGGGTAGCACAGCTGTCATAGGTGTCAACTTAACGTGAAACTCTTGTGAAGACGTGATATTGAGTTCATTCACTTACGGTTACTCACCGTGTTACCCCACCCTAACCCTCCCCTTGTAAAGGGGAGGGAACTAGATTTCTTTTTCCCCCCTTTATAAGGGGGGATTAAGGGGGGTAAAACCTATGTGGGACTAGGGTTTGAGCTTAAGTTGACACCAATGCACAGCTGTGCGCCCCTACTGAGGATTGTGGTTCAAATACATGAAAACTGCTGTAAAGATAATTTTAAGCCCAAAACCCTCATGTAGAGACGCGATTTATCGCGTCTTCAAGATTATTTAGTTGCCAGACAGTGTAGCGAGTCGTTGGAATGCCGATGGTGCTGGACCATTTATGAGGTGCTGGCGTATCACCTCGGCACACGCACCCGGACTTAACAACGAGGTATCGACTTCAAGATCATAGATGCCAGGGATGTGGACTTCACGTTGCCATAACTCAACCGCAGGTGATACCGGGGATTCGGCTGCACTTACCGCGTTCCACCCCGTGTTTTGTCGTCTTTCCATAATTATCTCGATGGGGCAGCGAACGCCTACGAACAAGACCGGCAATCCGTTTAAACGCCGGGCGCTATCGGTGAGAATGTCCCGCTTTATTGCGTATGCGTCATGGTGTCCGACATCAACCACAACATTTAGTCCTAAGCGGCTGTGGGCGGCGATAGATTCATACATGGCGCTGTACAGAATGGGAACGAGGGGTTCGATATCCTGGCGTTCTCCCCCTGGCCGCAGACCGATTCCAGGCAGGTATCGTGGGGGAGTCATTTGCATAAACTTATCGACACCCAAGTTCATCCATAGGCCATCAAACGTCTCCTGGATCACTGCCACAATGCTCGATTTCCCCGATCGCGGAGTCCCATTGAGGATGATAATCTGTCCTAGCTCCTGTGTCTGTCCCACGATCGCTCCTCACATCCTTTTTTGGTAGAGACGTAGCACTGCTACGTCTCTACATTGTTTGCATCCCCGCGTCAATTAACTTTGGGTAACAGCCTCTTTCGCCAAAAACTTCTCTAATTCTGTCAGCGCATCAGCATCAACTTTAGTTTGCATTGGGCAGAATTTAGGACCGCACATGGAACAAAACTCAGCAGTTTTATAGATGTCTGCTGGCAGAGTTTCATCGTGATATTCCTTAGCTCTTTCCGGGTCAAGTGATAATTCAAACTGACGGTTCCAATCGAAATTATAACGGGCTTTGGAAAGTTCATCATCTCTGTCCCTTGCACCAGGGCGATGTCTAGCAATATCCGCCGCGTGAGCTGCTATCTTGTAGGCAATCAAACCATTCCGCACGTCTTCGGCATTTGGTAATCCCAAATGTTCTTTTGGTGTTACATAGCACAACATTGCAGTACCGTACCATCCTGCCATCGCTGCGCCGATCGCTGAGGTAATATGGTCATAGCCAGGAGCAATGTCTGTTACCAATGGTCCCAACACGTAGAAAGGTGCTTCAGAACACTCTTCCATTTGCTTGCGGACGTTGAATTCAATTTGATCCATTGGCACGTGTCCAGGGCCTTCCACCATCACCTGGACATCATCTTCCCAAGCTTTGCGAGTTAGCTGTCCTAAGGTTTTCAATTCAGCTAATTGTGCTGCATCTGAGGCATCATGGGTGCAGCCAGGACGTAGGGAATCTCCTAAACTGAAAGAGACATCGTATCTTTTGAAAATCTCAATAATGTCTCGGAAGTGGGTGTAAAGCGGGTTTTGTTTGTGATGATGTAGCATCCACCGTGCCAGAATCCCGCCGCCGCGAGAAACAATACCAGTGATCCTGTCTCTTACCAAAGGCAAATGCTCAATCAAAATCCCGGCGTGGATGGTTTGATAGTCTACCCCTTGCTGGGCGTGTTTTTCGATGACATGGAGAAAGTCATCAGCAGTCAGCTTTTCAATTGTGCCGTGGACGCTTTCTAAAGCTTGATAAACTGGCACCGTACCAATGGGAACTGGCGAAGCCTTGATAATGGCGGTACGAATTTCATCCAAATTCCCGCCACCTGTAGACAAGTCCATCACAGTATCAGCACCGTACTTCACCGCCAGATTCAGCTTATCCACTTCTTCTTGAAGATTGGAAGAATTGGGTGAAGCGCCGATATTAGCATTCACCTTACATTTTGAGGCGATGCCGATGCACATCGGCTCTAGGTTAGTGTGATTAATGTTAGCCGGGATAATCATTCGTCCCCGCGCTACTTCCTCACGAATGAGATCAGCAGGGAGATTTTCCCGCTGGGCGACGTAGTGCATTTCTTCGGTGATAACACCTTGGCGTGCGTAATGCATTTGAGATACATTACTCTGCCCACGCCGCTTAGCAACCCATTCTGTCCGCATATTCAAATCCTCGATAAACAGCTTCCCTCCGCTGGTATTACCCAGACTCAGGTGTTAAGGGTGTGATCTCAGCCTGATTATGTAGGCACCCCTAGCATGGTTGTTGATTGTAGCACCTTAGTTATGGTTGCGAGCAAAGGTGTTAACAATTCCTAAGGTGAGGGAGAATTTGTAATATCATGTCCGGTAAAAGACTTAGTTATTTGGAGCGCAGGGGGCAGGAAGCAGGGGGAAAGAGGTTTTTCCAATTTTTGCACAGATGCAGTAATCACAAGTCATTAGCCGGACATGATATAATTCGCTGGGGGCGATCGCTATTAGAGCATAGGGCTAAGATTGAGTTGTATCGAAGTATGCCCCCTGCCGTTTGTTGAAGCTTTCTTATACAGTTTTTTCTTTTTTATTTGATGCTTGTTCTGCAACATTTTTCAAGCGGCTTGATCGCATTTTCCGGAGGCGATCGCTATCTCGAACACCACCTGCTGTTTCATATTGAGGGCTATCTTTGCCGTACTTAATAGCAATTAGCATTAGCATCTTTTGAGAAAGTGTAGTCAAATCTTTTTCCATCTCTTCAACTTCAGTTAAAGAAGAATCAGCTAAAGCCAGAGCGTTATTATGGACATCAAGTTTATTACGTAACAGTTCCATTGACTCCAGCAGTTTTGCCAGACTATAATCATCATCCAGTTTGAGACTTGGATCGATCAATTTCATACCGGCTGCTCTTGACTCAACTTTTTCTAAAACGCTGGATTTACGTTTTTTGAGAGCCATAAATTTACCCTTTGCAAATACTTCTAAAGCTAGCTTGCCTTAATTAAATCGAAATCTGGTTCAGCAGAAATCGCAATTTTTGCTCGTACAATTTTCAGCTAAGATCAGTAATATTTCGGTATTTAATTACTGATCTTAAGAGGATGTTTGAAAAGTCTGTAGTAGTGTATCAAAATATTTGTTTACCCCACCCTAACCCTCTCCTTAGAAAGGCTACGGTGTACACACAAGTTATCGAATCCCTACCAGTCCTGGAATTACCCCACCCTAACCCTCCCCTTAGAAAGGGGAGGGAATTAGATTTTCTTGTTTCCCCCCTTTATAAGGGCAGGGCTGTTTCATTCCATTTCAAACAAGATTTGTCAAGATCGTTAGCAAGAAAATTGTAAGTAAGCGTGACGAAGAGATGAACATTTAAGCACTGAAATATCAGTAAAATAGTTGGTTTCATCGGCACGCCAGTAACAAAATAACTAATTTTTAATCGCTAGAACCCTTGATTTTTAAAGCTCTTTGGGGAATGAAACAGCCCTGCTTTATAAGGGGGGATTAAGGGGGGTAAAAATTCGATTAAAATCACAGCCAACCACTTTTAAAACATCCTCTAAGAAGGCAAGGCGCAAAAACAAGAGATAGGAAACATTAGGAAAGCCGCTATTGGGTGAAGGAAAGCCGCTATTGGATGAAGGAAAGCCGCTATTGGGTGAAGGAAAGCCGCTATTGGGTGAAGGAAAGCCGCTATTGGGTGAAGGAAAGCCGCTATTGGATGAAGGAAAGCCGCTATTGGGTGAAGGAAAGCCGCTATTGGGTGAAGGAAAGCCGCTATTGGGCGAAGGAAAGCCGCTATTGGGTGAAGAAAAGCCGCTATTGGGCGAACAAAAGCCACTATTGACTTAACAATAGCGGCTTTTGTTGTTTGTTGGCGAGTTTGCGATCGCATTTTCTAGAGAAGCATCGACAGTCTAGTACAACGCGGCGTAAAATGGAATTGCCAAAAGCCAACAGCAGGAGAAAAACCGCACCGCCTTGCTACAATTTTTGCTACCTCTAGAAATTGTTGAATTTAATCAAGCATCTGCAACAATTTATGGCAGCATTAGAAGCGATCTTGAAAATAGAGGACTTATCATTGGTGCAATGGATATGCTCATCGCTGCTCATGCTATAAGTTTAGGAGTTACTCTCGTCACCAATAATTTGCGAGAATTCTCTCGCATTCCTGGGCTTTTCTTAGAGAACTGGGTTGAGTAGCTGTTAAATCTAACTCTCTTAAATTACGAATTACGAACTTGTATTGAGCGCAGTCGAGATATTACGAATTACGAATTACGAATTACGAATTATTTCCACCATCGCCCCACATCCACAATCGCACGGGCAATTTCTGACGTTGCGGCTTCACCACCTAATGCAAAGATAACTGGAAACAATGCCTTGATATCTTGCAGCAAATCAGGGCGACTGCGAAGGGATAGCTGATGAAGTGTATCTTGCCAGGAAGGGAAAAGTTTGACAGATGGTATTTGTGACAGATCTAAAGCACATGTACTTAATGCATCGGCGCGATATTCCTCATCTGGAATCGAGCGTGCGGCGGCAAGTGCCTCTAGCAGAACCTCTGGCAGTTTTTCTACTAAGGCAATCAAGGCATAGGTACGAGAATACTCATCTGGAATCGAGCGTGCGGCGGCAAGTGCTTCTGGCAGAACCTCTGGCAGTTTCTCTACTAAAGCTCTTAAGGCATAGCTGCGAGAATCCTCATCCTGAATCGAGCGTGCGGTGGCGAGTGCTTCTGGCAGAACCTCTGGTAGTTTCTCTGCTAAAGTACTGAGGGCAGAGGCGCGATTTGACTCTGACTGAATCAAGCGTGCGGCGGTGAGTGCTTCTGGCAAAACCTCTGGCAGTTTCTCTGCTAAGGCACTCAAGGCAGAACTGCGAGAATACTCATTCTCAATCAAGCGTGCCGTAGAGAGTACTTCGGGCAACAACTCAGGTGGCAGTTTCTTCGCTAAAGTACTGAGGACAGAGGCGCGAGAATACTCATCTTGAATCAGGTGTGCAGCAGATAGTGCTTCTGGCAACAACTCAGGTGGTATTTTCTCTGCCAAGGCTCTCAAAACATCGGGATAATCTTCCTCATCGTGAATCAAACGTGCAGCAGAGAGTGCTTCTCGCAAAACCTCTGGCAGTTTATCAGTTAAAGTACTTAGAACTAAGGTACGAAAATACTCATTTTTGATCGAGCGCGCAGCAGCGAGTACTTCTGGCAACAACTCAGGTGGCAGTTTCTCTGCTAAAGTGCTGAGGACAGAGGCGCGAGAATACTCATCCTGAATCAAGCGTGCGGCAGCGAGTGCTTCTGGCAGAACCTCTGGCAGTTTTTCTGCTAGAGCTCTCAAGACATCAGCACGAGAATACTCATTCTGAATCAAGCGTGCGGCGGCGAGTGCTTCTGGCAAAACCTCTGGCAGTTTCTCTACAAAGCTACTGAGGACGGAGGCGAGATAATACTCATCCTGAATCAAGCGTGCGGCGGCGAGTGCTTCTGGCAACAATTCAAGTGGCAGTTTCTCTGCTAAGGTACTCAAGGCTTTGGTGAGAAAATACTCAATCTGAATCGAGCGTGTGGCAGCGAGTACTTCTGGGAAAACCTCTGGCAGTTTCTCTGCTAAGGTACTGAGGGCAGAGGCGCGATATTCCTCATTCTGAATTGAGCGTGCGGTCACAAGTGCTTCTGGCAACAACTCAGGTGGCAGTTTCTCTGCTAAGGTACTGACGATAGAGGCGAGAGAATACTCATTCTGAACCAAGCGTGCAGCCGCGAGTGCTTCTGGGAAAACCTCTGGCAGTTGTTCTGCTAACGCACTCAAGGCATTGGCGCGAGAATACTCATCCTTAATCGAGCGTGCGGCAGATACTGCTTCTGGCAGCAATTCAGGTGGCAGTTTCTCTGCTAAGGTACTGAGGATAGAGGCGAAAGAATACTCATTCTGAATCGAGTGTGCGGCAGATAGTGCTTCTGGCAACAATTCAGGTGGCAGTTGTTCTGCTAAGGCTCTCAAGGCATTGGCGCGAGAATACTCATCCTTAATTGAGCGTGCGGCCGCGAGTGCTTCTGGGAAAACCTCTGGCAGTTTCTCTGCTAAGGTAATGAGGGCAGAGGCGCGATATTCCTCATTCTGAATTGAGCGTGCGGCAGATACTGCTTCTAGCAACAATTCAGGTGGCAGTTTCTCTGCTAAGGCACTCAAGGCTTTAGCGAGAGAATACTCATTCTCAATCAAGTGCGCGGCGGCGAGTGCTTCTGGAAAAACCTCTGGCAGTTGTTCTGCTAAGGTTCTCAAGGCATCGGCAAAATCTTCCTCATCTTGAATCAAACGTGCAGCAGAGAGTGCTTCTGACAGTATCAGTTCTTTTAAATTTGACGGCAAATAGTTGACTAACTCTGCAAGGGCTTTCACTTTCTGTTTTGGTTCTGGGTTTTGCAGGGCATAAGCTAGTCCTTGTTCAGCATTCCAAAAATTGTTTTTGACCAGCGCCACCAGCAATTCCACTGGTACATTCGCTGCCAAACTATTCAGAGATGCTGTAATCAAAGCATAGCGACACTGCAAACTCACAACTTGTGGCAAGGTTGATTCAGTCCAATTCCCTTCTGCTAATTCCCAGGCACGAGAAATATCTGTGATGTAACCGCCAGTTTGTGCTAATTGTTCCCGCACTTCATACCAGCCATTGCTTCCAGTTGCCGACTCTTCCCGTAATAACTTGTGAATCTCTTCTAACTGTCCAGCTTTTTCCAAATGCCAAACTAAACGCTGATGAATGTAACCATCATCGGGTAGAGTATGCCATAAACCATTCTGGGTTTTCTGCCGATATTTCTTCAACAAAGCAGCGTGAACATCAGCAAGGTTTAAACCCAACCCAGCCAAATCTCCTTGGCGCTTTGGCACAGTGGGAGCAGTTAACAAATTACACGCTAAATCGTGGAATAAGTCATGTAAGCGATAGGTAGGCATACCATCAGCAAGCGGTACTCCTGTTAATAGCAATGCTTTATTCCGTAAATATTGCAACATCTTGGCAGCATCACGCTTATCCATCTGCCACAGTGTTGCTGCCATCATCTTATTAATGTTGACATCCTCCGGCAACACCCCTAACCAAGAGAAATGCTTCTGCTTTTGTGGTGGCATTCTCTTGACGCTCAAATTTAAAGATGCGGTTAAACTCAGGCGTTTTAAACTAGCCTCATCGGTAATTTCTTCGGCTTCCGGTCGGTCAAAACTTGTTAATCTGGCTACTTCTTGCTGAATATCTCCCAACAGTTCATCCCAAGTTGTACCATAGGCAACTTCGGCGGCTGCAAGTTCCAATGCTAGGGGAAGATAACCAACACGTTTGGCTAAATTTTCTGCTGAGTGACGTTCTGTGCCTGTAATCTCGCGTCTTAATTTCTTCGTCAGCAATTCCATTGCCTGGTCTGGTTTCATTATATCCAGGCTGTAGGTGCTGGCTGCTAACGCATCTGCAATGTGACCTTCACGAGTAGTTACTAAAACTTGACAACGCAACCCACCAACATTAAATGCTTGTGCATTTTCGGTATTCCATGCATCATCCACCACTAGTAACACAGCCTTGTCATAAAGCAGAGTCCGCAAATGGTTGGAAGTCGCTGTTACACTCGTAGGCTTAAAGCTATAGTCTCCTAATGCTTGCACCCAGCCACTCAGTAAAGCCAGCACATCGGGTTGTTGACCTAATGTTGCCCAAAGAATGCCATCACAAAAACGAGTTTGTATTTCTGCATTATGGGCTAAAGCCGCAGCTAGAGTAGATTTGCCCACAGAACCCAAACCGTGAATTGCAGTAATTACCAAAGTGCGACTGTCAGCCGATGAACCATTTAAAAGACGAGTTTTTAAATCATCGCTATACTCTGGGCGTTCTACAAAGTGTCCAGGTAAAGGTGGCGCTTGGAACAGAGCAAGTTTAGTTTGGGGTACTGTAGCAACACCCTCATCTTGGGTGAAATTGGCTGCCAATTCTTTGGATTTTTTTGGTCTGCTATTTTCCCAAGCTTCATCAAACCGTTTTAAGTTCTTTTCCCTATCTCTTGACCATAGCTTGAGTGTAAAGTGCCAGTCATCAACACCCTTGGTTTGCAGACGGTTATCTTCGAGAATCTTCAAGAAATCCTTGAGCAAATTCAGCGCTTCTCGGATTTGCGCTTTAGTTAACTTGCCAGCACTTTTATTTTTTTGCGTCAACAACTCTAAAGCGACTAGCGTTGTCTGGATAGTCAGCTTGGGGTTAGTGCTGTCTTCGTCTTTCCAGTCGTATTTAATTTTTAAGCCACAGTCCTCAAATTCCCCATCAGCGAAACAAAGCAACGCCTCCAATAGACGCTTAACTCGCTTTTTAGGTTCAGGGCCGTAAGTTTGTCGTGGCATTGCCTTTCAAAAATTAAGCAAGAAGTCTGGGGCTACCCCAAATAGAAACTACCACCCCAAACCGATTAAATCCTGATTTTAAAGCATTTTCAGCGACATTGCGGTATTTGCTTCAGGACACGACCCCAAAGAGAACCTGTATCTATCAACTCTTTGGGGTACAAACAAATGCAAACTAAAGATATTCTCGGAAAAACTATTGCTTTGTTGCTGGCAATGCAACTATTTTTGATTGGTTTACAAGCTAAAGTCCGGATTGACCAAGGTAAGTCAAGCCTTGAGGCATTAACCTGGATGATTCAACAGTATATTCCAGTCCTGGTTAAAATTCGCAAATTGCACGATAAAAAGGTGAAAAACGATTCTCTAAAGAGCAAAAGTCAAACATAACTTGGTACTGTTGAATGTTGACTGAGGAGTTATTATTCTCCCCCTGCCCCCTGCTCCCTGCCTCATCTCCCCATGTCCCTACTTATGCAGGAAAAAACTTCAGCGAAGCCTGAAGCGACCTCTGCATGGTAAAACCATACCATGATTAATTTCTACAGTGCGTAAGTCTTTGAATTTAAAAAACAACAGCCACGTGCGTGAGTTTTTCATTGAGCAAAGTGACAAATTTAATGCACAATAACAGTTAGCTCTAGTCCTGTCAACGTAGATAAAATTGTTGACAAAGAATTCTTCAGCAATTGGGAGACAAAGAGGAGAATAAAACTCCTAACTTTTGTACAGACGCGATTCATCGCGTCTCTACTCCTAACTCAGCACTCTTGTAAAACAAAGAGCGCAGACAGAAAAGCAAAGATTCTATCAGTCACTTTGACTTTTGCAACACAAGCGTATTTGATGGCTAAATCAATTGTTTCAACAAAACGACTCAGCAAACGGTTCATGCGCTGGTTGCTGGAAGAAGATAGACGAAAGCGCCAAGGGCCTTACCCTAAGGAAGAATCACATCGCCAGCATCCTTGGTGGCAGGTAATGTGCTTGACTGGTGTAGATTATTTCTCGACTCTGGGCTATCAACCTGGAATTGCAGCACTGGCTGCCGGCGCTCTTTCTCCTGTGGCGACGCTGATTTTAGTTTTGCTGACGCTGTTTGGCGCATTGCCTATCTATCGGCGCATTGCTGCCGAAAGCTCTCATGGGGAAGGGTCGATCGCTATGTTAGAGCGTTTGCTCTCCTGGTGGCAAGGGAAATTACTTGTGCTGTGTCTACTTGGCTTTGTGGCAACTGACTTTATTATCACAATTACTCTGTCGGCTGCCGATGCTACAGCCCATATTATCGAAAATCCCTTGGCTGCAAATTGGCTTCACGATCAAACGATCGCCATTACCCTAATATTAATTGCATTACTAGGCGCAGTTTTCCTTAGAGGTTTCAAAGAAGCCATCGGCATTGCAGTGTTTTTGGTGGGAGTTTATCTGCTGTTAAACTTTATTGTGGTTAGCGTTGGTGCATATCAGATTCTAACTCGCCCAGAAGCGATCGCTAACTGGCAAACTGCCTTATTTGCCCGCCATTCTAATCCTTTGCTACTAATCGGTTTATCTCTTTTGGTATTCCCGAAGTTAGCACTCGGATTATCAGGCTTTGAAACTGGCGTCACTGTTATGCCCCTCGTCAAAGGTAGCAGCAGCGACACTCCCCAGTATCCCAGAGCCAGGATTCAGAATACACGCAAGCTGCTGACTACTGCTGCTTGGATTATGAGTTTCTTTTTACTCACCACCAGTTTTATAACTACTCTGCTGATTCCTGCCTCAGAATTTGCACATGGAGGCAAAGCCAACGGACGTGCCCTTGCTTATTTAGCACATCTTTATTTAGGTAATACCTTTGGCACAATTTACGATTTAAGCACTATTTCCATTTTGTGGTTTGCAGGTGCATCGGCAATGGCAGGGTTACTAAATATTGTGCCTCGTTACTTGCCACGCTATGGCATGGCGCCCAATTGGGCAAGAGTCAGCCGGCCTTTGGTTTTAGTCTATACAGCGATCGCTTTTATTGTCACAATTATCTTCCGAGCAAATGTGGAAGCTCAAGGCGGGGCTTACGCAACTGGTGTGCTGGTGTTGATTACCTCAGCGGCTTTTGCTGTAACTTTATCAGCTCGCCGTCACAGAGAAAAGCACGCCACCTTCGTCTTTGGAATTATTACAGTGTTGTTTGTGTACACCACTGTTGTTAATATCATCGAAAGACCAGAGGGGATTAGGATTGCTGGATGTTTTATCGGTGCGATCATTTTCACTTCCTTAATTTCTCGCGTTTGGCGTTCAACTGAACTGCGAGCTGAGAGAATCGAAATTGATGATAATGCCCGTGAATTCCTTGCCGAAGAAAGCCAGGGCGCAATACGAATAATTGCTAATCGCTTGAATACAGGCGATGTCCTAGAGTATTTTCTCAAAGAGAAAGAGGTGCGTGAAGACAATCATATTCCAGCCGACGATCCAATTCTCTTTTTAGAAATTATGGTGTCAGATGCTTCGGAATTTGCGGATGTGATTAAAGTAAAAGGGGTGCAAGTTGGTGATTACCGCATCCTACGTGCCGAGAGTGCAGCAGTACCCAATGCGATCGCCGCTTTACTATTATATATCCGCGATCAAACAGGTAAGATTCCCCATGCTTATTTCGGCTGGGTCGAGGGAAACCCCATACAATACTTACTGCGTTTTATTTTATTTGGTGAAGGCGATATTGCTGTCCTCACCCGTGAAGTGCTGCGTCGCGCTGAAAAAGATCCCGAAAGGCGTCCTGGTATCCACGTTGGGGGATGAGGGAAGAGGCGTGCAAAACAATAGGGAATAGGCAAGAAGCAATTAATACTTTTACTACTCCCTACTCCCTACTCCCTATTCCCTATTTGCTTAAAGCATCTTTGATGCCATCAACAGTGCGTTGAACAACATTTTTGGTATCGTCTACTGCTTTCTGTGTACGAGATGCATCTTGGTCTGCTCTTTGTTGGATTCGAGCCGCATCTCTTTGTGCCTTGCGCCCAATAAAGCTACCATTATCTGTTGCTTCGTCTACTTTATTGGCATTGGTTTTTGCTGTATCCTTTAGCTTATCTGCTGTATCTCGGATAAAATTCTTGGTTCGTCCAGCATCTTCACTTGCTTTGCTTTTAGCATCGTCGATATCTGCGGATGCAATTAAGTTTGTTGCAGGATTAGCCATTGCTGAGGTGTTCACCAAAAATGCACCATGCCAAATAAAAGCCATCGCTGACACACAAAACAATGTTGTAGCTATCCAACGTCCTACAGTGGAAAGCCCTTTTGTAAAATAATTGAGTTTCATAGAATACAATGTCCGTTTGCTTTAGCATTCTATATTTACTTCATTTGGCTCATCAGCCAAATCACTCCCCAGGTAGAGGTTTTCTCATCATAAGTTGTTAAAAAAATTCGCTCTTTTAATAGATTTAAATACTACTCAGTTCTGCCTATAGTTGAGAGGCGGAAATCTAAACCTAATATTATGGTCTGTTGTCACTGTAAATTACGTAATTGAATTTGATATATTTCTGGTGTGTTAATGTCTAATAATACAGAGGGATGATTAAACTCTACTTTGCAAATTACAGGATAAAATTCTTGGATAATTTGGCGTAAACCGAGAGTTTCTTCCCGAATATTTTGTAAGTGCGATCGCATTTGATGATTAAACAACAATGGATGCCCCATTTTCCCTTGATATGTGGGTGCAGTAATCAATGCTGAATTGTCTTGGTGTGTTAGAAGTAATGTTTGATAAATCTCTAATTTCCTGGGTTGATCAACTGCGGAAATTGCCAATACTTCAAAGTCTTGGGGAACATGTTGCAATCCTGTCAGAAGAGAGGTTGTTTTCCCTGCATTACTCTGAGGATTAATTACAGTTAAACTCCCAGGAGGACAATCTTTTTGTTTCTGGCTATTGTGTAAACCTAGCACTACCACAGGAGTAAAACCTAAACTTAACCACTGTTCTAGTTGATAAGTTAATAATGTTTTACCTGCACCCCAAGGAAGTGAAGTTTTACAAGTACCCATGCGAGTAGATGCACCGGCTGCGAGGACTATGGCAAAGTGTGTCAATTTGCAAATTTTTGCTTATTAAATAACAACCCAATACCAAAAAGACTCAAAGCTAAAATAGTACCTGCTTCAGGGATAGAAGTACGGCTAATACTCAGAAAATTGATACCCAATGCCCGATTATTTTCAGAACTGCTAATAACTAATTTAGAGATATTAGCAATTTCATTACTCACACCGATGAAAACAGCCGAGTTATCAATTACTGTCGAAGAAGTTCCTGGAATTGAGAAGCTACCTAAAAGGTTATCTTTGTCATCAAAAGCAGAAATAAAGGCTGTAAAGTTAAATGTGTCATCTACTCCAATTTGTGTGCCTGCACCCAGTACAGGTGTATCGAAGGTAATAGTTATTGGCCCAGGATTACCTTGAGCGGGAAAACCACCGGGAATAAATCCAGTAAAGAGAATGGCATCTCCATCAGAAAAGTTAATTGGCAGATTAGGTGAAACTGGGAATACAAAAGGTGTAGTAAATCTGGGGTTATTAATAACTGGAATATCGATACCATATCCTAAACCATTTTCAGATTTAGAATCAAAAGAGTAAGGTAAAAAATTAGCAATCGTACCTGGTAATATTTCCGCAGATATTCCAAAGTCTAAACTAGACCAATCAATTTTGTCATTAGCGTTCAAATCGTCCCGCACTGTTACAAATGAGATTGCTTGAACAGGTAAAGAAGAAAATGCTAACAAAAGTGTTGTTCCGACAACAGCAGAAAAGTTTTGCACAGAACGTGTGAGCAATGGAAGATTCATACAGGTAATACCATTTTGGATTTGAGATTTTGGATTCTGAAAGAGTGACTGATAATCGCTTTTGGCACTACATTTGCTGCAATCATTGTTCAAATTAGTGTAAATCATAACTTGATTTACAGTCTTAGGGACTTCCGAAAAATAAATTATCCCAAATTATTTTTACATTTGTAGGGGCGCACAGCTGTGCGCCCCTACGGTGGGATGTTTTTTTAATTGGAAGTCCCTTATAAAAAAAGACCGCATATCAAGTAAGTTCTTGATATGCGGCTAAGACTAATATATTACACTAAAAATGCTAACAATTTATATTTTCTCGGATAAAGAAGTCCCGGTGCCACCACGGCGAACTTTAATTAATTCAGCGCAGATACTAACTGCAATTTCCTCTGGTGTTAAAGCACCAATATCTAAACCAATTGGTGCATATATCTGATGTAAAAATCCCTGATTACAACCTTCTGTTTGCAGTATTTTATATACAGTGCTAACTCGTTTATTGCTGCCAATCATCCCAATATATGGCAGTTGATAATTAGACAATAGCCGTAAAGCCGCTAAGTCTTGCAGATAACCTCTAGTAACTAAAGCAACATATAAGCTAGTATTTTTATCTAAAATTTCCTGAATTGAGGTGATGGGTTCTGCTAGCACCAGGGATGCGTCGGGAAATCTTTGTTTGGTGGCAAAATCGGGGCGATCGTCTTGTACAATAACCTGAAAACCTGCTATTTTGGCTATCTGCACTAGGGAAATTGCAATATGTCCTGCACCAATAATCAACAGTGTTGGCGGTGGTAGTAAAGGTTCAATTAATGCTGTGCTATGTAAAGATGCAATTACTTCTGTTTCTTGGAGTAAGTAAGGTTTTTCATCTGTATGAAATGGCGTGATAATTGTTGCTGAGTGCCCAGATGTTAAAGTATCTATAATTTGATTGACTAAGTTTAAGCTTTCAAAGCCTGACCATAACTCTAATAATACTTGCATTGTACCACCACAAACGCCTTGAGTTTGTCGTTGAGGTACGCCAGATAAATCAATTTCTACAATTTGTTTTTTACCTGTTTTTAGTAATTGCAAAGCTTGCTGATAAACTTTTGCTTCCCCGGCACCACCACCAATTGTTCCTACTGTTTTCCCATCGGCGCTAATGAACATTTTCGCGCCGATTTCTCTGGGTGTGGAACCTTTGGTGTTGGTGACGGTGGCTAAAACTACGGCACTTTTTTTTAAGGTTTTTGCTAGTTGTTGGTAGAAGTCAAGCATTTTTGATAACGAACCGCTCCAGGCGCAGAGAACGCAGAGGAAGAGAAGGTTGAGTTTTTGCCAAACTTTTTGGGGTATGATGGAGAGTTGGTTGAGTCTACAGCCTCTGGCGTGGAAAAAGTTATAAGATTAACGAACCACAAAGTACGCAAAGTACGCAAAGAGAAGATTAAGAAGAGAAAGTTTGATTCATCCAATGATAAAGATTTTAACTTGTGTTAACCAGATGTCAGGTTGATTTTTAATGTGGAGTAAATATTAGACTTCTTGCATAAATCAAAAAAAAGAACCCCACCCCGCCTTTGACTTACGTCAAAGTCTCCCCTCCCGAAGAGCGGGGAGGGGCTGGGGGTGGGGTGTTATATCATGTCCGGCTAATTAGTTATGATTCCCGAATCTATGCACAAACCCAAAAACCCTTCCCCTCTGCTCCCCTGCCCCTCTGCCCCTCTGCTGCCTTAATGATAAGTCTTTAACCGGACATGATATTAGGGGACTTTTGCAAGAGACTTCATGAGTTGCACTCACAAGGAAAGAATGAAAATATCTCTTTCCCAGTCCCCAATCCCCAGTCCCCAGTCCCTATTTTTAAGGCTTGTCTATTGTTTTAAAAATTTTAACCACAGGGGTTGATCAAGAATAAAGTGATTAGGCGGACATAATATGACTAATGACCAATGTCTAATGACTAGATCTAAAAGGTTGTCCTAATGATGCAGGTGTCTCCAGTTTAATGCGTGTATTATCCCGTGAGATGAACACTAAGACCAAGATAGTAGCCAAGTAAGGTAAACAAGACAAAATATAAGGAGAAATATTAACTCCTAATCCTTGAAGAATTAATTGTATGGCACCAACGCCACCAAATAAGTATGCACCAAGCAGGATTCTTTCAGGTTTCCATGTGGCAAACACAACTAATGCGATCGCAATCCATCCTCGTCCACCAGTCATATTTTCCGTCCATAGCGGCGTATATGCAAGGGAAAGATAACCCCCCGCTAACCCAGCCATCGCCCCACCAAACATTACCGCTAAATAACGAACTCTGCTAACAGGTAAACCCAAAGCATCAGCAGCATCAGGTGACTCGCCAATACTCCGCAACACTAAACCCGCCCGTGTACTCCGCAAAAACCACCACACCAGTGTCACTAAGACAACTGAGACATATACCAAAATATCTTGATTAAATAAAACTTTACCTAAAAGCGGAATTGATTTTAAAATCGGGATGTCAATCGGTTGCAGCCCGGTAATTGTCTTACCTACATAACCTGTACCAATAAAAGCACTCAGTCCCGAACCAAAAATACTCAGGGCTAAACCTGTGGCCACTTGGTTCGCAGCTATAGTAATTGTTAATAAGGCATGAATAAAAGCGATCGCTATTCCCGATATCAGTGCTATTAGTAATCCCAAGTAAATATTACCTGTAACTGAAGCAGCAATAAAACCAGCCACAGCCCCAACCAGCATCATTCCCTCAACACCCAGGTTTAACACCCCCGATTTTTCAGTCACTAATTCACCTAATGCTGCCAAAATTAGAGGTGTAGCTGCCCGTATGCTATCACTAATGATTAAGCTGATTGTTTGGATATTCATACAATTTTGGATTTTGGATTTTGGATTTTAGATTCACCAGAGGATTTTCAATCAGTTGTGGGTCTAAATCCTCCACTTCAAGCATTGCTGAATTCTGTTAGCGATTCTGAATTCTAACTTCTCTTTTAAATTAGGAATTTCCAATCCAAAATCTAAAATCTAAAATCTAAAATTCGGTGATGCTGCTGTTACCAAATTTTTTTCTTGGGCTTCTATTTCCAGTAGTTCGGGTATTGTCACAAATCTATAACCCTGCGCCTTTAAACCGTCGATAATTTGCGGTAAAGCTTGGACAGTCCGAGAACGATTACCGCCACCATCGTGCATTAGTACAATTGCCCCTGGTTTGGCATTTTTTAGCACATTTTTTACCATCCCTGGCACTTGAGGCGAACGACGTTGAGCGTCTCCGGACTCTTCTGACCACATCATAACAGCATACTTCTGACTTTTAGCGTAGTCGGCCAATCCATTATTCAAGAAGCCGCCAGGGGGACGAAAGAGAGTAGTTTTCACTCCTGTAGTCTTATAAATGATGTCTGCTGTACTATTTATTTCACTAGCCGCAGTAGCTACATCCATATGACGATACGAATGATGCCATGTATGGTTGCCAATTACCTCCCCATCAGCTGCAACTTGCTTGGCAACCTGGGGAAAATATTTCACCATTTGCCCAATCATAAAGAACGTAGCTTTGATATGATTTTTCTGTAAAATATCTAATATTTGTGCTGTATTTTTCGGGCTGGGACCATCATCAAAAGTGAGGGCGATGACTTTTTGATTTGCTTTGAGTTTTGCTTGATAAATGACTGTTCCCTGAAATTTCTTTGGCACTTGATTCATTTGGTTTGTTGCTAGTAAAACAGCTTGTGCAGATGCAATCATTGCCTGATCTTGACTTGCTTTCCTCATCTCACTTTTTGGCTGTTGAATTCCTAATAAATGGTCAAGTTTGGTTGTGCCTAAAAGCAGACTGATACCTAAACTACTAGCACCAGCAGCCAATGTAATGATGACAAATTTTAAACTTACAGATAATTTCTGAGTGGACACATTAAATCTCCTCACCTTTGTGATTTTTCATTTGTCATTTCTTAGTAATAACTAAGAATACTCCCAGCATAGCTGATAGAACCAGTCTTTCAAGCTGCTTTTGCTCATTGCTGGCTTGTTGTACGATCGCATTGGCTGTAGGCGATCGCTAATTCTATGATTACACTGTAGCCGTAGACGCGTAGCAGTCAGGGGGTCGCAGTCTTGTATACGAGACGCTCCGCGTTGGTAAAAGCCTCTTGTAGAGAAGGCGGTTCCCGTCGTTAGGAGCGTCACCCCCGAACCCCTTCGCCCTTGGCGTTCCCAAAGGGTAGGGCTTGTCGTTAGACATCCCTGTGTATATTTGACTTCAAGTCTAGAGAAGTAGAAGTGTAAATTTTATCGCCAACTTACTTAGATATTGCTCAAGCTGCCTTTACCGTTAGTTGCAGTTTGGGCGGGTTGAGTGGTAGGAACCGCCACAACTGAAGGAACTTGTGAAATAGATTTTTTATTCGTACTCCGCTTTCGACTAGAACCACCTGCCTTTAAATACTCCATGCTGTTTCTGCCGTAAACAGTTGCCACTGCACTAAGCATCCTCTCAGATAGTTCCGAGAGTTCTTTGTCCATACGAATTAGTAATTATCACTTGGCTTATTAAAAACTTCTAAAATCTGTCGGCAAATCTGTTTGAGCTTATCTCCGATTTCATCAGAAGGCGAAGATGCGCCGACAACACTCCCTGGCTGTCTAATTAGTATTTAAGAGCTTGAAACTCAAGCACAGTGAGAAGTCCCTGATGTTGATTGACCAAAGATTGTATTGTGCTAACTGGATTACGATGAAGGCGACGTTTTTGTTGGCGAGGAGCTTGTGCGATCGCTAATCTACGACGTTGAGTTTTATACTCAGCTATAGGTACTTCCCGAATTTGTTGAAGTAACTGTTTTTCGTTTTGAGCTACAAATAGAACTTGATATTGGCCCAAATCACGTAATTCAACAGTTGATTTGCGTCCACTAATACGTCGCTGATGGCGACGCAAATGACTAAATAAAGACTCGATTTTCAGGTTATCTGGTGGCAAACCAGGGATATCATAGCAGTGTAATAAGTCAGTACTGTATTTATCCCATAAACGTTGTAACTTTTTTTTGAGAGCAAACTGTGCCGGATTTTGTTGATGGTCAGGTTGAAACATCTGTAATAACTCTTCCATCTCACGCCGAACTTGAAAGCTTGTTAAAGGGATTTGGGCAGTCTCTGTAATATCGATTACATCATCTGAGGTACGGTCAGAATTATTAGGATAGCGCAAACAATTAGCAATTCGTCGCAACCATTGGTGCGCCTCTGACAAGTCAGACGCGACTGAACGATTATTACTTAAGGCAAGGTCCACCCATACTGATAACAGAGATAAATAATCTGTATCAATTTCCCGGTATGGTAAACTACGTAGTACTTCTCCAATAGCTAATAGTTGCTGGTAGCCCATTAAACCACCCCAACTAAACGGTTTGCGACTTGTGCGATTGACACAATCCCGAATCGCCGCACGAATTTGAGCTTCCACTGCCATTAATTCTGCGTCTCGTGACAAATAGGGGATGACTGAAAAAGGGGGGTACTATCTAGCTGCTGTTCGGAGCTTGGTTTTTGGGGTCTTTCAGAGTAATCAGGAACTTTTGGCAGCCCGTCTAAATCTGCCTTTAATTGCTGTCGGAGCTTTGTATCTAATGGCAGCACAGATTCACTCAAATTACTTAGGAAGTGTGCCTGACAACGTTGATGTGGTACATCTGTCCAAGTTGAATTTATTGCCGCGATGATTGCTGATTCCCCATCTGATAATGTTGCCAGCACTGTGTACGGCAACTCCTTATATGGTTGCAGCCACTCAATTAACCGTTGTGCTTGTGCCTGTGGCAATTGAATTGCACTAACTGGTGTGCCACTTAATACCTCGTATAACACATACAACAAAGTCCCATGACCCTCTGGCTGTAAGGCATCAATTGCCCAAATCAAACCACCATGTTCAATCGCTGTCGCAGCTAACTTCTCAGCCGTATGTGCAATCGTTCCACCCAACAGTGCCAAAAATTGACCGTATAACTTGCCCACATTGCTTTCGTTAATTTCAACACCGCGCTGGTTTAATGAGCGTTGAATTTCTACCAACTGTTGATGCTCATGTTCATGTTGCCAACCAATAAATGCCAGCACGTCTAGCCCGTAGGTACTGTAAGGCAGACTGTACTTTAGCACCCCAGTAGCGTAGTAATGTTTACCAAAATGTGTGCAATTGGGATTGGTACATTCTTTACTTTTACCTGCCACAAACACTGCACCATCCATTGTTTGAATGGTTTTACGCATGTGCCTTGGTCTACGTAGAACTAACTCTTTACCACAATGCACACATTCGATGAGCGAACATTCTAAAATTATTCGTTTGATGTTACTGAATTTTCGTTCTGGGCGATGGCGAGGCAACTTTACTATCACTAATTTTTTACTGCTGCTAGGTGCTTTCCTCAGCTTACCTGCTTTGTATACCAACTAGATAGCTAGGGACAACACTCCAGTTTTCCACCGTAGAAAGTCGCCACGCCTCACCACGATGATCGAATCCAGCTACCTCTACACCGATCGCTCGGCGGGAATTATTAATGGGATCTTGATAAAATCGGATTTGAATTAAGACACTGCGACTTTTCCAAGACTTGCTAATACCAGGAAAGTGAAAGCCAATATCTATAGAATCTGGATCGACTAACTCTCTAGTTTCCGGGTCATTTTTCCAGGGTTTGAGATCAGACTTGGCATCAGGGAACTCGAATTTGAACAAATTAACTACCGTGGCAATGTTGCTGGCGAGTTCAAGGTTCGTTGCCTGTTCAGATGCGTTCACTAAAAAATACTCCTATATTGCGTCGGCGTCTGGGGAAATGTGAAGAAAGAAAAACCGCCAGAAGGCTTACACTATTGGTGTTTCAGCTTATCAAGACCTTTGTAATTTAGCAACTTTAAATCAGGTTTTCCTAACAATATTGTTGCTAAAAAGAATTCAGAATTCAGAATTCAGGAGGAGCCAGTGCGGTCTTGGGGTTTCCCCAAGTCGAGCAACTGGCGTTCAGAGTGGTAAGTCTGCCAGAAATGGATCTGACTTTTCACGCAATCTCCAAAACCTCTCCCCTAAAAGATTCATTATTCTGAATTCTGAATTCTGAATTCTGACTCCTTTTCATTAAAATCGCTTCTTGTTGGGACTGGGTGACACCTATTAAGTAATTATACTTAAAAAATCTTCCAAAAGCAGATGAAACTCTGCCCTTTGGAAAAAATATCAAGATTTTCTGCAAAATCCTTGACTGACAAGGATGAGAAAGTGCGCTAGCGATCTAAAATTACACTGTTAATCGGCAAACAAAAAACAAACAACTTCGGTGTATGGCGCGTCAACGCTCGATTTTTTCATTGATTTTAGTATTATTGGCCACATTTCTCATTAGTTGTGGTGGTCCTGGTGTCGCAGTGGCACCTCCAACGTACACAACAGCTCAAATTGAGAAAATTCAGCTATATGTTCCTGAAATTCAGGCTGTGCTCGATCGCTCAGAAGAGTTGAAAAGCCTGATCCAAAAACAAGATTGGATCAATGTGAGTAACTTTATACATGGCCCGGTAACCTCAGCGAGGCTAAACCTGACTTATGTCACTCCCAACCTTCTGCCCAACGACCAAGCTAAAGCACGTCAAATAACGCGAGATTTGTTTAACCACTTGGTTAAAGTCAATCAAGGCGCTAGCTCTAGCAACGCTCAAGTTGCTTTGAGTAACTCGGAAGCGGCTTTCGCAGATATTGACAAATTCCTCCAGTTGCTTCCTGAGGCAAGCACTCAATAGAAGGGCAGGGGAGGCAGGGGGAGCAGGGGAGGCAGGGGGAGATTAGAAGAAAAAAGCTTTCTATCCTTCCCGCACCTCCCACGCTCCCAATGCCCCATGCCTCATGCCCAATGCCCTATTCCCTCTCAAACAAGCAATGAGTCATGTAGTCATTATCGGCTGTGGTGTAGTTGGGGCTGCGATCGCTTATGAACTCAGTCAAGTAAAAGGGCTGAAAATCACAGTTTTCGACCAACAACCACCAGCACAAGCTTCCACCGGTGCTGCACTTGGTGTTTTGATGGGCGTCATCAGTCAAAAAATCAAGGGTAAGGCTTGGCAAATGCGACAAACTAGCATCCAACGCTATGAAACTTTGATTCCAGAATTAGAAGCTTTAACAAATCGCAAAATCCCTTTTAACCGCCAAGGAATTCTCATGCTGTTGTCCGATCCCGTGGAGGAAATCTCAGCATGGGAAAAGTTAGTAGAAACTCGCCACTCCCAAGGCTGGCAGTTAGAAATTTGGGATACTGCTAAACTGAAAAAAATCTGTCCTCAGGTAGATTGCGAAAAAATTACTGGCGCTCTCTATTCTCCCCAAGACCGTCAACTCGATCCAACTGCCCTGACATTGGCTTTAGTTGAGGCTGCCCAGCATAATGGTGTGACTTTCAAATTTGGTGTGGCTGTTTTGGATAGCCAAACCTCAATACCTGAATCTTCGCCCAAATGTTGCCATTGCCTTGAGACTACAGAAGGAAAAATAACCGCTGATTGGTTTGTAGTCGCAGCCGGGTTAGGTTCCACACCACTCACGGCAAAATTAAACCAGCCGATTGATATCCGCCCCGTCTTAGGACAGGCACTAAAAGTAGGTGTAGGGCATCCATTAGGCAATGCCGACTTCCAGCCAGCGATTACGGGTAATGATGTCCATATTGTTCCTGTGGGCGGTGGAGATTATTGGCTGGGTGCAACAGTGGAATTTCCCACCAACGGCTATGAGATACCGCCGAATCAACAATTGCTGGAATCTTTGAGGGAACAAGCGATCGCATTTTGCCCAGAATTAGCTACAGCAACTATTCTGGGCACTTGGTCGGGGTTACGCCCTCGTCCTGAAGGACGGCCAGCCCCAGTCATTGGTAAGTTGCCAGGATTTAGTAACGTCCTCCTAGCTACCGGGCACTATCGCAACGGCGTTTTACTAGCACCCGCCACAGCATATGCAATTCGTGAGATGATTATTCCTCAGGGAATGAATGGGGAGTAGGCAGTGGGGAGTGGGGAGTGGGGGATGAGGGAGATGAGGGAGAAGAAGGAGCAGGGGAGCAGGGAGAAGGGAGCAGGGGGAAAGAAGTAATTTTTCATTCTCCCCCTTGCCCCCTGCCCCCTGCCCCTCTGCCTCTTGTGCCCCATGCCCGATGCCCAATGCCCAATATAGGAAAATAGCGTGTCAATAACAGAACATAAAATAACTGTAAATTCACTGGAATGGTTTTATCGGGAATCTTCACCAATCGGCAGAACTGACTTAGCGCCTGTATTGTTGCTACATGGCTTAGTTTCACAAAGTTACAGTTGGCGTAATATTATACCAGCTTTGGCGAATCAAGGAACAAGAGCGATCGCACCAGATTGGATTGGTTACGGGTTTTCTGCAAAACCAGAAAAACGAGATTTTGCTTACACTCCTGATGCTTTTATCACAGCTTTAGAAGCATTTATCAAAGCACTAGAACTTGAACATTTTTCTTTAGTTGTACAAGGATTTTTAGGTTCTGTAGGACTACAATATGCTTTGCGTCACCCAGAACAAATTGCCAATTTAGCTATCTTAAATACACCAATTTCAACGGCTGCCAAATTACCCTGGAAAATTAAACAAATGGGTTTACCTTTGGCTGGTGAAATCATGACCCAAGACCCGCTGTTAGTTGACCGGACGCTAGAAGGTGGAAGCCGTTATCGCATCGGAGATAAAGATTTAGATGTTTATCGAAAACCATTTTTGACAACTTCTGCATCTGGTCGAGGTTTGTTAGCAAGTATCCGCAACTTACAACTTGATTCAGCAATGACAGAAATCGAATCTGGCTTTAAAGAATGGCAACAGCCAATTCTGATTCAATGGGGTATGATTGACCCTTGGTTACCCGTAGATATTGCAGAAAATTTTGCTAATTCGGTATCCAATACAGAATTAATAAAACTTAATAACGTCGGACATTACCCTCAAGAACATTACCATGAGACTATTTTAGAAGACCTTTTACCATTTCTGCGTCGTAAAGATGCTCATTGAGAATATACCTCTGGCAAAAATCGATAATATAAAAAGGAGTCAGAATTCAGAACTCAGAATTCAGAATTCAGGAGTCAGAATAAATGAATGGAGGGTTCCAAGTCACCACTAATTTTAGTCCACTAAAGAAAAGATTGAGTGGCGAAATTCAAACATTGTTGCTTGTTAAAACTCCATCCTTTCACTGCTGGACTATTCTGACTTCTGAATTCTGACTCCTGACTCCTGACTCCTGAATTCTGACTACTAAAAATGCATCACAACCACACTGATGGAGATAAAAATTCATGGCTTATTCATGGTTTAAAGCATTTCATATTGTCGGATTTGTAGTTTGGTTTGCCGGTTTATTCTACCTGGTACGTCTTTTTATTTATCACGTTGAAGCGAACCTTGAACCTGAACCAGCGCGAACCATACTGAAAAATCAGTATCAAATTATGGAAAAGCGCCTCTACCATATCATCACTAATCCAGGAATGTATTTGACGATCGCAATGGCCATCGGTTTAATCAGCACTGAACCCGAAGTGTTAAAAGAGGGCTGGTTGCATATCAAACTGCTGTTTGTGGCCATTTTAATAGGCTATCATCATTACTGCGCTCGTCTGATGAAGAAATTAGCAGCAGATGAATGTACCTGGAGTGGTCAGCAATTACGTGCGTTAAATGAAGCACCGACAGTTATGTTGGTAGCGATCGTCTTACTCGCTATATTTAAAAATAATCTACCAACAGATATTGCGGCCTGGGGCATTTTCGCCATGATTATTTTGATGGCAGTCACTATTCAACTTTACGCCAAAAAACGTAGGCAGGATAAAGAGAAGTTGATGGCGCAGATAGGACAAATTCCACAAGAACAAAGTTAGACAACAGTGCCTGGGATATCTCAGATAAAGTAGGGGCACAATATTGTTGACCTGGGTCAACTTTCAGAACTTTTCATTTATTTGAACCACATATTTTGTAGGGGCATAGCATTGCTCATTGGTGTCAACTTAACGTGAAATCCTTGTCAAGACGTGATTCTGAATTCACTCACTTACCATGACTCACCGCGTCACCCCACCCCGGTTTTGTCTAAAGCCAAAACCGCCCCTGCCCTTACCAAGGGCAGGGGTTGGGGGTGGGGTAAAACGTATGTGGGACAATTCTTTGAGCTTAAGTTGACACTAATGAGCATTGCTATGCCCCTACTTTGTGTTGCTTCATCCTCAAAATTACTTCAATAAATCATCCCCAGGAATGACAGTAGTATAAAAGACATAATTTTTATTAGCTAAATAGCGGGGGTCTTGTTTAATTATCGCCATGAACTCTCGATGCCCCTCGCGCCTGCGTCCTACTAAACAACCTGCACTAGCATTCTTAATATCATTTGCAGGAGCATCATAACCGTAGTGTTGATTTACTAAGAAAAGACCTGTATCAACTTTGTCGCCAGTCCGTTGAAAATCTTTATTAAAATCTCGGTAAACAGTAATAGGTGCAACTTGGATTAATGCTTCGTGAGGTTCTGAATTGCCGTGTATGCCAACAGACCAAGATTTGTATTGCCCAAACTTAATTCTGGCAGCACCTCCGGGATTCATAGGGTTATAAGTATAGCGGCTACCTGGTTCTGTAGTTGCTTGCCAGTGATTTACAATTTTAGGAATACCGTCTACTACTTCAATTACAATACGGCGATCGTTGAATTGATTAGGTGTATCGCTGTTGAGAGTCCAGTCTTCATTTACTCCTTCTAAATAAACAATGTTGTATTCTTTGGGGTTAGTGAATACCTCATAATTTTTTGCCTGCATGTATTTGATAATCTTACTGGCAACGTCATTACCAAGTTTTAGGGGAGGTTTAGGAAGTTCCTCTCGTTTAGTTTCAATTAGTTCTTTGGCGGTGACTGCCCCTAAAAAGTCAGTTTCTCCAGTTTTCATTAATTCTTGAAATTTTTTCAGGGCTGCGGCAGATATTGGCCCAAACTTGTCATCGGCTGGAGGATCGAGTAAACCCAAACCAATTAACAGTATTTGAATCTGACGAGTTAATTCTGGATCTTTGCCGATCGCCTCGAATCCCCATTTCTCATCTTTTCCTAAGAAATCTTGTAGTTTCATTATGCACCTACCTTGATAGACTTACTTCTAAGTATAAACATCATTTTCAGGATTGATGTTGTTTTAAACTACACTGCAACTTCTTAATATAATGTTAAAAATTTTACTATTAATTTATCATTGACACACAAAAATTTATATAATTTTACTTAATTTGAAATTGTTTTTTATTTAACGGTATTTAAATATTTATACTTAATTAGGCTTGGATTCACAAAAAGACAGAAATCAACTTAAGACTAGTTTGTGAAGCATAAAATATCAAAAATTTTTGTGTGAAAAAATTAATATTTTGTATAAAAAGTTTCCAAGTACTATAAAAGTAAGATAGTTTTGTCATAACTCGAAAAATCAAGGTTATTCTTGGGTATTTAATAAAAATGGCAAATAAAATACTACTTAGCCTGCTAGATTTAAAACCAGAATATCAGAAGCTTTGGGATACGTGCGAAATCAGACCAGATAAACTCAGCAGTACTCAAAACATAGTTGCGAAAATCAGTGCTAATCGCCCTCGTTACGAAGCATTACAGCAAAAAATTAATGTACCTTGGTACTTTGTTGCAGTCATCCATAACATGGAATCTTCCCTGAACTTCGCCACACATCTGCACAACGGCGACTCGCTAAAAAAACGCACTGTCAACGAACCATCCGGCAGACCACTAGCTGACCCCATCAAAGGCTGGCAGGTTGGATACACCTGGGAAGAAAGCGCCGTTGATGCTTTGACAATGAAAGAATTCAACCGAGTCAAAGATTGGAGTTTGGCAGCACAGCTTTGGCAGCTAGAGAGATACAACGGTGTTGGTTATAGAAAGTACCATCCAGAAGTTCTCACACCTTATCTGTGGTCAGGGACTAACCACTACAACAAAGGCAAGTATGTAGCCGATGGTAAATGGGATGCTAATGCAGTTTCCGCCCAAATTGGTATAGCAGCTTTGTTAAAAGTTTTGATAAAAGAAGCAAATCTTAATATTCAAGAAGACGTGGCGATCGGGTGAGGGGGACGCGGGAGACACGGCAACGTACACAGAGAAGTGTCTTTGCGTCCCCGCATCCTCATTTATTTAATTCGCGGCTGGGCATCTTGTCCATCCGAACAGACTAAGGTAGGCGTGGGTGTGGTTTTAGTTTGGTAGGCGTTTTTGACAGCAACCCAGTTACTGGCAATTGGCATTCGCCAACCAGTTCCAAAGGCGCGATCGGTGATTTTTAAGCCGGGGGGTGCTTGTCGGCGTTTAAATTCAGCCCGCGCCACCATTTGAATTACTCGGTTTACAATTACCGAATCGTGACCGGCTGCGACAATTTGGGCTGCTGATTGGTGGTTGTGAATCAGACGTTGCAAGATATCGTCTAAAATTTCGTAGGGCGGTAGAGAGTCTTGATCTACTTGGCCTGGTTTGAGTTCGGCGCTTGGTGCTTTAGTCAGGACGTTTTGGGGGATGATTTCGTTATTGCGATTTAACCAGTGGCAAAGTGAATAAACGCGGGTTTTGGGAACATCTGCAATGACTGCTAAACCGCCATTCATATCGCCGTATAAAGTACAGTAACCAACTGCCATTTCTGACTTGTTACCGGTGGATAAGAGAAGATAACCAAATTTGTTAGCGATCGCCATTAATAAATTACCGCGAATCCGGGACTGGATATTCTCCTCTGCTAGTCCAAATTCTGTATCTGCAAATAAATTGGCTAAGGTGCGATCGAAGCCTTGCATTAACTGTTCAATTGGTAAAATATCAGTTTTAATTCCCAGATTTTTGGCTAATGCCAAAGCATCGCTAATCGAATGGTCGGAACTATAAGGCGAAGGCATGAGAACACCCAGCACATTTTCTTGACCAAGTGCAGCAGTGGCGATCGCTGCTACTAATGCCGAATCAACTCCGCCACTGAGACCCAAAACTACTTTAGAAAAACGACATTTGCGGGCATAATCTCGGACTCCCAAAACCAAAGCTTGCCAGATTTCCTCATCTTCTGACTCATATCCAGGTGCCACAGAACTCAATTGCAAATCTCGCACCGCCTCGTCAAATTCAACCGCCAACAAATCAGTTTCAAAACCACGGGCGCGACAGATAATTTCACCTTGACGATTCAAAGCAAAACTCCGACCATCAAAAATTAAATCATCATTTCCCCCAACCTGGTTAGCATAAATAATTGGTTGTTGAAAACGCACCGCGCTATGCTTAAGCATTGTTTCACGAAACTGTTGCTTGCCCGCAGTATAAGGAGAAGCAGACAAATTCACAATTAAATCTACACCCAGAATTGCTAAATCAGCAATGGGATTCACTGCATAAGTACGTTTGCCCCAGAATTCCTCATCGTTCCATAAATCTTCGCAAATAGTGACGCCAATATCGATATTATCTAATGTGAAATAATTAGCTTGCAAGCCTGGTTCAAAATAACGACGTTCATCAAATACATCATAAGTAGGCAAAAGTCGCTTGTGAAAAACTTGCTTGACTTGGCCATTTTCTAACAAAGCGATGCTGTTAAATAAATTTTTCCCACCAGTAATATGAGCTTTGATATTTTGTTCGACAGTTCCTACCAACACAGCTAAATTTGCTGGTAAATCCTGGGCTAAGTTTTGTAAAGTTATATTCATAGCTTCTACAAAACTAGGATTTAGTAATAAATCTCGTGGTGGATAGCCACACAAAGAAAGTTCAGGTGTAAGCAACAAACGCGCACCACCGGATGCAGCGCGTTGTGCCGCTTCTAGGATTTTTTGGGCATTTCCTAGTAAATCACCAATAGTCGGATTAATTTGAGCGATCGCTATTTTCATTTTTTTAGTTATTAGTCATTGATAATTGGTTATTAGTCATTAGTTTTTCTTTGCGTCTCCCTCATCTCCCTCATCCCAGATTAACCGTTCATTAAATAAACACCAAAGGTTTATCTTTCAATGGGGCAAAAGCTTCGGCATCAAACTTATACAAACTAGCCGGACGACCAGCACCCCGTGAGACTTTAATTCCGGTATCGGATAAGAAACCTAACTTCAGTAAACGCGCCCGAAAATTAGAATAATCGGAAAAATTGTCACCTAAAACTGTGCTGTATAACTGATATAAATCATTTAAAGTAAACATTTCTGGCAAGACTTCAAAAGCCACGGGACTATACTCCAATTTATTTCGCAAGCGTCTATGTCCATAGGTCAAAATTTCGTTATGATCGAAAGCTAATTGTGGAACTTGTTTAACTGGATACCAAGCTATTCCTGTGACGCGATCGGCAATTAATTCGGCTTCTTCAAATCGCACAAGGGCAAAATAACTAACTGATAGATAGCGCACACCATAGCTATCTGTTGCTTCCCGTGGGTCACGATTTGGGCCTCCAAAGGTATAAAGTTGTTCTAAATAGAGGTTGTTGACCTTAATTTTCTCTGCCATAATGCGGTAGGCGGCATCTTCTAAAGACTCTCCTGGACGCACCAAAGTACCCGGAAGACTCCAATGATTTAAAAATGGTTCTTGCTGCCGCATTACTAACAGAACTAACAGCCGATTTTGTGCAGTATCTACAGAAAAAATAACATTATCAACACCAACCTTGAAATCGGCCAAAGGTTGTTGATTTAGCGGAGTTGGAATCTTTTTTTGCTGGCGTCCTGGCATTCGTATAAATGCTCTCGATTAATATAAGCAACTACAGGGGGAGTCAGGGCTTGAGAATCTCCATGTTCGCGGTAAGCTGTTGAGGAAATATCTAGACCAGTTAGACTAGCGATCGCCATTTTGCCTCCCAGGTTTTGTATTACCTCCAAGCTAGACTCATCTATTACATATCCCGGTCGCGGCACAATTAATAGTTGCACTTCCTGTAACAAATCTTCAATGCAATACCAACGTGGTAGCTGAGTGACTAAATCTGAACCAATTACTAATGTTAATTCAACGTCATCACCCCAACGCAATTTTGCTTTCTCCACTGTTTCCAGCGTTCTGAAGCTACTCAATTCTTGTTCCAAAGCAATATTTTGCCGTGGCGCATCGATATCCGCAATCAACAATTGCAGCATTGCCGCCCGATGCTGTAAAGGTGTTTGATGGGACTTAAATGGATTATCTGCTGCCCAAACCGCTACCCAATCATAACCCTCAGACAGCCAACTCAGAATTTCCTGATGTCCAGCAGTTGGCGGATCGGCACTCGTTCCAAACAAAGCAATTCTCATAGTAATTCGTAATTCGTAATTCGTAATTCGTAATTCGTAATTAAGACACACTCAAAGAGTACTTTTATCTCTGTGTTCTCTGCGCCTCTGCGGTTGGTTTTCTAGTCTCTTGAGTCAACACCTGTAAACCCTGAGAAATTTCCACTTCTACAGCCACAGGGCGATCCAACCGTCGTGTCTGTTCTGGCAAACTGGCAACTGAGGCAGCAGTTCGCTGACGAATTGTTTCCAAACTCTCCAGCGGTTGCACCCATTTACCCTGCTGGACTACCAACTGCAATAATGGTTGTTCTTCCAAAGAACTTTCACCCAAAAGTCCCAACCTGTCTGCTTTTACCTTACCTCCTATCAACGAGCGAAAAATCTGCTTGCGTCCTGGATAAGTTACCTTGCCACTTGACTCCTTCATGACTGGAATGCCATCAATGTCTACAAGTTTGTAAACTCCATTTACGGGGGAACCTGTAACTAATCGTGTCCCCAGTCCGTAACCATCAATTTCTGCCCCAGCAGCTTTGACTCTGGCAATTTCCCACTCGTCCAAGTCGCCACTAGCAAAAATTGGCACACCAGGAAGTAGCGATCGCACCTGTTTTGATAAGGTAACTAAATCTCCTGAGTCCAATCTCACGCCTGTTAATTGCATTTCCCCGGAATTGACTTTTGCAGCTAAGCCTTGGGCAGCAGCAATGGTATCGTAGGTATCAATCAACAATGGCGCACCCGGAAAATATCGGTGAAATGCACTAAAGGCTTGTTCTTCAGTGCCTTCGATTGCTGATAGCGCCATGACCAAGGCGTGTGCCATCGTACCACTTGGCTTTTTTCCCAGTTGTAGCGCTGCTAACACATTGGAAGTGGAATCTAAACCACCTGCCAAAGCCGCCCGCGCCGCCCACAAAGATGCTTGGGGACTAAAGGCGCGTCTTGTGCCAAATTCTAAAAGTGTTGCTGACTCTCCAGCCACATCCCGCAACCGTGCTGCTTTTGTGGCAATCAAGGTCTGGTAATTAATAGTATTTAAAAGATAAGTTTCCACCAATTGTGCTTGCCAAAGAGGTGCTTCCACCCGTAAAAGTGGCTGATTGGCAAACACAGCCGTACCTTCTGGTACTGCCCAAACATCGCCGGTAAACTTGCCTTGGGCTAACAACGACCAAAAGCGATCGCTTGCGTGAGCAAAAATCCCCGTCGCCTGTAATGCCGCAATTTGCGATGGACTAAAGCGAAATTTTGCCAAATATTCCAACGCCTGTGCCAAACCCATTGCAATTAAATAACCAAAATTCTCTGGCAAGCGTCTGACAGACAACTCAAAACTTGCCCGTCGTTGTTCTATACCTTCGCCTGTGTAACAAGCCGCCATCGTCAATTGATAAAGGTCAGTCAGCAAGCTGTAGTCATCTGCACACAGGTTTAGTTCCTGGTTTTGCTGGGTTTGCTGTTTATGTACATAGTCTAAATCTGGGAAAGTTGTCATGCCAGAGCTTCCTTATAAGAACGCTTCTTTCATTTATGGTAATATTTACCATAAATAATGTCAACTCCTAGCAAATATACTTCCGGTACGACTGCATAACAGTAGATTTACAGCCATATTAATATTAACTTCATAAATTATTTCACATTTTTTAATAGTAATAGCTAGTAATAGTGTGAATTGGATAAGATGAATAGTAATATCTTTTCACCAAATGCCTGATACAGATACATAGGTAGGGGCGTAGAGCTGTACGCCCCTACAGATGGGATTGAAGACAAAACTAAGTTATAATTAGTAAATAAGGAAAAAATTTTGACTTTTTCACAAGCTAAAGTATTGCAAACTTATCTGAATAAAGATTGCATAGATTCTCAATATATTGAGAGTTACAGCTAGCCAACAAAATCAGGGTTAGAGTATAGGTATCAAAACTAAAGTGACTCAAAAAATAGGAGTCCAATAATATGACTATTTCCAATATTTCCCAAATGATTGCTAACGTAACCCAGTATATTTCTGAAGCTGCAATGCGGATTTTTGGGCCTAATGATGATGCTTATCCTACTATTGGCGTACAACCTTTTACAGGTGAACCTTACAAGAAAGGTACAGCCGAAACTTGGTAGCTACTTATTAAGTAGTTAGGTGTAAATCAATCAAATTTTGCTACTAGGAACTAAGATTTATTTGATGTTTAACCCAAGTGTATTGGCTTATAGACCTTGGGTGTAGGGGCACAGCATTGCTGTGCCCCTACGACAGATGTGGTTTTTCAAATATCCATATTTGGTATTTCCTGTCAACAAAATTCGGTAGGTTTAAGTCGCCGGCAACTTTGCAAGCCGCAAGTTTTGTGGCGGGGTCTAAATCCCCGTTACAAAACTGTACTTACGACTTGCGACTTCTTTAATATAGGACTCATATTTGATTTTTGAACAAAACTCAGTACACTTTTATTCCTTCTTCCCAGTCCCCAGTCCCCAATCCCCAGTCCCTTACCTCTACGAGTGATTCAGAAATCAAATCGGATTCCTATAGGCTAGTTCACAAGTCCCTAAAAGGGTAACCGCAACCAACGAGTTATCACATCGTATAAACGATCGCGCCATGACGGTGTGCGCCAATTTTTCCCCTGGTATTTTTCTATCAACTGGCGTCCTAAGGGAGTGAGGCGAAAACTATCTGTAATTCCCTGACCATCGACTTCTCGGCGCAATACACCCACTTCAATCAGCCAGCCCAAGGTGTTGTCACATGCTAATTCTGACAAAGGACGCTGAGTATAGCCCTGCTTTAATCCATTTTCCAGGGCGATCGCACTCAATGACACACTCTGGTGTCGCATGACTTCAAATAAAGACGGATTAAAGGGCGAACATATTAGCGATCGCTCCGCTCTTTCTACTGTGCTGGGAGGATAGACAAAAGTTTTTGGGTTTTGGGAATCAACAGGAGGCATTGTGTATGGGGAGAAATTTTTCTTTCAATAAAAATTAATTTCAGAATATATTTTTGCACCAGTTACCTCATCTAAGCAGAATTTAGTTACCTAAAATATAGTTATGTTATTTTTTAGTAAATATATTTAATCATTATAAATTAATGTAAAATTTCAAGTGCATCAACAATCTGAAACAGGAAAGGTTAATTATGCCTCTAGCAGTTGGTACGGATGCACCTGCATTTACCGCCAAAGATACAAACGGCAACACAGTCTCTTTATCTGATTTTGCTGGGAAGACAGTTGTTTTGTATTTTTACCCCAAAGATGACACTCCAGGCTGCACCAAACAAGCCTGTAGTTTTCGGGACGCCCAATCTAAATATCAAAGTAAAGATGTTGTAGTACTGGGAGTCAGTGCAGATGATGAAGTCTCTCATCAGGCATTCACCCAAAAATTTAATTTGAATTTTCCTTTACTGGCTGACACCGACAAATCCCTCATCAAAGCTTTCGATGTGGATGGCGGCGGTTACGCCAAGCGCGTCACCTACGTAATTGGGCCTGACGGCAAAATTACCCATGTTGACGCTAGTGTAAATACCACCACCCATGCTGAGGATGTTTTAGCTGCACTTGGGCTGTAGTTTTTTGCCTGATAACTAAGGATTTTTGAAACGTCTAACGCCAACCCCAAGCCTTTGGGGTTGGCGTTATTGATTTGAATTCAGTTACCTGATGGCAATTTAAACGATGGTAACTGTGGGGTTGTTTGCCGTGCTTGTTGGCATTGGAGTGTTTGTTGTTGGTTGGCTTTCAAAGGAGCTGCTGTTGCTGGTTGAGATGATGATGTCGGCGACGCCAATGCAACCGATGGCGATCCTGCGGTTGTTGATTGCGCTTGTTGACGACATTGGAGTAATTGTTGTTGTCTGGCTCTAAAGCCTGCTGCGGTTGAATCTAGTTGTTCGTTCTGTTGTTGAGAATTCCAGTTGAGAGTTCCGAAGTTTGCCCGATGAATCAGATCAAACATGTTGAAATTATCTGAGTTCGAGCGGGAGAAAGGATCGGTATTTTGGTCTGTTGTACTATTACTAGGAAAAGCATCCGCTGGGCTGCTGATCTGAGCTGAACTGGGTTGAGCCATCAGCAAAGGAGCAAAGCTAATTCCTGCTGCGGTAGCCAAGAAGAGTCTAGCAATTTGTAAAAATGGTTTTTTCATGGATTTTGACTCGAAAATTGCTCTATCTTATCTTAAGCAAGAGTCCGTCGTAGTTGGGGCTGAATGCTAACTAAGGCGACAACGGCAAAGCCAAACAACACCAACAACGCCCCCCCAAAGGTAACATCACCCCAAGGAGCCTGCATGACTACACTATCCAAAGCCCAAGTATTGTGCAGATAGAGGTAGCGAATGGGTTCGATCGCATAGCTGAGGGGATTCAAGGTAGCCACAACTTGTAACCAGTGAGGCATAAAGGATAAAGGAGCCAAAGCGGTACTAGCAAACAATAATGGTAGGTTTGTAACAAAAATTACCGCAATCAATTCAATGTGACCGGGTAAGGCAAAAGCCAAGCCCAGGGAAATGGCTGTCACACCCAAAGCTAAGAGGAAAACAATTAAAGCGATCGCACCCAAACCAGCTGCATCAGGTAGTCCCGCACCTAAAAACGCTGCTGCTCCTACAATCACCGCTGCTTGCAGTAAACTTTGGCTGATGATGAAAATTGCCGAAGCAAAGACAATGGAAAACCGTGATGCTAAGGGTGCTACCAGCAAACGATTCAAAAAACCGAACTCGCGGTCAAACATTACAGGCAAACCAGCATTCAGCGCTCCAGCGAAGGCTGTAAACACAATTACTCCAGCAGCCAAAAATTGTCCGTAATTTGTCGTACTGCCAAACAAGCCCTTGGGTGCATTTTGGAATAAAGCGCCAAACAGCACTAACCACATGACTGGCTGAATAATCCCAGCGACTAATGTCGAGGGACGCCGTTGCAATTGAATAAACAAGCGACGAGTTAAAGCCAGCGTCTCTTGTACCAAGTCACCGAAAAAATTAGAAGCAGGATTAGCATCTGCTTGTGGCGACGCTAGCGGTTGCCAATTGATATCAGATTTAGGAGTAACACTCATAATAATTTTGGATTTTGGATTTTGGATTTTAGATTGGGAGTTAGGAGTTGGGAGTTAGGAGTTAGGAGTTAGGAGTTATTTTCCCATTTCCCTTGTCTTCCTTGTCTCCCTCATCCCCCAATACTGCTCGGTTAAGGAATTTCTTGGTTGAGGCAAGCAGGGGGAGCAGGGGGAGAAATGGGGGCTGGCGTTGAGTTTTGCCTCCCCTGCTTCCCCTGCTTCCCCTGCCTCCCCTGCTTATCCGAGCAGTATTGCCTCATCCCCCTCATCTCCCTTATCTCCCTCATCTCCTATGCCCCATTCCCTACCTCATATTCTGCTTTTTCTCAGCTTTGGGATCGCGAGTGGCGATCGCTGCTAGTTCTGCATCCATCAGTGTGCGTCCCGTGGCGGCGAGGTAAACATCGTCAAGACTGGGGCGAGATTGGGCGATGCCAAATATGGGTAAGCCAGCGTTATTTAGGGTTTGCTGTATCTTGATAAGAACATCATTTTGGGGTGTCACCACCAAGTTGAGAGAATTACCTTGAGCGCTGTTGATGATGACTTCTTGGACGAAGGGCAAAGATTGAAGGAGATTTTTAGCTTTTTCTGCTTCTTCAATGGGGGAAAATTCCTGAATTCGCAAGGTGATGCGATCGCCCCCTACTCGATCTTTCAATTGTGAAGGTGTGCCAACGGCTATGATAACGCCGCGATCGATTATTGCCACGCGATCGGCTAAAGCGTCAATCTCTTCTAAATAATGGCTGGTAATTACTACCGTTGTTCCAGAGGCACGTAATTTCCTCAGGAATTCCCATACCACAAAACGGCTTTCTATGTCAAGTCCTACAGTTGGCTCATCCAAGACTAAAACATCCGGTGCGTGGAGTAACCCAGCAGCTAAGTCAAGGCGCTTGCGTAAACCACCGGAGTAGGTTCCGGTTTTTTTATTGGCGTATTCTTGTAAACCGAGTAAATCCAATACCGTTTCAATACGTTGTTTGGCTACTGCGCCTTTTAGGTGATAAAGTGCTGCTTGCAATTGCAACAGTTCTCGTCCAGTCAACACCTTATCTATAGCGACTTCCTGAGCGACATAGCCTAATTTTTGTCTTGCTACTCTCGGATTATCTAATACAGAGATACCAGATACTTCGATTTTGCCAGCATCCGGTGTGGTGAGTGTACACAAGGCACGCAAGGTAGTAGTTTTTCCAGCACCGTTGGGGCCAAGTAAACCAAAGATTTCTCCTGACTCTACCTGAAAGGAAACATCCTTAACAGCAACTACCGTGCCGTAGGACTTTTGCAAATTTTGAATTAAAACGGCGGGAGCCATGACAGCTTTTCCCCAACTATACAAATCTCAATAAAGTCTATCTTTATTGTAGAAGGTAGGGACAAGGAAATAGCGCATGAGCGAAAATCTATAAACAAGTTCGCTTTATGCGCCATGCTGCCAAAAATTTCTGCTTATTTTAAGCAAGTTGTTTAATTCCGTTTGTGACGAAATATACAAAATGCGATAGCGATGAATCTTAAATTTACGTGAGTTCGATAGCTGGGGTTTGACCTGTCTCATTTTAGGAGAGGGTTGGCATAGCTTGAGTGACTGGTAAATTAGATTTAGAGGTCGAAAATTAGATTTTGCGACTGGTAAATTAAATTTAGAGGTCGGAAATTAGATTTTGCGACTGGTAAATTAGATTTAGAGGTCGAAAATTAGATTTTGCGACTGGTAAATTAGATTTAGAGGTCGAAAATTAGATTTTGCGACTGGTAAATTAAATTTAGAGGTCGGAAATTAGATTTTGCGACTGGTAAATTAAATTTAGAGGTCGGAAATTAGATTTTGCGACTGGTAAATTAAATTTAGAGGTCGGAAATTAGATTTTGCGACTCTTGAGTCATTATTTGACTACTTTTAGGGTGCGAAAATTAGTATCAGTACAACCGCTGATAAATCCTCCCATTGCCTGGATTTGTTGCAAGTAATCAAGAATTGGTTTGGTGATGAGTTCCCCGGGCATTAATACCGGAATTCCGGGAGGGTAGGGACAGACGATTTCTGCACAAATGCGATCGCAAGTCTTTGCTAAAGGTAATGTTTCACTAGGAGCAAAAAAAGCTTCACGGGGAGACAAATACAAATTAGTACCGGATGTTTCAGCAATATCCTGCCAAATATAGTTTTTAACAGTAGCGTTGGTTCGGCGATATTCTTTGGCAAGAGTAGTAAAACCTTGCACTAATTGTTCGATATCAGCTGCGGTATTGCCCAGACTAATAATAAAAGTAAGGTGCTGCTGGGAGGGAAATTCAGCAGTAACGGCAAATTTTTCATCTAGAATTTCATCTGCGGCAAATCCGGTTAAACCTAAATTAGAAACAGTTACAGTTAATCGCGTTTTATCTAAAGCCACAAAGCCGGGAGATCCCCCCAACCCCCCTTGAAAAGGGGGGCTTAAGACAGATAAGCCAGGAAGTTGGCTGATTTTAGTTCTGGCTTCTTGGGCAAGTTGCAAAGTACGAGACATCAGCATTTTGCCGTGGAGTGCCATTTGCTGACGCGCTGCATCTAGAGAAGCTAAAAGTATATAACTAGGACTGGTAGACTGTAACAGCTGCAAAGCTTTACTAATGCGATCGCTATCTATCCTGTTACCTTGAATATGCAACATCGATGCCTGTGTCATGGCACCGAGTACTTTGTGGATGGATTGTACAGTTAAATCGGCACCTGCGGCTAAAGCTGAAATGGGTAATTCTGGATGAAAGCTAAAGTGTGCGCCGTGTGCCTCATCTACGAGTAGAGGAATATTATATTGATGTGTAATATTGGCGATCGCCTTTAAATCTCCGCAAACACCGTAATATGTCGGGTAGACTGTCAACACTGCTTTGGCGTCGGGATGTTGTTGGAGTGCAGATTCTACAGCAGTGGGTGTAATGCTATGGGCAATATCTAAAACTGAATCGTATTCAGGATTGAGAAAAACTGGTACGGCACCGGAGAGAATTAAACCAGCGATCGCAGAAGAATGCACATTTCGAGGCAAAATTATTTTACCTCCTGTGCCACAAGTAGCGAGAATTGCCGCCTCAACTCCACAGGTAGAACCATTAACAAGAAACCATGTTTGCGAAGCGCCAAATGCTTCGGCTGCTAATTGTTGTGCTTGTTGAATTACCCCTTGGGGTGCAAAAAGATTATCTAAATTTCCTAATTCGGTTAAGTCAGCGCCAAAGACAGCTTTACCAAGTAAATCGGCTAGAGGTTGAGAGATACCCTTGCCTTGTTTGTGTCCTGGGGTGTAAAAAGAAGCATGGGAGCGTGTTGCATTGGCTTTTAAAGCGTCTAATAGGGGTGTTTGGTTTTGATCGAGCATTTTTGAAAAAACGAACCGTCAATGATAAAATTTCAAGTCTCTTAGAGGTTGTTTGAAAAGTGGTTGACTGTGATTTTAGTTGTGTTTTTACCCCCCTTAATCCCCCCTTATAAAGGGGGGAAACAAGAAAAATCCGGTTCCCTCCCCTTTATAAGGGGAGGGTTAGGGAGGGGTAAAAAATATTTGACACATCAATAATGACTTTTCAAACATCCTCTTAGGGCATATTCATAACAATGAAATTACCCAACGGTGAGCAAGCAGAAATTTCTATGCAAAAGCTAATAGGTTATTGTCTAAACCCAGAACATCCGAGTGAGAAACATAAAGCTAGAGTTTTCGCATCAATTCTAGGAATCACGCTAGAAAATGCCGATGTTTTGCGCGAACTTATTCAAACAGCAGCAGTTACAGGTGAAGTTGTTCAGCAAAGTACTACACAATTTGGTCAACAGTTTAAGGTAGATTCGATAGTACCTGATACAGACGGAATCAGGCTGCGGACAATCTGGGAAACTACCGCTAATAATCCCTATCCACGTTTGATTACTGCATTTGTGAAGTTAAATGAAAAAAATTAAACTTTTGGATACTATTGCTACACTCAAACCGATTCCTATTGAGAGATTAGAACTAGTAGAAGAAGATTATACTTCTATCGAAAGCTTACCAAGTGGGCAAGTTGGAACAATTGTAGAAGTGTATGAGCAAGAAGAGGAATATCATTATTTAGTCGAGTTTGCTGATACCCAAGGCTGTGAATATGCAATGGCGACTTTGAGAGCAGATGAAATCTTAGTTTTACATTATGATTTAGCAATTGCTTAAGTTTTTACTTTAGGGTTTATATGTGAATTAAGGTGCGATCGCATCTATTATCCACCTAATTAACAAATTATTTATCATAATAAAATCAATACACCTAGTAGGGTGTGTTATGCCGAAGGCTAACGCACCATCCTAAGTTTAAATAATTAGCTTTTGACTGCACGCTCTCTCACCCATTGTTTTAACAGAGGAATTTCAAAATCATATCCTCCATTGATTTCTTGTAAAATATGATAACGCAACAATCGGGTTAATACCTTCTCAGCAATTTCAGTAGTTATAGGTAATAAAATATCTGTTCTGGCAACTTGTAATAATAATTCTTGACCAATTACCATTTCTTCTGGTGTAGTTCCTGTAAATTCTGTCCAAATATTTGTAAAATAAGGCTGACCGGAAATAAATGCGTCATTAATAGAAGCTTGCAAGAGTTCAGCATTAATCAAATCAGTATGGTTAAAGTTAGCTTGATTCACCATTGATGCCCCCAATAATTGTAGGCAGTAAGGGTGACAATTGGTAAGTTTTAATACTTCTTCTACAATCCCTGAATCGTAACGCAGTGCAAAATCTGGATCTGGATTAAGGAGTAATTCCTCGGCTTCGTTAGGTTCAAGATAAAGCATTTCTATTGGGACAACGCTGATAAAATAGCTACTCCAATTCGGGCCTAATTCCTCTAAAGTTTGCACGCCAGAAAAGAGAAAACCGAGTTGTTTATAATGTTGAATTAAGTGGCGCAGTTGGTCAAACAAACGTAAAGTTATCTGTCCGTTCTGGATGGCGGTACCGATTTTTTCAAATTCATCAAGGTTGAGAAGGATGCGCCGTTCTCCGATTTGGGCAAGTGCTTCATCTAACCAATCTTCTAAAGTGGTATAGGGACTAGCTTGAAAATCGGTGCGTTTAGGAATGTTTGGTAATTGAACGCCTTGACTTTTGCAGTCTTTATGAATTGCACGGACTAAGCCAAAGCAAAAGTCAGATTCGCTGGTGGTAATGGCGGAACTTTGCATATCCACAAATACGGGGAGAATATCACTGGGAAGCAGGCGGGGAAAGTTATACAAAAAGGAAGTTTTACCACAGCGACGGGGGCTATGCAGCACAAGGGTAGGTCGGTCACGGTCTAAAACTCTACGGACAACTTCATTGGCAAATCTCTGACGACCTTTAAACAAGTTTTTTTGGTCAAGTCGCACCGGATTTCCATATTGGAACGGGTTGATTAGTTCGTCTTGAGAGAGTTTGCGTTGTTCATTTTGTTCCAGTTCAATAACCCTTTGCCAATGTTCTAGTACAGGTGTCCAGCGTTTAATAGCTTTGCCTTTAAGTCCGAGAGAGGGTAATTGGGATTGTAATCGAACAACATTGTTATTGACTCGTTCTAATCCTCGTTTTCGTAGGTGTACATTTTCATTTTCAAGTGCAGATTGAATATCTTGAATAATAGTTTTTAAGCGAGGAAGAAGGATAGAAAGTTCAGGTTTAACCTTTGGTAAAGGTGTTTCTGGGGTGGGGGTATCGCTGTCAGAATCGAGGTGATAGAAGGGGGAAATCAGGAAGGCTAATATAGGATGGTCTGAGTTGGCAGTAAAGATTAGTTTTGGAATAGTTTGAATTTCCGTGAGTTGGTCGGCGACAATTTGTGGTAAGGCATTTTGCAGGGTTATTTGAAATCCTGGTAAGGAAAAAGTTTGGATATATCTAAAGATTATTAAGGCTTGTTCAGGTCTTTCACGAAATTCAGAAACAAGAAGTTGAGCATGATTAGGTAAAGGTATCCACAGGAGTTCGCTAGTGTAAGGAGGTAATTGAAAAAGTATTTTTGCTGTTTGGGGACATAACCACCTAACTGTTGAATCTGAAAATCTGAAAAATTTTAGTAAATAATGAGTAAATAATGTATAAGAACTACCTAAAGAGATAAAGCTATAATCAGGAAATATTCTGTAATAGCTGACTAAGGTTACAGGGATAATTAATGCTGAAAGCCATCCTAAATTTTGGGCAGAAAGAGCTATTAAAATCACTGTAGTGATGATAAAAACTCTATTGTCTTTTACTGGTGCAAGAGCAAAAGCGATTAAACTTGCAACAATCAAAAACCAAATAAGCGGTAAAGTAGCAACTCCCGCCACTCCTCCCGCCACTCCTCCCGCCACTCCTCCCGCCAGTCCGACCGCCACTGCGACCGCCACTGCAACCACCACTCCTCCCGCCACTGCGACCGCCACTCCGACCACCACTGCGACCGCCACTCCGACCGCCACTCCGACCGCCACTCTGACCGCCACTCCGACCGCATTCTCACTATTTGTCATATTTTCATTTTCTCTTAGTACAAATAGGAGAAAGTTTGTCATTCCACTTACTAACAACAGAAACAACCAGTTTTCAGTTGCTAACCACGCTCCTAACATCACACTGATTGTTCCTGCCACCACCATCAGATTACGAGCAAGGGAAAGATGTTCTTTTTTTAAGAGTTGCAATATTAACCAAACAGTTAATGATATAGATACTCCAAAAACTGTAAGACCTATCCCTATTTGAGGTAAAGGAGGTAAAACTTTAATAGCTTGTATTAAGCCCTTTAACCAGCTATCAGGCTGATTTAATACAACTATCAACCACAACGAGGGGATAACTAATCCTAAAGGTAAAAATAAAACTCCTGTCGTATAAGCAATTAACATTACACAAGGTAACTGTAACCAATCCAACAATTGATTACGCTCAATTAGTCTTAAAATAGGAGGGATGTTAAAAATAAATAATAGTAATAAATACTGACTAATAACTCGTAAGTTTCCTAACAATAAAATATTAAAAAAAATTGTATCTTGCCTGCGTCCATCTTTTTCTTCTTGAGGCAACCATTCATTTATTCGTTGTTGAAGCCTTGAAGGACAATACATTGCCCACCAAAATAGTTCCCAAGTTTCTCGTAAAAACAGTAACATTTTTTATATCTAATGTTTGAATTTTTGGCTTATTGCTTTATCTTTGACCTTTCACAAACTCTGCAAACACACTGCTAAATAAACCCCCATTCTTCCGTAATAACCCATGACGCTGAAGCCTATCTACAATTGCCAGATTGGGAATAGCTAAGTTACCCTCTCCCAACTCATAACGCAATGCTAAACGTTCAACTTCGGTTAAATCTTTCCAAAGTTCTTCAAAACGAGGCTTTGCTTGAAAATTAAACTCATTTTTAGCTATTTCTTGATTCCTATTTTGCCACAACATCGCCCCCGCCATCTGCACATAATAGGGCAACCCTCCTGCTAACTCATCCACCCATTGTAATACCGCAGAATTAGGCAGAAATTCTTTTTGTCCTTTCTGGATGATGTTTTGCCAAGCTTCCTCCTCTAATGCCCCTAAAATAGTCGTACTGAAAATATTGGCAAAGGGAGAACCGAGACTCAAAGTTTCGTAAACTTCATTCAGAGGGCGTTTGCTGGCAATTACCATTGTTAATAAACCCGCAGAAGCTTTAGAACGCCAATCTTCTCCCCAATCCTGAAACAATTCCAACCTATCTTTTTTACTAGCAATGGCTTCAAACTCATCCAATAAAATAATTAAACGATACCCATGATCTACTAAAAACTGTAAGCCATCTTCTACTGCAAAGCCATCTTCATTATCTTCCTTTAACCAAGGATAATTCCCTGTTAGTTTGTGAATCCCTCGCCTTAAGCCTTCAATAATCCCCTCTGGAGTATGAAAATTCTTACTCGTTAAATCTAAGAAAACAACCAAAGGCTTTTGTTCTGGCGAACAAAATTCGCTGATTCTTTCTTTGATATATCGCAATAGAGAGGTTTTTCCATTGCGCCGCAATCCTACCAAATTGACACATTGAGGACTAATCGCACCAATGCGGTTTTTAATCTCTAAAATCTCTTTTCTCCGCCCGTAAAAACGTTGTGGAGGAACAGGAAGACCATATTCAAATGGATTATCACCTTTGGACTTTTGCTGATGAAATTGTTTATTAAATAACGAAATTTCGGGAAAGTGTTTCACAATCATTTGAGCCGAAACTGCCCGGCCACCTAAATCGTTACCCTCATCACGGGAAAGATGCACAATTCCACAAACTTTACCTGTTAGTAAATTTAGTAAAGGCGAACCGCTAAACCCTGAGATAACTTGCCCTTGCTTTAACTTATAGAGAATAATATCCTGTTTAAAACTTATTCCTTCATATTTAAAACTTGCTGAATCTCCCAGCGAATAATCAACTTCGCTATTCTTGGGATAACCGAAAATATATAAATCATCGTTGGTTTTCGGTTCTGTGTTATCCAATTCAACACAGGGATGATGCAAACAATCCTCGTCCAGTTGTAAAAGGGCTAAATCAAGGGGATATTTGTATAATTGGGTAACTTTAGCTGTGTAATTCTGGTTTCCTGCTTTCCAGAATACTTGCACAGGGTTATCTTTCGCAGATTCGACCACGTGGGCGCAGGTGAGAATCCAATTCGGTGCAACAAAAAAACCTGTTCCCTGACTACTGGCAACATTTAAACGCACTGTACAGCGTTGTAAATCCTTGTCGTTACCCATTAATTGCTCTCACGCAGCATCTTTGTAAAAAGATTACCACAAGTGTAAGACAATCAACTGTTATTTACCCCATTCCATCGTAATTTCCAGGTTAGCTGTGCCTGTTCCTTTGACAATTAAAGCGGTTAGTTGTCCTGACTCAACTCCAATTTGTAAACCTAGTTTGACACTAAATTTATCTGGTTTGACTGTCTCGCTAATATCTTTTAATGTACCCGCAACATCTTCAGCAATGGATTTAATAATTTCTGTGGCTTGTTTAAAAACTCTGGTTTCATCAGAAACAGGTTGTTCCCCTATAGGCGTAACCTCTACTTTAATTATTTTGCCGTCAGAAAGTTGAAAGGAAATAATTTTGGTTCTATCTGCCATACTTCATTTTTTTGTGTTAATTTTTCGTGCAAGGATCTTCCTAAATAATGGGAAGAAGGTATATGGTATTGTTACATTTTTCGGACGCGATTAAATTGAGAAAAATTTGTATTGCACGCAGAGGCGCAAAGGACGCAGAGGAAGAAGAGAATTGTTACGCAGAATGCTATGCTTGCGTTAAAATACGTAAGTTATATGTAGCTGACTAGATGAGACCTTATCATAAAATTCCGATTTTTGAGTGTAGTGAACCGCTAGTAGCGATTCCTTTGGAATTGTTTGCGGTGGAATCTCCCCACCCTTATGAAAAGTTAGGTGCTACTTATGGCGATCGCTCTCCCTATTATCTCCGCCAAAGTGTGATTGAAAATTTGATTCAAGCGCAAAATTACCTTGAATTGTTAAAACCCAACTGGCGGATTCAAATCTTTGATGCTTATCGCCCGATCGCAGTTCAGCAGTTTATGGTAGATTACAGCTTCGCCCAAGCAGTACAAGAAAGGGGACTGATTGAGGCGGAGTTATCACCAAAGCAACGTCAAGAGGTTTGGCAGGCTGTTTATGAAATTTGGGCTGTACCGAGTTTGGATGAAAAAACTCCCCCTCCTCACAGTACTGGCGCTGCGGTGGATGTGACGCTGGTAGATGATACTGCGGAAATAGTGAATATGGGTTCGGCCATCGATGAAATGTCAGAGCGATCGCATCCTGATTATTATGCTAATAGCGATCGTCCAGAAGCAGAAACATATCATGCTCACCGTCAGCTATTGCGAGATGTCATGTTAAAAGCCGGCTTTCAGCGCAATCCTAGAGAATGGTGGCATTTTTCCTTTGGCGATCAAATGTGGGCTTGGCTGAATAATCAATCCAATCCAGCGAATCCCCTCACCGCACGTTATGGGCGTCTTGTATAGATTTTGGATTTTAGATTTTAGATTTTGGATTGAACAATCTAAAATCTCAAACTAGACATCTTGAGGATTTAACTCTCTTAACTCCTCAGTGGTGTAAGTACCAATGGGAGTCCAAATTAGATAAGGAAGGAGTAAAAACGCTGCTGGTGGAGAAAGCGGCAAAACGCAGATAGTAAGGACAACAGCACAAATCAAACCAATTAGCCCTAGAATTTCTCCAACTTTGAGACTGCGAAACCTCAGCATTACGGGTATGTAAGCAACGGTGATAATTTCCACCAAAAGGTACAAACCCATTAACAGCCAGGAAATTACGCTTCCTGGATTTTTTTGCCAGACAAAATTAGCCGAAGCTGCGCCACAAATAAAAATCACAGTCCAGATGAGTGGAATCAGCGCCTCAAAAATTAGCCATCGAGGGCGACTTAAATGTGCAAACCATTTAACATCGCGCGGCGTGATGAAGAAACTACCAAGGGCGACGAAGAAAGTTACAGCCCCAATTATTATCCAAGATGGAATCATACTGCACTCAAGCTTTGTGTATTTTGTCAAGTCATACACTGCAAGTTTGACAATTTAGAGGATAGGTTAAATCATTCGCTGGTGCTAATCTTAGGCATCTTGAGGATTGAGGTTAATCATCTGCCAAGTGGTATAAGTTCCGATGGGACTCCAGAGCAAATAAGGAATTAGTAACAGTGCTGCCCAACCAGAAATACCTAAGACTGCAAGCATCAACAAAGCACCAATGAGAAAACCCGTGCCACCGAGAATTGTGCCTATTTTTAGGCTACGAAGCCTAAACATTACAGGCGTATAGGCAATGGTGACAATTTCTAATAGCAAATATAAACCCATGATTAACCAGGTTGGAGTGGTTCCTGGGTCTTTTTCCCAGATAATATAAGCCGACCAAGCACCGCAAATAAATATTACAGTCCAAATAATTGGAATCGCGCCTTCAAAAGTGAGCCATCTCGGTCGTTGTAAGCGCTTGAACCACTGGCGATCGCCTGGCGTAATCACGTTAGCCGCTAGCGCAACTAAGAAAGCCACACCCCCAATCACCATCCAAGATTTAATCATGCCCCTTATCCTTTACAAGCGCTATCTATCGCTTAAATATCACTCTTTATAGTGTTATTTTGTCAATTTAGTTGCTAATTACTCATCATCCTTGAGTGCGATCGCTTCTCATCGTTTGGCAGGACTTTAAATTTTGGGCATTGGGAGTCCTGTTAGCGGTAGCAGGGCGATGAGCCGCGTGAGAAGTTAGGAGTTATTCTCCCCATCCCCCTCATCCCCCTCATCCCCCTCATCCCCCACTCCCCATTTATTCCCCAAGACTACAAGACGATTCTCTCTAAAGATGGGGGTATAGGGCATACCGAGGAAATACTCTGAGCAATAGGGGGATAAGGAAATTAAACTCAACGGTAATTCATATGCAAAGTGAATCAGAAATGCGAGCGCTAGCACCAGAAACTCGAGGAATTGGTAATACTATTCGCCTGACAGGCTGGATTACTTTCTGGCTACAATCGGCAATTGGAGTGGTTTCTGTCTTAGCTTTGTTGTTCGCCTTGACTGGTCGTGGCTTGGTTCAGCAGCAAAATACCGGTCTTGCAATTGGCATATTTTGGGCTGTATGCGGAATTTTAGTGTTGTTATTCAGTCTCTATTGGGATTTTCGTTACACTCGTATCGGCAAAGCTTTAGAAAATCCCCATTTAGCTTCACATCCTAGTAAGCCAGATACAACTAGAATCCTCCGTCTGGGGATAATTGTGGGTTTAGTGGGAATATTATTAACTCTCTTAGGTGCTGGTTCAACCGTGTTAGTGCTACTGGCAAAATCTATATCCCAAACTCCAGGAGTCGCAATCACCGACCCCTACAGGATTATTCGACCGATGGATGTTTTTGTGGCTGTGGCAGATATCACCGGAATTGCTGCTCATTATGTGGGTACTGTCGCTTCGTTATGGTTGCTGGAGCGTGTGCATCAACACTAAAAACTTTTACGGGTGATTCCGAAGGACGGAAGAATATTGCCATACAAATCTTTCATAGAGTAGCACAGCGATGCGTCTCTAACCCCTGTTGCTATGGGAGTCCTATTTGATTGCTTGAAAAACTCGCCCTCAACTCAAAAAGCATGATTCCCCACTCATGTAGAGACGGGATTAATCGCGTCTGATTACTATAGGTTTGACAAACTCTATTTTGATATTTACATTCCTTTTGATGTCTTAAAGTTGCGACTTTAAGACAAATTCCTTTATTACCTATGATAGTTACTAAGACTCACGTGGATGAGCGAAAGTAGTGGGAGTAATGGTTGAGGGTAAATATACTTAGTAATTGAGGTTCAAAGCATGGACTCGACAGGTGAGGCTCAAATTCTGGACTCGTCCTGGTACCTTCCACTGCCGTTGAAAGAGTATGCAATGAGCCGAGTGACTGTCTACTTTTATAGCAACGGGTGGGTTCCAATTAAATATTGTTTTTTGGAAAAGGCAATTTTGTTGTACCACAAAGCCAAACTAGAAGGTAAGGAAATTTTAATATTTCCTACTGATTTAGACCCTAATAATTTCTCAAACTCGTTTAACTAAAATGCATTTAGGTCAATCATTTTTCAAAAAAAATTACAACATACTAACTGACTATGGAGGCGTACACAAGTACGCCTTTTGCTATTTAAAGATTAATGCTAGCTTGAAAGCCAAAATTTTTAGTGTGCTTTAGCGATTGTAGATGTAAAACTTCAAAAACTTTTAGCGTAGCAATGGGCTTTTGTTCTCCACTGCTGAATTCACAGTTTGTTCAATTCTCTTCAACCTTGTTTCTGGACGTTTAGCACTCTCAATCCAAAAAAGGATATTCTTTTTCGATGAGTTGCTAAATGCCTCAAAATAATCTTTAGCATTTTTGTTTGCTTCTAATGCCTGCCTTAAATCTAAGGGAATAATTAATGCTTCGATCGCATCTAATGAATTCCACGATCCATTTTGTTTTGCGACTGCAATTTTTTCCAGACCAGCTTTAGCAATCAAACCTTGTTCAATGAGTTCTTCAATATATTGTTTATTTAATTTTGACCATACACTTTTCAACTTTCGCGGTGTAAAAATTTGCATATAACGTTCTTCATCTAATGATTTGACTTTACTATCAATCCATCCAAAACATAACGCTTCTTTTACCGCTTCGCTATATCGAACACTTGGTTTACCACTTTTTACTTTGTAGTAGATGAGCCATACACCAGAAGATGTGTGATGGTTTGTTTCTAACCATTGTCGCCATTCTTCGCGGCTATTGGGACAGAAAGTGGGGAATTCATTGTTGAGTTTAGATATACCAGTATTTTGACTTTTGCTGAAGTTTGTCTCTGTATTTTGCCACATTTGCTATGTGTTATTGGTTGCTACAAAACTTTTGTCTACTCTAACAGATGTATTAAAAATCTTAGGTGATGTATCCAACACTAAAAATTATACCTTTCTCCCAAATTTCGCCAATACATGAATCAATTATAACACGTATGCAGGTTTATACACCCCTATTTCTATATCTTGAGATATAGACATACCACAGCAGTTTTTGTTTGCATGAATTATAACTTTACAAGTTTTGAGACAGTAAATTTCTGGAAACTACATTATCTCATGTGTAGAAAAATGTTAGTTGATGCTATTAAGCTGAAAAGGAACTTATGATTAGTCGAACTATAGACTTTATTTTTATCGATAGCTTTGCCTTCATGATTAATAAAACACTAGGTTTAATACTTAGTACTAAAATTTGCAACTACTCATGGGAAGGAAAAGTCAAAGAGATGTCGCAAACACAACAGGTAGATGCTGAGCATCTACCCCAAATTTCAGCGCCACAAGACGTTGAACACGGACATCAAAACTGAAGAAACAGATGAATAGCCTGATAAATCAGCGAATTTTAGATTTTAAATTTTGGATTTTAGATTTTGAATTTAAATCTAAAATTTGGACTTTGGACAAAAAGAAGTTTATTCGCGAGTGTGACTCGCGAATAAATGAATGATTAATCTTGTTTATAGTGACGAGCAGAAAAAAGCATAGCCATCAGACCCCCAACAAATAGTAATATCAACTACAAAGTATCTTTGGGTAAATACTGATGGCTATGCCAAAATTTAATAACAATCAATTAATAGCGCAATTTCAAGATTTTAGACAAAAAATTTACAACTGTTTTTCTTCATGTAGCGACGCCTGTATGGATTTGTTGGATGCGCTTGCGGGTAATACGGGAGCCAATTCAATTGCGGAGTTATCTTTAAGTCCTTTGTTTCCCAGAAGCTATAATTCTATTTATAAAGCAATTCAAAAATCATTTAATACAAATATTCAGGAGAAGAACAATGAAGAAGAAGAACAAGAAGAACAAGAAAAACCCAATAACTTAATTAGGGTGGTATCTGAGTTAATTAAGCAACCACAACAACGCCCTTTTTACTTATTCGCTCTTGATACAACACCGCATCCGCGTCCTTACGCGAGGACTTTAGCTGAACGTGGGTATATTTACCAGCCAAATACTATCAAGGGTAACAAACCGATTAATATTGGTCATTCTTATTCGATACTTTCTATCTTACCAGAGAAAGAAACTGGGAATGCCGCCCCTTGGTCAATACCAATATCAGGAGAAAGGGTATCACTTGATAAAACTGGTGTTGATGTGGGTAGTGAACAAATTTCCTCAGTAATGTCTGATTCATCACTGCCCTGGCAGGAAAAATTGTGCGTCTTAGTAGCAGATAGCGCCTATAGTCAGCGTTCATTTCTGTTTGACCAATCCAAACACAAAAATGTGGTAGTGATAGCCAGAGTTCGTAGTAATCGAATTTTCTACCAATCTCCACCCGTTGATGAGTCAAAGAAAAAACGTGGTTGTCCAAAAAAATACGGTGAACGGTTTAATTTAGCTGATGTTGAAACTTGGCACTCTCCCGACGAGACAACACAAATTCAGCAGACAACCTGTAAGGGTCGTCTTTTAAACATCACCATACTCGCTTGGCATCAAATGTTGATGAGGGGAACCAAGCACCAAAAAATGTATTGTCATCCTTTTACTCTGCTCAGAATTCATGTGACTGATGATACTAATCAATCTCTCTGGAAACCAATGTGGTTAATTGTCATAGGTGAGCAACGTGGAGAAATCTCACCTACGGTTGCAAACCATTGCTATAGACAAAGGTTTGATATTGAACACATGCTGCGATTTAGCAAGCAGCGTTTGTTGATGACGCAGTTTCAAACTCCAGATGTTTTGCATGAGGAAAATTGGATACATTTAGTAATCCTAGCTTACGTACAGTTGTGGGCGGCAAGGGAGTTAGCAACACACTTACCCAGGCCATGGGAGCGTTATTTAGAACAAAACAATGATAAAATTGCCACTCCAAGTGTAGTGCAACGCGATTTTCAGAGAATTATTTCAGAGATTGGTACACCCGCTCGTTCTCCCAAAACCAGAGGAAATTCCATCGGTCGAGTTCAAGGTCAAGTTCAAACACAACGAACTAAGCATCCTGTTGTCAAGAAGAAGTCAAAATCAACACTCGCTAAAGTCAAAGCCGCATAAATTTTCTTAGGCTTTAGGCGTTTAACTCAGTCTGACTCAGTTTGTAAAATAACTGGGGTAATTTCTGATGACTAGTTTTTTGTTCGCGAGTGTGACTCGCGAACAAACTTCTTTTTGTCCAAAGTCCAATAAAATCCAAAATCCAAAATCGGTTGACTTCATTCACTCTACCTAATGGAGTGGAGATATCTCAATGACGATTTTGTTATTTTACACATACATAGTTTTTGGTCATTTCTACAACTGTTTTGTCATAAAAATCATTTCCTGCTTTCTTTGATAGCCATGTTTCTTGTAAAAAGCCTCTGCTTGTCCATCGTTATTGGTCAACAAATAAACTCTGTTAACTTCTATTGCAGTTAGAGTATCCACTAATTTATTGAGTAGCTTTGTCCCAATTCCTTGACGCTGCTTATGAGGTCGGACACAGATTTCTTCTAGATAAAAGTTTTTACCTTTTTGCCCTTGCTTACAATAACCTGCTAGGAATCCGAGCAGTTCATCTTGTTTGAATACAAATCCGACAAAACCGGGTGTATTAATAATTTCAAATAACCTGGTTTTTGCAGTATTAAAAGTCCATTGCTCGTTCCAAGGTTCACTATTAAACACTTGAACATATAAATGGGCGCACTGATCTAAATATTCAGTACTCAAGGTTTGAATTTCTTCTGACATCAAAAAATTAGAGTTCAGTTAGTAATGAATCAGAATTACTAGTTCAAATGGTAATCTAGAACGCACAGATTTTATTAATCAAACTAAACCTGAACGCAATGCAACTACCGCTGCTTGCACGCGATCGTCTACTGCTAATTTATTCATAATCCCTCGGACGTGAGTTTTGACAGTGTTGGGACTGAGATAGAGTTTTTGTGCAATCTCTGGATTACTCAACCCGTCTACCATGAGTTTCAATACTTCTAATTCACGTCCAGATAAGTTGGCGGTGTTGTTGGTGGGTGAGGGGGGTTTGAGATGATCAATTACTCGTCGGGCAATTTGCGGATCGAGGTAAGCTGCACCATCCACTGCGGCAGCGATCGCATTTAACAATCGTTCCACACTTGCACCCTTGATGCAATATGCATCAGCACCGCTAGACAGTGCAGCAATAATTTCTGTCTCCGTTTGATGGGATGTCAGCATCACCACATGAGTTGCTGGTAAAGCTGCCTTAATTTGCTGTGTCGCCGCAATACCATCTAATCGCGGCAACCCAATATCCATAACCACCACATCTGGTTTTAGTCGCAGTGCAGCTTGCACGCCCAGATAGCCATCTTCGGCTTGTCCAACAATCTCCAAATCGGGATGAGCCATTAACGATTGCTCTAGCCCAAGTTGCATCATTGGATCGTCTTCGACAATTAATACTTTTAACATAAGTTGGGCATTGGGCACTTGTACTGAGCGGAGCCGAAGTATGGGGCATTGGGCATTAGGAATTGGGAATTGGGCATTGGTTATTAATTCTTATCCCTCATCTCCCCCAGTCCCCAGTCCCCAGTCCCAAATTTTTCTAGTCTTCCACGCGATAGCCTAACTCGGCTAAACTCACCCGTGATTGTCGCCATTTTGGCTGGACTTTCACAAACAGTTCTAGGTAAACTTTGCCAGCGATTAATTTTTGGATTTGTTCGCGGGCTTCGCTACCAATTGATTTGAGCATCGATCCACCCTTACCAATGAGTATGCCTTTTTGGGAATCGCGCTCGACGTTGATGGTAGCGAGTACACGGGTAATGTTAGGACTTTCTTCTACTTGGTCTATGGCGATCGCTACTGAATGGGGTACTTCCTCACGAGTCAAAAGTATAATTTGTTCTCGGATCAATTCTCCCATAATAAAGCGTTCTGGCTGGTCGGTTACCAAGTCGGGCGGATAATATAACGGCCCAATTTCTAAATGTTCAATTAATAATTGTTGGAGTTGTGGTAATCCTGCACTGGTTTTGGCAGAGAATTTCACGATTTCCCATTCATGGGACTTGGCCATCTGGGCGTAACTATCATCTAGAAACTGGGAATCAGCGGGTTGTTGGTCGATTTTGTTCAAACCCAGAATTACTGGTGTTTTGGTGCGACTGAGCAAATCGGCAATAAAGCGATCGCCTGCTCCACAAGCCACTGCTCCATCTACCACAAATAGCACTACATCTACCGATTCAATGGCTATTTTGGCATTTTGCACCAATACTTCCCCTAATTGATGGTGGGGTTTATGAATTCCTGGGGTATCTACAAATATTAACTGCGCCTCTGGTGTAGTTAAAATGCCGCGCAAACGGTTACGCGTAGTTTGCGCTACTGGTGAGGTGATGGCAATTTTTTGTCCTACTAATTCATTCATCAAGGTAGATTTACCGACATTCGGACGACCAATAATGCCGATAAAACCTGATTTAAAGCCAGGAGGAGCCTGAGGGATTGTTACTTCTCCTGAAAAAGAGAAGGTGTAATTATCAATACTAGTCACCTTTTGCTCCACCTTCATATTTTAGAGTTGGAATAACTTGGTTTTTTCTTGAGCTGAAAATAAACATAGAATCACCCTAGCATTTTCGGGGATTGCTTTTTTGAGGTTTAATCTACTACTAGCTCCACACTCACATTTTACAGCTGGGGTAACTTAGTTGTCAGAATTGAGGACTCAATGCCAATGGTTTAACAGTTCCAATGGTTGCTGCTCACTTAGATATTCATGAGCATACAGTTCGAGCTACACTACGTCGATGGGAAAACCTCGGGTTAAGTCGATTGTGGGAAGCCCCTTAAGGATATAAATGTAGTTGAACAAGCAAATTTCATCTAAATGAGGTACACAAGGGCGGTCACAATCCCCACCCTACAAGGTTTATCATCTTAAGATGTGTACTTCATTTACTTGCAAAGTGCTATATACATAAATTCACCCGTAGACTTATACGGGTGAAAATGCGATCGATCACTTGTTGTCTTCCAATAAAAGTAAAAGCACCTTAGACTAACAAAGTTTCACAGTTTAGTTAGAAGTGCGAGTTTGACGGCGACGACGCAATCCAAACATACTAACTGCTCCCAGCGCAAACATTGACAGAGTAACAGATGGTTCAGGAACGCTAGTACCAATCAAGTCTCTAACATTTGCCTCACCGATATCAAGAACGACGATAACATCATTAAAGTCACGGTCAGAACTTTCGTTCCACTTACCAGTTGCAGAATCTATCCCTGAAGCGTGTAAACCACCGTATAAATCCTCGAATGCCAGTAAGATGTAGTTGTTGTAGGCATAAGCAACTGCGTGCTGTAGTCCGTCGGCATTAGAGGCAGTGTCCGTACCAAAGATATTAGCAGAGTCACCACGGTTGAGACCATCAGCTCTCAACCAGAAGTCGAGTTGAGTACCTGCGGTAATATTACCAAGATTTACCCCATCACCCAGTTTGAGTGCATTACCGCCCCAAGCACCAATACACCCATTTCCTTCACAAGAAATATCATTAAAAACCAGCCCAGACTTATTAGTAGTTCCTGCGGCATCGAAAGCTAACTGGTTTCTATAACCAGCACCCTCATTAATAAAGTAAACAGAAACATTGTGGTCGTATTTGAGGTTTAATTTAGTCGGGTCTAATTTAAATTGCCCGCTGTTTGGAAGTTCAACGCTTTCTGCTTGAACAAATTGTTGGAAAGGAGCGTCATCAAAACCAGTTTGAGATTTATTAAGTACCGTGGGTTGAGTCCAAGAATTATTCCAAGTAAAACCAGAAGCAGATGCAGTTTCTACTTTGGATACTAATCCGGTCAAGGTAGCTGTAGCGGCAATGAAAGCAGTGAATAAAGTACGTTTCATATGAGAGTCATTAAGTAGGGAAAACATTTGGATAATGCTCTTTTGAGCAGCTATCTCTCTTCTGTTGTCTCTTACTTCTAACAGCTATGATTCTCCAAAGTCAATCTTATTTTTGCCTTTTATTGGTATATTAAAATAGCTCTTCATTTAAAGTATTATTACTGAATAAAGCCTATTTTTGATCCGGTAATACACTGTTATTACCACTGGGAGTTTAAACTGAGATATGATAAAAATTTGATGAAAAATTTATATTTTTTATGAAAAGAAGATGTGCAATTTCTAGAGTTAAAGGTTAAAACCTCAATCTCTAGGGATTTTCATTGGAACGAGGTAAGTATGTAAGGTAGCGGTGTCATAGGTGTCAACTTCAGCCTTGGCGAACGAAATTGGCGGCTATACATACAAAGTTGATCTCCGTACTTACGTTGAGAAACTTAATCGTCTATCAAATCAATGAAATCTCGGTAAATAAACCAGAATCCAGAATTCAGAATTAGGAAGTAAAACAGGGTTTTCCCAGGTTGAGCAAGTGGCGTTAGGGAGTGGCGAATAGATAATCAGCTTTTTTGAGTTGAGGTCGAGTTTTTTCAAGTCAACTTAAGCCTGGGCGAATGGAATTCACGGCTACACAGGCAAAGTCCGCCTACCTTGTCCTAACAGAAAATTAAGGGTTTTGTTTGTGTAGACGCAGTTTCTAACCGCCTGTTTCGCGTTAAGGGATTTCCAAGAAATAAATTACTACTATTTGTGGGGTGGGCATCTTGCCCGCCCATGATTACGGGCGGGCAAGATCCCCACCCCACAAGAAATAGCTGGATATTTTTTTATTTGGAAGTCCCTAAGTTGACACCAATGAGCATTGCTGTGCCCCTACAGCGCAGGTCTATGTACCATCAAAGAATGATTAATAAAAGCCTAAAATGACATATTTTCGTAAATGCATACCATTATTAATTTGTACAGTACGTAAGTTCTAGTAACTACTAATTTGTATTGATAGTCAATTTGATCACATCTGAAAACTTACCAATATATATAAATTAATATTAGTCTATGATTGGCAGCAATTTGGCAATTTGGCATTTTGCGATCGTGGTATTTTGATATATTGCAGAAATTACCAAGATGTTTTTACTTATTATACAAAGTACGGGATAAAGCCCGTACTTTTTATTTATAATAATTTGGCATTTTGGCATTACATGAAAAGCTGTTTATGATATAATGATTTGAATAGCAATAATTTAACTACTAAGAATATAGTAAGTTACTATTCTTTTAGTTGATGTTATTTGCTAGTCTTTCAACCTATTGAATTTTATTTGTGCTATTTCTTATAGACTCCAAGGTGTGTTGCCACTTTCAAGCTATTTGGACGGGATGATTTATCCCGTCTTTTATTTTGGCTGCTAGTTGTCAACAACGCTCTTGAGAAGATGTTTCTCCAGTATTAGGTTGTATGAAGATACCTTTTAACCACCCTTAAAAAGTGGGCAATATGGCTCTCAAAGTCTCCCTTCTTAAGGAGGATTTAGAGGAATCTAAAAGTATTTTCTTCAGCATCGAAGAATTTTAAAATACCCTATCAGCATCTAAATTGTTTTGCCATAGCAGAAAGCCTATGGCAGAACAATTTTTTATTTTAAGTATTCAGTGATACTACAGCAGTGTCTTATCAGGTTTGAGGATATTTGAATACTTCCTATAGGAAGATGCCCTATGAATATATTAATGAGTAAATTAATTCGGGATGTTGTTATGCACTGGATTTATATTGAGGTTTGGTTCACCACCAAACCTTTTTTATATCTCTTGAAAATGGGACATCCCTTCGGCTTTTCTGGGAGACGGTACGCGTAGCTTGCTTCCCTGTAAGAGTACGCTCAGGGCAAGTGGGCATAGTGGATTGAAAGAGATTATGAGGAATTTATTGTCGAAAATTTTTATCCACCTGCAAAAGGATAGACTTAAATTATTAAGTTTGGGTATCAAAGTATTCTGAATTCTGGATTCTTACACTAAAAAGTAAAAGTACTCCGCAGAATGCCGATGGTAACTGAGTCACTATCTGGTGTGTGACCAGGTTGGAAAATGTGAATAATGCCTGGTGTAATGCTAATGTTATCGTTTAGCTGAAAGCGATAAAATGCTTCAATTTGAGTAGTGGTTCCTGGTTGTCCTCCAGCACGTCCCAAACCAGTATTGACAAAATCGGGGACATTATCGCCTACAGGTAAATTGCTACTAGTGATTTTTGGAGGCTGTCCTACATAAATTCCGCCTAAATTACCCTTGGCAAATAAATCAGGGAAATTCAAAAACACCATATAATTCGTTGTCTCAACATTTCCTGATCGCCCCGGAATATAAGATTTAGTATAACCACCCCATGCACCTGCACTAATACTCTTTGAAATTTGCCAAGTTACAGTCGCACCTACAGCGTTGGTTTGTAGCGGTGCCGATCTTCCGGTAGCGCTATTAACCGCAGTTAAGCATTCATCGCCAACAAAGGTGAGTAAACAACCATCTGAAGAGTAATTATTAACGTAATACAAACTGAAATCTATAGTATCAGTTGGTGTCAGCAACAATTGTACGCCTGTAGTGGTGTTTCCATCAAATAAACCGCTACCTTTATTCGGATTTCCTGGTTGATAACTCGTATAAATTGCCTGTAAACTAGCGCGTTTAGCAAATTGCCAATCAATGGCAATACCACCGTGGCCGTATCCCATATTTAAAATCGGGTTTCTTTGGGCAAAATAAGACAGTGGACCTGTTGCAGCACTTTCTACACGATTTGGGCCTCGGAAAGCAGCTGGCATACTTACGCCTTCTGTTCCCACCATTACTGCTAATTTATCTGTCACCAGCCAATGAAAATTGAGGTCACTGATAATCAAACTATCCGTAGGAAATTCGTAGCCAAGTAAAACATCATTTCGAGAAACACTATTAGTAAATCTTGGCGCAGTAGCACCTTTACCACCTAACAAACCTGTGAACAAATAACTACGGGGAGTGATTTGACTCGTTAAATACAACTGCGCTAAAGAAATAACATTAATGTTTGTCCCACCATCATTTGTCTCTTTTTGTCCATCTCTAGGATTAACATCACCACGATTGCTAGTCCGTCCTTGAAGCCCAACTATTAGTAGTCCGCTGAGTTTAGTTATTGTTGAGAATTGGTTGGCTTCAATTTCGGCAGTTCTAGCTTCTAAACTATCAACACGACCTCGTAAAGTTGCTAATTCTCCTGCAAATTCTGACTGCAATCTTTGTAATATTGTTAAATCTTTGGGGGTAAGTAAATCGTTGGTAGCTGTGGCGATTAACTCGTTGATTCTATCTAAACAAGCATTTACTCCAGCAGCAAATTCATATCGAGTCAAGGCGCGATTACCGCGATAGTTGCTATCTGGATAACCCGCTATGCAACCATATCGTTCCACCAAAGACTGCAATGCAGCAAAAGCCCAATCATTCGGTTCTACATCATTAAGTTGAGAAACCGATGTGACTTGCGCCATCGGATCTGCTGGAGAGGAAGATGAAGGGATAATATCGCTATTAACTCCTGAATTCTGACTTCTGAATTCTGACTCCTGAGTTCTGAATTCTGACTCCTGAGTAGTTCCTGTATCCGTGGGAATAGCGATCGCTTTTTCTACAACTGTGTTGACTCCCGCAACAAGTAACCATGCGAGCATCCAGGTTGTACTATGGCTGCGGCTAATAAGTTTACCTTTCAATTTTTTATACTCTGCTCACATACTTAAGTGAAGAGTCTATTCGCTATCAGATGACACTCACATGAGTAAAATTACGTATTTTGTAGAAAATTAGACATAATCCTTCTGGGCAACTTTACAAAGGGCGAGTATAACGGGGTATTAGGGACTGGGGAGTAGGGACTGGGGACTGGGGACTGGGAAAAAGCAGGGGAGAAAAACTTCCCCAATCCCCAGTACCCAAGTCCCCAATCCCCAATCCCCAGTACCCAATCCCCAATCCCCAATCCCCAATACCTAATCCCCAATCCCCACCGATGGCAAACCGCTCGCGCAAGTTGACGCCAAAAACTTCTAAACAAAATCAACCTCGTACTGGTGCGATGAAACGCGTTGTTAAAAAACCGCTTCAAAAACCAAAACGAGGAAGTTGGTTGTCGTCAACGCTAGCGATCGCAATTCTGTTGAGTAGTGCTAGTTTAGTTACAACTTTTGCCTGGATTAGCGTTCTCTTCATCTTCAATCCAGATCAAGTAAGCTGGCTAAATAAAATTTTACCTGCATGGGCACAAATTCCCCTTGGTAAGCACGAACGTCCCCAAACTTTCAAACAAATTGAACTCGATTTTAGTCAAAAAAAGCTCATAGTCGGGGAAATTCTACCTTTGTATCAAGGCACAAAAAACTCGTTTTTCATGCCAGTTTTTCAGCAACGTGATAATTGTGAATCTGATTGTCAAAAACTTGTTGAAATCAGAGTTTATCAGCGTTCAAAAGAGTTAGAGTTTAAGTCTGAATCAGAAAATTACTACTATTTAGAAGCTCAATTACCAATAACTGGGCCAGAAGAATCCTTTGTGATTTCTCCCTTGGCTGATACAACATTAGAACCCCAAGATATTAGTGTTCCCCTACCTTTAAATAAGGTACAACGCTTTGAAGGTCAAACGCCATCACCAGGGGTTTGGTTTAATTTGCGCGGTGAACGTCAACAGGGAACTGGTGCGATCGCTTACGGTCACATCATATACTACAATCCAGAACGCAGTAATTTACAACAGATGTTGTCTTGGACAAGTCCCAGTGGTCAATTGCCGAAATGGCAGCAGGTAACTGGTGATGCTACAAAAGAGTTGGTTATCGATCAAACTATAGGCTTAGAACCACACTTGGAGGTTTACCAAGTCAAACCTCTGAAGTTATTTCTCAAACCAATTCAACTGGAGGCGGTTAACCTTAAATCACCAGTCCTCAAGGATTCTGCCTACCAAAATGCCTTGTCAATTGCCCATAGCGGACTCTGGACACCAGCTTTTGATTGGTTGAAATTTATCAAAAAACAGCGTAAAGGATTACCAGAGGCGGCGCAAGCCCAAATGGACGTAATTCGCTTGCACTCCCAACTGACTAAATCCCAAGCACAGAAAATTTGGACAAGTCCTAGCGAACAAGTGCTAGCAGATTTAATTGATGGCCGGTGGGAAAAAGCTTTGCAGGTGTTTGAAGGGTCGGCACATAATGTCCAAGAAATTGCTACTCTACTCAAAGGCGATGAAAAACGCTTGTGGAATCGCACGGTAGCAGCGTTGCGGGTGAATCCAAAGAGACAAGAAGTGCAAGCATGGTTCGCCTTGATTTTAGCAGTCCAACGGGGGCCAGAAGCTGCTAATTCCTGGTTGAAGACGCAACCACAAATTACCAAAGATCGTTTTGCTTATATTCAAGGTTTGTTAGCAAAACTCGATGGTGAGGCTACAAAGTCGCAAATATCCCACCCTAGTCAAATTGTTGGTACTGTGCAACCAATCACTCAAGTTAATAGCAGTGAGTGGCTACAACCAAATTCCACAGCAGACTTGAAACTTACTGATAACCAAGTTTGGTATCAGGTGCAGGTGAGTGCATTTTCTGACGGGAAACGCTGGCTAAATTTCCCTTTTGAGAATTTGAAGCCACCCAAAACTTCAAGAGCAAAATTTCTCTGGGAAACATTGGGAATTAATTCTGATCCAGAAATGCAGATAGTGGTGTGGTTACCAAACGGAGAACAAAAAATTTCTATCGCCGCTATCAAAGCGGTGCAACTACGAGATAAAGTTTTGCGCTTACTAGTTGCTGGGGCAAAAATTCCGGAGAATCAAAACAATGTTTTCCAACCAAAACCCTTAGCCCTGACAAATGCAGCACTGGAATGGGTGCAACCATTTCCCATCACTCTGAGAGAACTCCACCCACAAAATCCCTCAGGAGTCAAGGTGATACTATCAAGTGTGTGGGAATCTTTACAAAAATCCGGCGAGGTTCCGCCTGGTGCTATTCCTAGTTTTGAGCAGATGCAAGAAAAGTTAGGTGATTGGCCTGTTCAAGCGATCGATTTAACAAATAATGCTCAGCCAGAAATAGTACTCACAATTTCAGCAACAACGATCGCATCATTGAATCAGTCTGAATCTGGAATTGGTCAGGAAAACACAAATCAATCCCCTGACCGTACCATCATTTTGTCTGATACCGATGAAGTTATTTATACAGATTTTAAAGAAAATTCTTCGCAAAGATTATCCGCGATCGCCAAGCTTTCAGGCGTACAATCCTTAGCTTTACTGGTAGAAAACGGTGACATATACAGTCTCAAGCGCTGGTCCGATAAAAATCAGCGCTTTGAGTAGCACATACCAAAGAAAAAATTAGCTCCAAGGAGTGCTGGCGTTGGCGTAGCCCGTCGTAGACATCGCTTATGTGGAAAACTGAACTTATTCTTCTTGGCTAGTAGCAGCTAAACGTTGGTGCTTCAGGCTTTCCAACTGCTGCAACAGGGATTCTACCTCTGCTTGTAAATGCATAAATTTAGCTTGTTGATCGTCTTGGTAGTAAGACTTGGTTAACTTGGTAACCAAGCTAGCTTGGGACTCGCGATCGGAAACACTGGATAAACAAGTAGGCATCGTTAATTAAATCCGAATATTAAACTCACACCTTTAGACATATTATAATAACCTTATTTTAAGCTTTGTTAAATTATTGTGTATTTTAAATCATTTAGTTTAATAGGTTTGAGGTTGTCTCATAAGAGACGGCGATCGTAATGGCTCTGTTCCAGCACGGGGGGCGGAGGGGCAAAGGAGCGGAGGGGAATAAATAACCTATGCCTATAGCGGTTCTCGTTTACGTGAGGTACATCGTTAAGGGCACGGCAGTGCCGTGCCCCTACACCTTGCGATATAGTGTTGTACCGCATGTGAATGGGAACCGCTATATTGACCAGTGACTAATGGCTAATGACGAACTCCACACCCGTTATGATAGACTGACGTTCTTAAGAAAATAAAAATCGCAAGTAAGACGCCTTGCAGCCCAAAAAATAATATTCTGAATAATATTCTCTTGGAATTCAGGGACTGGGTACTGGCAATTGGAGACTGACAAAATAACCAATTCCTAGTCCCCAATCCCCAGTACCCAGTCCCCAGTCCCTACTCCCTAATTAAGAAACTTTAAATCCTGTGACTTTGAGCCTGTCTGTTGCTAAATCTCATCGCCAACCTTGGCCCGGACTGATAGAAGCCTATCGTGAATACTTGCCTGTGAGCGAAACAACACCGGTTGTCACTCTGTTGGAGGGTAATACACCTCTAATACCAGTGCCAGCGATCGCAGAACGCATTGGCAGACAAGTACGTGTATTTGTCAAATACGACGGTCTCAATCCCACCGGCAGCTTCAAAGACCGAGGGATGACTATGGCAATTTCTAAGGCCAAGGAAGCAGGAGCAAAAGCGGTAATTTGTGCCAGCACCGGTAATACTTCAGCCGCCGCTGCCGCTTATGCTAGGCGTGGCGGGATGAGTGCTTTTGTGCTAATTCCCGACGGCTATGTGGCATTAGGTAAGTTAGCCCAAGCTTTAGTTTACGGGGCAGAAGTATTGGCAATTAAAGGTAATTTTGACCAAGCTTTAGAAATTGTCCGCGAGATGGCCGAAAACTATCCCATCACTTTGGTGAATTCGGTCAATCCCTACCGCCTGGAAGGACAAAAAACAGCAGCCTTTGAAATTGTCGATGTCCTTGGTGATGCCCCAGACTGGCTATGTATACCTGTGGGTAATGCGGGAAACATAACAGCATATTGGATGGGATTTTGTCAATATCATCAAGCCGGAAAGTGCGATCGCCTACCGAAGATGATGGGATTTCAAGCCGCAGGTGCAGCGCCTTTAGTACACGGTCAACCAGTGGCGAATCCCGAAACCATAGCCACAGCAATCCGCATTGGTAACCCTGCTAGTTGGGAATTGGCGATCGCCGCCCAATCTGCCAGTCAGGGAAGTTTCCGTGCAGTCACCGACGCGGAGATTTTGGACGCTTATCGACTTTTGGCAGCATCAGAAGGCATCTTTTGCGAACCAGCTAGCGCCGCTTCTGTAGCCGGCTTGTTACAGGTAAAAGACCAAATTCCCACAGGGGCGACGGTGGTTTGTGTCCTCACAGGCAATGGTTTAAAAGACCCAGATACAGCCATTAAGCACAATCACAGTCAATTTAAACAAGGCATCCCTGCGGAACTGAAAGCAGTAGCCGAAGCAATGGGATTTTAGGACTCACCAAACTTCTGATACCTCCGCTTAAATCGAATGCGAGGTGCTATTTTAAGCACCTCGCAGTCCATACCTAGAGTCGTGTCTGAGCGCTAATCACGATTAGGGACTTCCAATAAAAAAACGCCCCACAAATGTCCAAATAATTTGGAACAATTTATTTTTTGGAAGTCCCTTAGACAACCACAAAGTTATTTTCGGTTAGTGACACCCCACCAGATAATTGTGCAAATTGTACTTGAGTAAACCCATCCGCACTACCATCTTGGTCAAAGTACAGCGCACCTGTAGTGTTGTCATAGATAAATCGTTGAGCGATCGTCGTTGCAGATGTTCCGAGTGTAAACTGACTACCTAAAAGCGAATCTATTGATAAACCGCCACCAAAACCAACAGCCGATACCTCAATAACTTCATTACTGGCGTTGAAGTCATAAATACTATCAACACCTTGATTGTAACTAGTGAAAACAAAGGTATCAGTACCATTATTTCCATAGAGGATATCATTACCGTTCCCGCCTGTGAGGATGTCATTACCATTGCCACCATCAAAGGTGTTACTCCCTAAGGCGTCTATGGCAGAAAGAGAATCATTGCCATCGCCCCCAGACAATAGGTTATCGCCCTGTGAATAGTTAATATTTAAGGTATCGTTACCAGTACCACCGTTGAGGGTGTTATTGCCAGACGTGCTATAGTAGCCTCCGTCGTAGTAGCCAGAGGCTAAGAGATAATCATTGCCATCGTCCCCAGACAGTAGGTTATCGCCCTCTGAATAGTCAATATTCAAGGTATCGTCACCGATACCACCGTTGAGGGTGTTATTGCCAGAGGCGCCATAACCTCTATAGTAAGAAATCAAGTCGCCGGAGGCACTCAGAGAATCATTGCCATCGCCCCCAGACAGTAAGTTATCGCCCTGTGAATAGTTAATATTCAAGGTATCGTTACCAGCACCACCGTTGAGGGTGTTATTGCCAGACGTGCTATAGTAGGCTCCGTCGTAGAAGCCAGAGGCTAAGAGATAATCATTGCCATCGTCCCCAGACAGTAGGTTATCGCCCTCTGAAAAGTCAATATTCAAAGTATCGTCACCGATACCACCGTTGAGGGTGTTATAGCCAGAGGCGCCATAGCCTCCGCGGGAAGAATCAATCAAGTTGCCGGAGGCACTCAGAGAATCATTGCCATCGCCCCCAGACAGTAAGTTATCGCCCTCTGAAAAGTCAACATCCAAGATATCGTTACCAGCACCACCGTCGAGGGTATTATTGCCAAAGGTGCGATAGGGAAGCGGGTATTCAAAGTCGTAAAAGCCAGAGGCAAAGAGATAATCATTACCATCGTCACCAGTTAGCAGGTTATCGTCTGTTGAAAAGGTAGCACTCAAGGTATCGTTACCAGCGCCACCATTGAGAGTGTTATTGCCAGACACATAGCCATAGAAGTAGTATCCTATGTCATAGGTGTAGTCTATTGAGCCAGAGGTGTAGAGACCATCATTGCCATCGCCCCCAGAAAGCAGATTATCGCCTGTTAAATCAGATCTATCCGATAGAATATCGTCACCAGCACCACCAATGAGAGTATCATTCCCGGCATCACCGCGCAGCAAGTCGTTGCCACTCTTACCGTCGATGCGGTCATTACCCCCCTGACCATTAATTACATCATCTGAGTCGTCAAAACCGTTGACATTGTTGTTTAGGTCATTAAGGAAAGTGACTGTGTTCTTGTTGAAGATGGTGCTTTGGGTGGAGTTGGCATTAAAGACATCAAAGCTATCTGTGATGCTAGTTTGCCCATAAAACAGGATATTGCCAACCTGGGCTAAATTCTCTAGGTTTTCCAGGGCAAAGTTTTGCAGGACTATTTTGGAACCAAATGCCTCTTCAAAAGTGATTTCTGAGTTGTTACCATTTTGAGTTAATCGTAGATTTCTGGCAGTGAATTCCTCCGTTTCTATAAATTGCAAGGTATCCAATTCCGCAATCCGTGCAGCTGATGGATTTGAGCCTTTACCGATGCCACCGAAATCGGTGATGGTAATGGTACTAATGCCGGGAACGAAATCGTAAATAAATTGATCGTTGCCGCCGCCACCAGTCGTCAAAACGTCATTAAAATTACCCAAAGTGATGTATATGGTGTTATCCCCATTGCCACCGTTGAGGGTGTTATCACCGTAGGCATACTCGCCAGAGGCACTCAGAGTATCATTGCCATCGCCCCCTGATAGCAGGCTATTGCCTGTTGAATTGTCAGCAATTAAGATATCGTCGCCAGCACCACCGTTGAGGGTGTTATTGCCAAAGAATATACTGCTGTCGAAAATATAATCTTCGCCAGAGGCACTCAGAGTATCATTGCCATCGCCGCCAGAGAGTAGTTTATCGCCTCTTGAATTGTCAGCAATTAAGATATCGTCACCGGCACCACCGTTGAGGGTGTTATTGCCTAAGGCGGCATTCTCGTACTCGCCAGAGGCACTCAGAGAATCATTGCCATCGCCCCCAGACAGTAGGTTATCGCCTGTTGAATAGTCAACATTCAAGGTATCGTTACCAGCACCACCGTCGAGGGTATTATTGCTAGACGTCCTATTGAAGCCTTCGTAGTAGTAGCCAGAGGCACTCAGAGAATCATTGCCATCGTCCCCAGACAGTAGGTTATCGCCCTCTGAATAGTCAATATTCAAGGTATCGTCACCGATACCACCGTTGAGGGTGTTATTGCCAGACACATAGCCATAGCCTCCGCGGAAATCAATAGAGGTGCCGGAGGCACTCAGAGAATCATTGCCATCGCCCCCAGACAGTAGGTTATCGCCCCCAGAAAGCAGATTATTGCCTGTTAAATCAGAATTATCCGATAGAATATCGTCACCAGCACCACCAATGAGAGTATCATTCCCGGCATCACCGCGCAGCAAGTCGTTGCCACTCTTACCGTCGATGCGGTCATTACCCCCCTGACCATTAATTACATCATCTGAGTTGTCAAAGCCGTTGACATTGTTGTTCAGGTCATTAAGGAAAGTGACTGTGTTCTTGTTGAAGATGGTGCTTTGGGTGGAGTTGGCATTGAAGACATCAAAGCTATCTGTGATGCTAGTTTGCCCATAAAACAGGATATTGCCAACCTGGGCTAAATTGTCTAGGTTTTCCAGGGCAAAGTTTTGCAGGACTATTTTGGAACCAAATGCCCGTTCAAAGGTGATTTCTGAGTTGTTACCATTTTGAGTTAATCGTAGATTTCTGGCAGTGAAATCCTCATTTTCTATAAATTGCAAGGTATCCAATTCCGCAATCTGTGCAGCTGATGGATTTGAGCCTTTACCGATGCCACCGAAATCGGTGATGGTAATGGTACTAGTGCCGGCAATGAAATCGGAATCGTAAATAAATTGATCGTTGCCGCCGCCACCAGTCGTCAAAACATCATTAAAATTACCCAAAGCGATGTATATGGTGTTATCCCCATTGCCACCGTTGAGGGTGTTATCACCGTAGGCAAACTCGCCAGAGGCACTCAGAGTATCATTGCCATCGCCCCCTGATAGCAGGTTATTGCCTGTTGAATTGTCAGCATTTAAGATATCATTGCCATCGCCCCCTAATAGCAGGTTATCGCCTGTTGAATTGTCAGCATTTAAGATATCGTCGCCAGCGCCACCTTTGAGGGTGTCATTCCCAATACCATCGACGAGAGTATCATCACCTAAATTACCAAACAGCAAGTCGTTGCCTTGATTACCTATAATTATGTCCGCAAAGTCTGTGCCTAGTAAGGTATCATTTCCATCAGTGCCGATGATATTTGCCATAACTTTTACTTACCTAAATTGGTTTTTGGAGTAACTTTCAGTTCTCAACTTCTAGTTCGTGCTGTTTGAAGGCACAAAGAATTCTCTACAAGTTGACGCTTTTTTTATACTTGAATCTCACCCTTGAGGGTTAAGAATTTTTCTTTGAAGATTCACCCTTTGATTGGCTTGTAAATAGCACTTATGCAATTGTTTCGGACATCTAAGTCTTAGATGTTGTTTAAAACGCATTAACAAAAGTAATCTCAATATCATTAAATATACTTAGGAATCCTTAGTCTAGTTCCCCGTGCGAAACTAAATTTTCAAAAAATGAGGAGATGGATTTAAGCTATTTCCAGCAACTTCAGCCAAGGTTTTTAGGCTTTATAGAATAAGCTTTCTGAGTTTTGCACAGGGAACTAGTCTACTTCAGTGGACTTTAGCTATTAGCCTTGAACTTAGGTTCAGGCCGGGTGACGAACCCAACAGTTAAGCTATCGCAGTCCTAAATCATTTGTGAGAATTTTAAATTGTTGCTACCCCCCTGTAGTCTCCCCTTGGCATCGGGGGGACGGCGTTAGCTGGGGGGTGAATTTTCTTACAAATCATTTAGGACTGCTATAGTTGTATCTGAAGTTGACACCAATGATCGTTGCTAAAGCCCTACAGTATGTAGGTATAGAAAGATTTTCATGCCGTCGTTGTCTGATTGTTCCCATGACGCTTCAAGCTGAAAATAAAGAACAGTTGACTTTTGATAGGAAAAGAAATTCTCATAACCTCATTGTGCAATATTATCTATGAGTCTCTGTCTTAAAAAGACAGAACATTTAAATAACTTGATATTAATTGTATACACAATTTTTACTTATAATGTCTAGGTCGAAAGAAGCATCTTTGCATATTATTTATATTATTGACCAAAAAACCAACAAATCTATATATTTAAGTGCTCAATTTTATGTGCTCTTGAGATTGTAATCGTTCACACTCCCCTCGCCCTTCTACAACAAATCAAAGGTTTCAACAATTTGGACTGGAGAGTGGCGTTGTTGCACGAATAGGAAGAAATGGTAATGGAACAATGGCGCAACTAACAAAAAACTAGACGAAACGAAGCTTCCAATCATTACAACAACTTGGCAATTGCAACGATGGGCACGGTTAAATTAGTATTTGAGTTAAGAGTTCTCCCCCTATGCTACTGTCCCCTTTTGCCCTTGTTTTAATGCTCGCTCCCGTGTCAAGCTATCAATAGCATCACCCAAGGCGGTAGTCAGGCTTTGGCGAGTTTGGGCGTGGCTGTCTTGCTCAGTTTTCAAAGCTTGTAAGAGGCGATCGCGTTCTTTGATGGCAGCGATCAGTTTAGCTTGCAATTCCTCCACAGATTGTAACTGTTCTATTTCTTGTTGGATAGCTGGGACTGGTGTAGCAGGTAGTGTCCCTGTTTCAATACCTTGGAGTTTATGCAAAGAAGCCTTGAGAGATGCGATCGCTTGTTGGGACAATTGAGCATCTGTGCGTCGTTGTTCTGCTTCTGTGTTATAAAGCTGACGCCATTTTTGGGCACTTTCCCAAGCAGCATCGCGATCGTGTTGCAGTTCCACCATCTGCTGTTTGAGTGTCTGAATTTCCGTCAGCCACTGCTGTGTTAAATCTTGATTCATAAGTAAATACCCATTAGCCAATAGTTATTATTTTGCTGTCTTAAATTGCTGTAAACCAGAAGCGCTATCAACCGCATTGTGTCATAATTCGATTTTATAATTTTGAACTCTGTATTTATGCCCTGCTCTGCCACCCTCGCTCAACTGGTCGAAGTTCTTTTGGCTCGTCCTGTAAACTTATACGAAACTGGTTTAACACAAGTAAGTCGCGGTATACAAACAGATACTCGTATTCTCAAGCCAGGTGAAGTATTTTTGGCTTTGCGAGGTGATAAATTTGATGGACATCAATTTGTAGCAACAGCGATCGCTAAGGGTGCGATCGCTGCAATTGTAGATTTAGCATATGAAAATCCCGGATTTCCTGTATTGCAGGTAAAAGATACCCTCAAGGCATATCAGAAAATTGCCAGATGGTGGCGCGATCGCTTTGATATTCCGGTAATTGGTGTCACTGGTTCTGTAGGTAAAACTACTACTAAAGAATTAATTGCCGCAGTTTTAGGCACAAAAGGAGCACTTCACAAAACTTATGGCAATTACAATAACGAAATTGGTGTCCCGAAAACTCTCCTAGAACTGGATACAGAACATAACTACGCCGTGGTTGAAATGGCGATGCGGGGTAGGGGACAAATAGCCGAACTGACACAAATAGCCCGTCCCACCATTGGAGTGATTACCAATGTAGGGACAGCACATATTGAGTTACTGGGTTCCGAAGAAGCCATCGCCGAGGCCAAATGTGAGTTATTAGCCGAAATGCCTGCTGATAGCGTGGCAATTCTGAATTACGACAATCCCCTATTAATGACCACGGCGGCAAAAGTTTGGACAGGAGAAGTCATAACTTACGGCTTTTCTGGCGGGGATATCCCAGGACTACTGATTGATAACGAAACCGTAGAAGTCGCAGGAATGCAACTGCCTTTACCGTTACCTGGTCGTCACAATGCGACTAATTTTTTAGCGGCTTTAGCCGTGGCGAAAGTCTTGGGAATAGATTGGGCAAGTTTGCAAGCAGGTGTGGCGGTGGATATGCCCACAGGGCGATCGCAGCGGTTTAATTTGCCCAATGACGTGGTAATCTTGGATGAGACGTATAATGCTGCACCAGAAGCGATGTTGGCAGCATTGCAATTATTGGCAGACACACCAGGAAAGCGGAAAATTGCGGTGTTGGGTGCAATGAAAGAATTAGGAGAGCGATCGCAGCAGTTACACCAGCGAGTGGGAGAAACAGTGCGAAATTTGAATTTAGACGGCTTGTTGGTGTTGGTAGACGGAGAAGACGCCGAAGCGATCGCTAAAAGTGCCAAAGGTATCCCATCGGAGTGTTTTGCAACTCATGGGGAATTGGTGGCGAGATTAAAGACATTTGTGCAAGCAGGCGATCGTTTGCTGTTCAAAGCCGCCCATTCAGTGGGGTTAGATCGGGTAGTCAATCAGTTACGTGCAGAATATCCCAGATGAATTTACCGCTGCAAACCGAACGTTTGATATTGCGAGACTTTGTAGAATCAGATTGGCAAGCGGTTCATGAATACGCTGGCGATCGTGAAGTTGTACGTTATTTGACTTTTGGGCCTAATAACGAAGAAGATACCAAGAATTTTTTGCAAAGAGAAATTTCATTGCAAACACAAGAACCGCGTCAGCATTTTGCTTTGGCAGTAACTTTAAAAGGCCAACAGCAATTAATTGGTATCTGTCGAATTTCTACTTTAGATACTGTTAACAAAACAGGCTCCATTGGATACAGTTTTACTAAGCAATTTTGGGGGCAAGGATATGCCACTGAAGCCGTAAGAGCAATCATATCCTTAGGTTTTCAAGAATTAGGCTTACATCGCATCTTTGCAACTTGTCACCCAGCAAACATTGCCTCAGCACGAGTGATGCAAAAAAACGGAATGCGACAGGAAGGATATTTGCGAGAACACCATTGGATTAAGGGAGAATGGAGAGACTCTTGCCTATATGCCATCCTTGAGCATGAATGGAGAGAAGCCAGCGGATTTTAGATTTTAAATTAAAGCTGTATTTGAGAACACATCTGGATAATGAGGAGTAAAACCGTTTATGTACCAATACAGTTCAGTTAAGAATTTCTTTCTTATCTTTGCGTCTTACCCTTCGGGAAGCCACTTCTCTGCGAGACGCTCCGCGAACGTGTCTATGCGTCCTTGGCGGTTCGTTAAAAAAATTGAATTTGACAAACAGTGTTAGCCTTAACTGAACCGTATTGGTTTATATACTAACGAATTTCTCTGTTTTGCCTTCCTTGTAGCAGCTTCCGCCTTGGCTTTTGCAGCTTCTGCCTTCACGTTTCGGTGTTTCGCACAGTAGCAGCTTCTGTGTTGATGGCTGGAGGTATTTGTAAAAGCGATCGCAATCAAAAAATCAATCTCTCAAACTTTTATACAATTCAATTAATGATTGCAACACATCTTTGGGTGAAGTGAAGACGCGATGAATCGCGTCTCTACAAATGGTTTATTTGTCGCATTCTTTTGTCAAATATCTCTGCGTGACATAAATTCATCCGCAGATTCAGCAACGCCGAACTCACCGCCAACTTTTGCTGTTAGCTTGTTTGCTAAATTTTCCTTTGGGAAAAAGTCGCTGTTCTAATTCTTCATAACTACCTTCAAAATCACAATGACCATAAAGCGGACATTTCTGACAATAAATGCCTTTGGTATAACGTTCTAAATTTTCCCGATTAAAAAAATACGGTTTATGACTAAAAGTGCTGGCGACCCATTGCCATGACATATTATTACTAGCAGGATCGCCATCCAAAAGGTGTTCGAGAAACCATTTAGCTCCTGGTTGCCAACGAATGCGCCGCCAATGGACAATGTATGCGGCTATCCACATCCGTGCATGGTTATGTAAATAGCCAGTTTCTCTCAAATCACGGCTGAAGCTGTCAATACAAACTCTATTTGTAGTTCCTTGTTTGATATCTTGCGGCAATTCGGGCGCATATTCAGCCAGAGTGTAACCAGTTTTGTACTCTTCTTGGTCTTGCCAGATTCCATCCCCTAACTTTACATATAACCGCTGCCAATAATCGCGCCAACCCAACTCATTGATTAATTTAGTAGCATCATCTTGCTGCTGCACCCGATCAAGGACAAAATCTCGAATTTCTCGCAAACTCAAAACGCCATAGCGGATGTAAGGCGAAAGTCGAGTGACTGCACCTGTAAAAAAATTGCGTGTTTGTGCGTAGCGTAGTGGGTCGATTTTTTGCAGTGCTTTCTGTGCGGCTTTGCGTCCTCCGAGAGTTTCGCTGATGTGATCATCTCGTTCTGTTGCATTTGGGAATTGTTCGCGCAGGTAAGCTACCAACTCATCGCGGTTGGCAAATTCGCGTTGCATATCTTTAGACATTTGAATTTTGAAGGGTGGGAATAGTTAAACAAAAATACTAGTAGACTAAATCATTATTATGGCGGATCAACAGAAGTAATTGTTCTCAACCTGATGAGAGAACTTTTTTCATGGTAAACAAAGATGAATGAGATGCGTAGGCATAGCCCAACCAAGCATGGCTCTGATGCCGATTTTCCCCAGACTATCAGTAATTGAAGCTAAAATATCAGATAAATCAGTGACTTTTCCAGAAGATGAGCCTGTGCATCAATCCTAACTGCCTAAATCCTGACAATCCTGATAATTTACTGCGCTGTCAAAGCTGCGGCTCTGAATTGTTACTAGAAGGCTGTTATCGAGTAACACGACCTATAGGCAAAGGTGGCTTTGCTAGAACATTTGAGGTAAGTGACAGTGGCAAACTAAAAATTTTGAAGGTTCTTACACTTAATGAACCTAAAGCAGTGTTACTTTTTCAGCAAGAAGCTGAGGTTTTGAAGCGACTAAATCATCCAGGAATTCCTAATGCTGAGGATTATTTCCAGTTTTTTCCTCAAAATAGCCAAGACCCAGTTCACTGTTTAGTAATGGATAAAATTGATGGAGAAAATTTACACGAATGGTTAGAAAAACGTGGTAATCGTCCCATCAGTGAAAAGCAAGCAATCCTTTGGTTAACACAGTTAGCAAATATTTTGCACGAAGTACATCAGCAGCAGTTTTTCCATCGGGATATTAAGCCTTCTAACATTATGTTAACTGCCGATGGACAATTGGTGTTAATAGATTTTGGTATTGCGCGGGAAATTACCGAAACTTACGAGAAAAAACAAGTAGCAGGTGAAATTACAAGATTTGTTTCTGATGGGTATGCTCCTTTAGAGCAAATCAATGGTCGTGCTGTTCTGCAATCAGATTTCTTTGCCTTGGGTCGTACTTTTGTCCATTTGCTTACAGGAAAGTATCCTCTTGATCTGATGGCTGACCCCTATGGCGATCCATATACTGCCGATCTAAACTGGCGTGATGAGGCTAATCATATCTCTCCTTTTTTAGGAGATTTTATTGACCATCTGATGATGCGGCCAGTAAAGGATCGCCCAGCGAACACCCAGGTAATATTGGAAAGATTATCAGAAGTTAAAGAGACTTTATATCCGATGAAATTAACTAATTTAAACTTGTTTAAACCACAATATACATTAAATACAAAAACAATTTCTTTAGAACGCATTCTTGGTAGTTGGAACTCTGTACACTCTGGAGCTATTTTGAGTCTAGCTATTAGTCGAGATGGACAGACTTTAGCTAGTGGCAGTAATGACAAGACAATCAAAGTATGGAACCTTAATAGTCGGAAAGAAGTTCGTACCTTTACAGGACATGCAACGCAAGTAAATTCCGTAGCAATTAGTCCAGATGGACAAACTTTGGTTAGTTGTGGTTATGATAAAAAAATTAAGATTTGGAATGTGAATAACGGTGAAGAAATTAGCAGCATTATAGTTAATTTTGATGTTATATCTGTAGCAATTAGCCCAAAACAGCAAACATTTATTACTGGTAGTTCTAATGGGCAAGTAGCACTATTTAATCTAAAAGCAGGAGAGTATATTCGCACTTTAACGACACATGAATCCAGAGTTAGTTCATTAGCAATTAGCTCAAACTATGTAGCTAGTGGTAGCTGGGATGCTACAATCAAAGTCTGGCCAAAGTCAACTTTTGCTGGTCATTTAAAGGGCATTAGTAGTGTTGCCATTAGCTCAAATCAGCAAATTCTAGTAAGTGCTAGTGAAGATACGACAATTATTATATGGAATCTGGATACTGGGGAGCAAATTTATACTCTTAGTGGGCATTCAAATCCTGTTAATTGTGTCGCAATTAGTCCAGATGGTCAGACAGTAGTAAGTGGTAGTGATGACGAAAAAATTAAAGTTTGGGATTTAAGCAATGGGCAAGAAGTTTACAGTATCAATGCCCATTTAGATGGTGTGAATGCACTTGTATTTACCCCAGATGGACAGACTTTGGTCAGTGGAGGTAAGGATACTACCATCAAAGTTTGGCGAATGGATTAGTTTAGAAGTGAGAAAACAGCCCTAACTTCAGCTAAATCAGGATTATTTTAATAAATTCGTCATATTTTTGAATGAGATGCGATCGCCTAACCTATGTACAATTCTAAAGCGATTGCAATCTTTCACAACCCCACCATGAGTAACATTCCCCAAATCGGACAACCAGCACCAGATTTCTCCACCCCTGACCAAAATGAGAATCCAGTTAGTCTCTCTGACTTCAACGGTCAGTGGATTGTGCTTTATTTCTACCCCAAAGATGACACCCCCGGCTGTACCACCGAAGCAAAAAATTTCACCGAATTGTATGAAGACTTCAGCGAACTAGGAGCTAAAATCTTAGGTGTGAGTCCAGATTCTGGTAAATCCCATTGTAAATTTATCAGCAAACATAACTTGTCAATTACCCTCTTAAGCGACCCCGAACATATTTTGACAGAAGCTTATGGTAGTTGGCGCTTAAAGAAGTTTATGGGCAAAGAATATATGGGTGTTGCTCGCTCAACTTTTTTGATTTCACCTGATAAAATCATTGCCTATACTTGGCCTAACGTGAAAACCAAAGGTCATGCTCAGGCAGTTTTAACTAAATTACGAGAATTAGCAGGAACATAAATGCAACTGGATGCGAGTATAGTTACAGCAATGCTACCTGAATCATACAGCAGAATTCAGAATTCAGAACTCAGAATTCAGGAGTAAAAGAGGCTTAATACCTGGCTTTGTAACCTAGTTTGTCTACTTCATTAACTTCATACTAGTACGCCACGGCGTAAGTAGAGCAACCATTTAAAATCGCTAAAAAGTCCCTTCCTTAATACTTTTGACTTTTGACTTTTGACTTTTGACTTCCGCCCTGCGGCACTAGGAGTATAAGCGATGCCAGAACCTATTTCCCTAATTTCTAGTGCTGAGATTGAACCAGCAGAA